>SBHD01000295.1 GCA_006226345.1 Bacteroidota bacterium | reverse complement strand
CAATACCCAGGCCGATCCACCAACGCTGATCGGCAGAATCAGACCTGCGGGTGATCAGCCATACATAGAGGGCGAAGAACAGGCCATATGCTGAAATGAATACACCGAAGCTGGCCCGGTTGATCCAGTAGCCCAGGCAAATGGTCAGGAGTGCCAGCAGACCGCTGGTCACCAGTTTTGTACCTGCCATACCTTACCACTCGTGGTGCCGGACCTGTGTCCGGTTGTCAAAGGCGAACTTGTGATATGCTCCGTTTACGGGTATTTCAACCAGGATATTGTGGAGGAAAGGTGCTTTCCCCCGCATCTTGATGATGCCTTGCAATGCCTCGCCCGGATAAATTGTATGGGTGCGCACCAGGCCATCATCCGTAAAGAATGGCTCTGCAGGCGGAGGTGGTTCGGCGTTGGAGGCGGCCATTATCGCGACATTAAAGGAAAAGTCGATCCATTGAACGGGATCGTAAAAGTAGTTAGATGCCCATTCCCGGTTTTTCTCTTTGGAATCCTTCTTTTTGCTTGATTTGTCGTCATCGTCGGCAATCTCCCGGATGATCAGGATGAGTGCCACCGTTCCAACTACAACGGCGGTACCGATCAGAATATCCCGGTTGCGCTTCCATTTTTTGTATTCGGCCGCACCAAATACACGCAGCGGCTGCATCTGTCCGAAGGCATCATAACCGCTGGCTCTGACATCTTCCGGGTAAAAGGTATAGGCGCTGTCGCTGTCGTTATAGATATACACCTGCAGGCTTAGGTCCTGTTCACCTTTGGCGCTCAGGCCGGCAGTAAGATCGGCGCCGAACTGTTCCGAGCGGAGGCCGGGCAGCCCCTGGGTATACACGGCTTCTGTCTGGCCGGGTTGAGTGGCTGCAGGTGTGTAGTAATAATGTACGGCACATGCGCTGAACAACAACATGGCCAGGAGGCTGAGGGCGAATTGTTTCATGGCTCTTTTGTTTATACACTCAAAAGTAGCCTGCCCTGCTGTAAATGTCAACTAAATAAAAATCCCCATGCCGGATATCGGCATGGGGATCCTGTACAGATCGATTGCGGTATTGCTTACCGGAAACGAAGGTGTTTGATCGAGTAATAGCAGATAGTGGCAAATCCAAAAGCCAGCATCGAGTGGAAGAGTACAAATGCGTAGTTGCCCGTTTTGAGCCCCACCAGTACGGCTCCTGTAAAGATCAGGGCCATCAAACCTTCAGCATACGTGATCCAGGAGATCTTTTTGGCCATATAACTGGCTTTACCCAGGGAGCCTTTCCCTTCGGTAATGCCGTATTTCGGCGTCCGTACAAAGGCGGATACTTTACCACGCAAGCCTTCGATCACAGCGATGGCGTTGTACAGCGACAGCCCCATTGAAATAGGCAGAAACGACAGGAACAAGCCGAAGAAGCGTACTTTTTCCCAGAAGGACGGCGAGCCGTTGCGGTTGAGCGCGGCCGTGATATTGGCTGTATAGGAAATGCTGGCCACGGCGAACAGACCGGCTACCGAGAACGACAAAAAGTGCGTGGAGATGCCCAGCTCCTGGAATGCAAAAGACAGTGGAATACTGCTCAATGCAGCAATGAACACCCAGAGAAAGACACCATAAGCCATCAGCTGGCTGATCGCGTGCATTTTCTGGATACCGTTAAGTTTATTCGTTTGCCATACCAGTTTCAGCAGTTTGCGGGCATTCTGGGCGCCGCCTTTGTTCCAGCGGAACTGCTGGCCTTTCAGCGCGTTCATATCGACCGGAAGTTCGGCCGGGCTGCCCAGTTTTTCCAGGTATTGGATCTTATAGCCGAGGATCTGCGCACGGAAGCTCAGGTCAAGGTCTTCCGTCAGGGTGTCGCTCTGCCAGCCACCGGCTTCGTCGATCACTTTTTTACGCCAGACACCGGCTGTGCCATTGAATTGCAGCAGGAGATTGCCATAGGAACGGCCTGCCTGCTCGATCGTAAAGTGTACGTTGAGCTGCAGGGCCTGCAGTTTGGTCAGCATACTGTAATCTGCGTTGATATGCTCCCAACGGGTCTGTACAATGGCGATTTTCGAATCTTCGAAATAGGCCATGGTCGTCCGGAGAAAATCAGGACGCGGCGTGAAGTCAGCATCGAAAATAGCGATGAAGTCACCTTTGGCCTGCGGCATGGCCTCTTGCAGTGCGCCGGCTTTATAGCCCTGGCGGTTGACCCGGTGCAGGTGCTCGATATTAAAGCCCTGCGCTTTCAGTTCGGCTACCTTATCGGCGACGATCTGAACGGTCTCATCGGTAGAGTCATCCAGCACATGGATCTCGAACCGGTCCTTGGGGTACTCCTGTGCCGCTACATAGTCAATGATCCGTTCTGCTACATACATCTCGTTGTACATGGGCAGTTGAACGGTCACGAACGGCGCATTGGAATCGCCCGGCTCGTATTGTTTATACTCGATCTTCGGGTTTTCCTTATGGAACTTCTTGTAGAGGAAAAGCAAGTGGAACTGGATCAGCGCGTAGATAGTCACGCCGCTCATCGCAACAAAATAGATCAGGAGCATCAGATAGCCGAAGTCGACAAAAGCCTGATACTGCAGTGCTTCCAAAAGCGAATGAAGACCGAACATAGAAGTGTCGTGTTACTTGAGTTAAGTTTTGAGTGTACCGTTCCCTTCTCAGGGGACTGGTTTGCAGTAATTATGGTTGGCGGCGTACCGCCAGAACAAAAATGGTTGATATGATTTTCCAGCCTGCCAGTATAACACCTTTGACAGTGCCGGAAACTTTGCTTTTCCCGCCGGCCCGTTTGCGGTACCGGACGGGTACTTCAGTACACCGGAGGCCGTGTTGTGCTGCCTTTACCTGCATCTCTACCGTCCAGCCGTAATTCGGATCCCGCATCTTCAACTCCTGCAGGCGGTCCCATCGGATCGCCCGGAAGGGGCCCAGGTCGGTAAACCTGCAGCCGTATAACCACCGGATCAGCAGGGGCGCCAGCCAGTTGCCGAAACGCTGTGGCGGGGTCATGGCACCTGGTTCGGGGTTTCCCAGCAGGCGCGACCCGATCACCAGGTCCATATCATCGTTCAAAATCGGTCCCGCCACTTCAGGCAGGTCCTCCGGATAGTCGGAATAGTCGCCATCCAGAAAAACTATAATGTCAGGTTGTTCCGCTGCCGGCAACTGCTCCAGGTATGCCATGCCGGCCAAACAAGCCGTTCCATACCCGCGTTGCAGTGCTTCGACAACCTCCGCTCCGGCCTGTTCCGCTACTTCAGCGGTACGATCAGTGGAGCCATTATTACAAACAACTACATGCCGGACCCAACTTTTCGGGATAGCTGCCAATACCAGCGGTAGCGATTCTTCCTCATTAAAAGCCGGAATAAGTACGTCGATACAGGGCTTCTGCCTCCTGGCCATATCAAAACCGGCTTTCATTTGTTCGAGAAAAATCGCTGCCCGGCATAAGGCGTTGCAAAAATAACACAGTAGTTAAGAAAACGTTAAAAACATTTAACAAACAGGATGTTAAAGTTTTGCAAACTGCCCTTTTTGGCCAAAGGGATGAAGTGTTTTCTGAAATATAATTCTACTTCAAACGTAAAAAAGATTTAAAATGTATAGTTTGAATGCATTAATTAACTAAAATCCGGCTTTAATTTGGAGTGTGCTGTCCAGGGATGAACCTGCTTCGATTGCCCGTCCTCTTAAGGGCTAGTGTTAATTTTTTTAACGCTCAGCCAAGGGAGAAAGACCGTATAACGGAGTTTTAAGAGCCGGCGCCTGAATTTTTATTCCCCACCACCTACCTTTGTTCGCCATTCATTGATGCACTTTTTTGCCATGCGCCTTTTCCGCTTTGCTCTTTTCCTGCTCCCGGTTCTTTTGGTGTTTCCCTTCTGCCAGAAGGAGCGCTTCACAACCGACCCGGCCAACCAGCTGGCCTTCAGTACCGATACGTTGCGCTTCGATACGGTTTTTACCCAGCTGGGGTCCGCTACCCGCATTCTCAAGGTGTACAACCGGCACAACAAGAGCATCCGGATCAGCAAGATCTATCTGGAACTGGGCAGCCAGTCGCGGTTTAATATCAATGTGGATGGCCTTCCCGGTGACAGCCATACCGATATTGAGATCGCTCCCAACGACAGCCTGTACGTGTTTGCCGAGGTCACGATCAATCCGGACGCGCCACCTAGTGCCAGTCCCTTTGTGCTGGATGAAAACCTGGTCTTTGAAACGAATGGCAATACACAAACCGTAATCCTGGAAGCCTGGGGGCAAAATGCTGTTTACCTGCCTTCCCGTTTTGGTGCGGGTGGAGCGGTGTTATACGAGTGCGGCGGCGGAGAATGGGTATGGGATGATCCCCGGCCTTATGTGATCTACGGAGTTGTGGTTATCGATGATTGCACGGTACGCATGCCACCCGGTACCCGGGTGCATGTACACGGAGGCCTGGCAAAGGAAGTGACCGATACGGCCGTATACCGGTATAATGACGGCTTTCTGGCTTTTCAGGGGAACGGGCGACTCCTGGTGGAGGGCACGCTCGATAATCCGGTCATTTTTGAAGGCGACCGCCTGGAGCCTGAATTTGCCGAGGAGCCCGGGCAATGGACCGGCATCTGGCTACAAGCCGGCACGAGCGGGCATCGGATCGAACACGGGATCATCCGGAACTCCATTATTGGTGTCCGGGTCGACTCGGCGGTTGACCTGACCCTCCGGAACACGCAGATCTACAATACTGCCAGTAGTGGTCTGATCGGTATTCATGCCAAAATTTCGGCCGAGAATTGCCTTTTTCATTCCAATACCGGGTATTCCATCCAACTTGAATTCGGCGGTGCGTATGATTTTACCTATTGCACTGCAGCCAGTTATGGCGTCGACGGAGAAGCATTGCGGATGGGCAATGCCCTGTGCCTGGACGATTTTTGTGATGCTTATCTTTCTTATCCCCTGAATGCAATGTTCCGGAATTGTATTTTGGTCGGCGGACGAGCCGATCAGGTCACCTTGTTTGATCGCAGCGGCGTCGCCGGTGAGTTCAACTACGAACTGAAGAACTGTATCGTACGCGTACGCGATCTGCTGCGCGACAACGATCACCCGGAATTTTTTGATTTCTGCCAGCCCTGTCTGAACCTGGAAACCCAGGATACGCTCTTCCTGAACATACCGGAAGACAATTACCGGCTGGATACGCTGCATTCGGTGGCCAACAGGTATGCTGTGCCGGTATCCGGTATCGAACTTGACCTGGATGGTAAAATGCGTGACCCGGTGATGCCGGATGCGGGTTGTTTCGAGATTGAGTTCTGACCTGCCGGCACAACGTGCGGATATGCTCCCAATTCTCCACGCTCCGGTTGGCAGTTCATCGCCGTTGACCTACTTTTGCCACAAAAGTCTGAATGCCCGATGTGGGTGCTGATCTACAATTTTCTCTTATGAATGTTTTACTGCTTGGCGGCGGCGGCCGTGAACATACTTTTGCCCACAAACTTGCTCAAGACCCGGATTGTTCCCGGTTATTTATAGCACCCGGAAATGCGGGCACAGCAGCATGTGGGTCTAATGTGGACCTGTCTGTTACAGATTTTCCGGCAATCAAAGCGTTTGTGCTGGCCAACCAGATCGATATGGTGATCGTAGGGCCGGAGGAACCATTGGTGCGTGGTATCGTTGACTGGTTTGCGGCAGACTCAGCGCTCGCAGAGGTGCAGGTTGTAGGCCCGAGTGCTGCCGGTGCGCAGCTGGAAGGCTCCAAGGCGTTTGCCAAAAAGTTTATGGCCCGCCATCAGATACCGACGGCTCAATACCGGGAAGTGACCACTCCGGAAGAAGGCATGGCTTTCCTGCAGACCCTCCGGCCGCCATACGTCCTGAAGGCCGATGGCCTGGCCGCCGGAAAAGGTGTGCTGATCCTGGATGATCTGGAAGAAGCCGGCGCCGCGTTAACGACCATGCTGGAAGGACAATTTGGTGATGCCAGCCGGCGGGTGGTTATCGAAGAGTTTCTGAGCGGCATTGAATTTTCTGTATTCGTACTGACCGACGGTAATACGTACAAGATACTGCCCGAAGCAAAAGACTATAAACGGGTAGGGGAGGGCGATACCGGACTTAATACCGGAGGTATGGGTGCAGTGTCACCGGTGCCATTCGTTACACCTGAACTTTGGAAAAAAGTGGAGGATCAGATCATCCGACCAACTGTAGCGGGTCTTTCCGCAGAGCAGATCGACTATAAGGGGTTCATTTTTTTCGGACTGATAAACGTGGAGGGGAACCCCATGGTGATCGAATATAACTGCCGTATGGGAGACCCGGAGACGGAGGTGGTTTTTCCGCGTATGAAGAATCATCTGATTCGGTTGTTCAGGGATTTGGTGTCCGGTACGCTTCAGGATGCTGTCATTGAAACCATCCCGGAAGTGGCGGCAACAGTTATGCTGACTGCAGGGGGGTATCCGGAGGCATACCGAAAGGGCGATTTGATCCAACTGGCCCCGGCCGGACCCAATAGCCTGTACCTGCATGCCGGGACGAAACAAACTAACGGCAATATTGTGACCAATGGCGGACGGGTGCTGGCGATCACTTCTTTCGGCATGACCATCGGCGAAGCCGTACAACGGTCGCTGGAAGTGGCGGATCAGGTGCAATTTGAAGGTAAATATTACCGGCGGGATATCGGCCGAGACCTGCTCGCGGAATAACTTCTTAGTTTTTTTTATTCAACTGAATGGTATAGGAATACGTGGTGGTAGCCGGTTTTTGCTCCGGCTGTTCCGTATCTTTCTGCGGAGTGTGTGTGGTGTACACATACTGGACCTGCGTACTTCCGGGCTGGTTGACAGCCGGCTGTTTGGGCCTGGTTTGTTGCGGTAGTTTGAACCGGATATTTGCTTTTTTGTGAAACAACACCCGGACGCCCCGGTTGCGGCCAACAGAGAACTTGAGCAGGCGGACCACCCGGGAGGCTTCTTCGTCGCACCCGTGTCCTATCCCTTGCAATACCCGCGTATCGATGACGTTACCTTTGAAATCGATGTCGTACTCCACGATCACCGTTCCTTCCACGCCGGCTTTTAGCGCATCGGAGGGGTACCGGAGGTGCTGGTAAATAAATTTGGTCAGTTCCTTCGGGCCGCCCGGAAACTCCGGTTGATGAATAAAATGCTTGGATTTTTTTTCGCGCTCCATAAATGATGTTTATACAGCATGCGTCAGGCTATTTGGTGTGTCCGGAAGCGTTGTTGCAAAAACTTGTCCAAAAGGCGAAGCCCGGCCAAGGCAAACGCTAACAAGAGCCCGTATTGCAGCACGGTGCTATCAAGGATTGCCGACCAGTTCACTACCGGCAGTTCAGGCATTTCAACTGCCGGCAGATCAACAGGGGCTATCTGGGGAGCGTTCAGGATCAAAAGAACGATAGGCGTAAGGATGAACAGGACAAAGACCAGGGCGATCAGCCGGATGATCCAGTCTTTTCCGTTGCCGGCCGTTTTGGTTTTTACCTGTTCGGCGGCCCAGGCAGCCATCACCCGGTCGGCGAAACCCCGGTCCGGTGATTCGAGCGGCACTGCGGCCAGTTCCTGCTTTTCAGCCCGGATCATTTGCAGCCGCTCCCGCCATTCCGGATGCTGCTGAAGGTAATGATCCACCTGCTCCATCTGCTCTGTTGTCAGGAGTGCATCGGCATAATCCCAAAGCAGGTCGTCGGTGAGCAAAAGTTTATTTTCCATCATTTATTAAGTTGTCCTGCTGCCTGCAGCAGGCTGACGCATTTCAAAATTCAGGTACTTTCCCGGATCTGGGCTGAGAACCGGGTGTCAATAACCGTTTTCAGCCGTTGCCTTGCCCGACAAAGTTTGGTTTTCGCATTGGTCATCGTAAGGTCCATTACCTGACAAATTTCCTCCAGATTTTGTTCATACAGGTAAAACAGGGTAATAATATTCGCATCATCCGGTGATAACATGTCAATTGCCTCCTGGAGGGCCGCGTTTCGGTCCTCCCGCTCCATGCTGGCTGCGGCATTGAGCGTACTTTCATCGGCCACATCAATAGGTCGCTCGGCATCATCCAGCGAGCGCGTATCCAGATTCTTTTTTCGCAAATGGTTGAGCGAGGTCGAATAAACGATCTTGTACAGCCAGGTTGTAAACTTACAGTCGCCCCGGAATTCGGGCAAATACCGGAACATTCGCAAAAAACAATCCTGGGCTACTTCGTCTGCATCCTCCCGGTTTTTAACCATCCGCAGCACCAGTGTGAACACGTATTTTTCATATCGTTTCACGAGCATAGCACAGGCACTTTGCCTGCCCTTAATTGCTTGCTGGATAAGCGTTTCGTCACTAATGGTGCTTGCCATGTATTGGCACTTGTTATTTTCCGGTTATGACACGACTTTTTGTGGTAAGGTTACAAATGTCGGATTTTTTAGTGCGTTTGACAACTCCTGTCTAAATCTGACCGTTGCTGAGCCAGGTTGCCAGTAGTTGCAGGTCCACCTGTTCGATCGGGTGCTTTGCCTGTGGCAAGACCTCGAAACGGGCACTGGGGATCTGTGCTGCCACAGTGCGCGATTCTTCTGGCGTGACCATATTATCCAGCTCACCCAAGCCGATCCGTACCGCGCATTGCAACGATCGGAAATCAGGCTCCTGGAGGGCAGCACCCTGACCAAGCAGACGCATCAATCCTGCGGTCTGGCGGACCACCTCCTTCCAGTCTGCAGGTGCATGCCGGTCGGCAAGCAATTGGGCAAATGCCGGTACTTTTTGCTCTATTTTATCGGGTTGTAACAAGGCAGTTTCGCGTTCGGCCGATTCTGGCGTCCAATTGAATTTCGTCCCCAAAGTGCTAATGCTGTCAACCCGGTCGGGGTGGGCACAGGCCAGTTGCAACCCCACATAGCCCCCCATGCTATAGCCGAAGATCCGTACCCGGTCCAATTGAAGCCGGTCCAGGAAATGCAGGACAAAATCACTGAAATATGCGATGGAAAACGGTTGGTCGAAAGGCGTCCCTCCGTGCCCCGGAAAATCGGGTGCATACGTTTTGTCTTCTGTAAGCAGGAGCGGGCGTAAAGGGTCGAATTGGGCGGCGCAGCCCAGTGCGCCATGCAGGAGCAGCAAAGGTGTTTTCATCGAGCCAAATATACGGTTGGCGCCTGTTACTTTCTGGTTCCTTTCAAATACAACGTAAAATGGAGGAACATGGACAGGCTTAAACGCTTAACTTTGATCAAAAAAGTGTTGCCATGTACCTTCAAGCACAAGTGGTGGATCTGCACCAGCGCCGGATATTTCCGGCTGAAATCGCAGTGGAAAACGGCCGGATCCAGCATATTCGCCGGGTGGACAGTGTACCGGAAGAAAGTGGTTTTATTTTGCCGGGTTTTGTCGATGCACATGTACATATTGAAAGCAGTATGCTGCCGCCGTCAGAATTTGCCCGGTTGGCAGTAGTGCATGGTACGGTGGCTACCGTTTCCGACCCGCACGAAATTGCCAATGTACTAGGGGCTGATGGGGTGCACTATATGTTGGAAAACGCCCGTCAGGTGCCCTTCAAATTTTGTTTTGGTGCCCCGTCCTGCGTGCCGGCGACCCGATTTGAAACGGCCGGGGCCAGCCTGGATGCCGAAGCGGTGAACCGATTACTTCAGTTGCCGGAGATCGGCTACCTGTCGGAAATGATGAATTTTCCGGGGGTGTTGCATGGGGATGGCATGGTGCGGGCCAAAATCGAGGCCGCACAATTGCTCGGAAAACCTGTCGATGGACACGCACCCGGACTTCGGGGGGCAGATGCGCAGCGCTACTTCGAAGCGGGTATCAGTACGGATCACGAGTGTTTTGGCTTTGAAGAAGGTCGGGAAAAAGCCAGACTCGGTGTGAAGATCCTGATCCGGGAGGGGAGTGCGGCGCGGAATTTCGAGGCTTTATGGCCATTGTTGCTGGAGTTTCCCGAACAGATCATGTTTTGTAGCGACGATAAGCACCCGGACGATCTGGTCCACGGACATATAAATCAGCTGGTAGTGCGTGCCCTGGCCAAAGGCTGTGATCTTTTTGATACGCTACAGGCCGCCTGCCTGCATCCTGTGAGCCATTACCGGCTTCCGGTTGGATTATTACAGGAAGGTGATCCGGCCGACTTTATCCGGGTAGCGAACCTGTCGGACTTTACGGTTCTGGAAACCTGGATCAATGGCCGGCAGGTAGCCCGACAAGGTGTCAGCCTGCTTGAGCATCAGGCTGTCAGCAAACCCAACAATTTTAAAGCAAGACCCCAAAAGGCGAGCGACTTTCAATTGCCTTCCCGGAACCAAACCGGCATCGTCCGGATGATCCGGGCCTGGGACGGGGAGATTGTCACCGGAAGCGCAGAAGGGCGGGTGCGTTTGCAGGACGGCCTGTTGTTGCCGTATCCAGCCCAGGATATCCTGAAAATAGCGGTACTAAACCGGTATACGCCGGATGCAGTTCCTGCCATTGGGTTTGTTCGGGGATTTGGCCTGCAACGTGGTGCTCTGGCTTCCAGTGTTGCTCACGACTCCCATAATATCGTAGCAGTTGGAGCGGATGACAGGTCGATCTGTGCGGCTGTTAATGCCATCATTGAGGCTAAAGGTGGTATCTGTGCTACTGATGGTGCAGGGCAGACCCGTGTCCTGCCTCTGCCGATCGCTGGCCTGATGAGTCCGGTAGACGGCTATGAACTGGCACAGACCTATGCAGATCTGGATAAATGGACGAAGGAGTCTTTGTACTGCGATCTGCAGGCTCCGTTCATGGCGCTTTCATTCCTGGCGTTGCCGGTCATCCCTGTATTGAAAATGACAGACCTGGGCTTGTTTGATGTGGAACAATTCGACTTTGTGCCGGTTGAGCTGCCCGGCTGAGCAAATCCCGCTTTTGGCGGTGGCCATTTCAATGAATTTCGGATACTTTTGCAGGCGCTATGGAAATACGTGGCAAACTGCTGGCCGGCATTGTCGGTATGGTGTTCTTTGACCTGACAGGCATGCCGTTAGGTGGACTGTGGGGCTTTATTTTAGGCGCTATGCTTGGCCACGTGTTTTTTGACCGGCGGCGAGATTTCCACATGTCCGAACAGGAATTCCGGAGTTTGCAGCGCCGGCGCGGTGAATATTTATACCATGTATTCAGCCTTTGTGCCAAAATGGCCAAAGCCGATGGTGCAGTAAACCAAAGAGAGGTAGACCTGATGGAACGGTTGATCAGCAACCAGTTCCGTTTGACGGCCCAGGCGCGGCAGAATGTGATCCGGATCTGGAATGACGCGAAAAATTCTTCACAATCTTTTGAGCATTATGCCCGGGCTTTCTACCTGGATTTTGGCCGGGAGCGGCACCAGGTACTTCAGATGATGGATCTGCTGTTTGCTACCGCTGCAGCCGACGGCCGGCTTCATCCCGTGGAGGAGCAGCTGCTGATTCGGGCTGCCGGCATGTTTCACATTGGCCGGCTGCAATACGACCGGATACGACAGCGGTATTACCAGGAACCTCCCAGACAGCCGCCTGTTTCACGGCCGTCACTGCAGGCGTATTACCAGGTACTCGGGGCTCAGCCCGGGGAGCCGCTCGACCGGATCAAACAACGGTTTCGCCGCCTGGCGATGCAATGGCATCCGGACAAACTTCTGGCACAGGGGGCCTCCCCTGAAGCGATCCAGCGTGCAAAGGAGCGGTTCCAGCAGATCAACGAGGCGTATGAAAAGATACTTGAGGCCAGGAAATAGTATTCCCTTCATTGTTGACCGGCACTCTGCTGCCTCATTAACTTATTTCCTGAACAACAAAAAAACCATCGGTGCCCTGTGGCTGATAAAGTGGCATGAGGATCAGCCCTTCACCCGGCGACAGGATCGGCCCGGTAGTATCATCCGCCAGATGTTCCCCCTGCTGGATCGGTTGGAAGTTGGCATATCCCGGTCGCATACAGAACCCATCACCCGGCCGGATGTGATGTACATGCATTAACCGGGTTACCTTGGGCAATGGCTCGGAGAAAGATTTGAGGATAAATTCATGCCGGCTGTCGAGGTCTTCCTGCAGTATGCAGCCTGCAGCGCGCAGGCAGTTGAGAATGCCGGCAATAGCATGGCTGATCGAGCGCGGGTCGTCATGCTGGCCGGCTTCAAAGGCAGCTCCGATAGAATACCGGGGGTAACCACCGGTCTGGAAATGATTGCCGGCTGCCACATGTAACACAGTGCCTTCCAGTTTTTCCAGCATGCCCAGAATAACCGGGGCGTGTAATTCCTTGGCCAGGCGCAAACTCGCTTTGTCGTCAGATGGAATGCAAAATATTCCTCCGTCTGCCGAAGTGGTGTGTACATCCAGGATAACCATGGCTTCCGGCTGGTAGGCCAGTAACTCCTCATGGATAATATCGCGCAAGGCACTAAGTTCCAGGTCTTCCACCTGTAATTCCTGCGGATTGGTTTGCTGGATCCGGCGAATGTTAAGAGGTGTCCATAATCGGTTCAGGTCCCGGTCAATAAAGCGGGCACCGGAATTCAGCGCCGGCACATTGCCGATCAGGCCGATCAATTTGCCCCGAAAAACAAAGTCAGGGTTTACCTCCGGCTCCCTTTCCAACATCCGAAATACTTCACGGAGTGCCAGCACACCAGCCGGTTCATTTCCATGAACAGCCCCGAACACAACGACCAATGCGCCGGGTTCAGAGCCTGTATATGTACCTACGATACGTTCCATATAACCAACTGCAAAGGTAGCGGCTGGCAGGTTTGGCTGATACACTTAAACAGGACTTTTTAGGATTATAAGTAAGCAAACAAACCCAAAAACGGTTGGGGCATGATGCTATGGTTTCAGGCTTTCTTCTTCGCGGCCTTTGCCGTGCGAGCGGCGCGAGCTTTAGCGAGTATCTCGGCCCGGGTCAGTTTGGGTTTGTCGGCGGCTTTGGCCTTGGCCTTTGTGCC
>SBHD01000254.1 GCA_006226345.1 Bacteroidota bacterium | reverse complement strand
CATGACCTCACCGGATACCGGTGGCATAAAGAAGATCTGCTCCAGCGGTTTGTCTTGTGTCAGGATTGTGCCGAGCCCGATCGTTGCAGGCGCCGTGGCCGTTGCTACCTTTGCCGGTGCAGTAGCATTGCCCGACGTTTTCATGGCTTCAGTCGAGGGTTCGGAACTGGTCGCGGGCGGCGTGGCACCAGTGTCCTCCAACTTGCTTTTTTCCCGTACCGTTTTTTCATCCAGGCCTTCCAGGTCTCCAACGAGGATCTTTCGGAAGTTCTCATTATACGCCCGGGTCGCCTCGATCTCCTTTTCCAGGTCGGCCACCTTGCCGGTAAGCAGCGCAATCTCCTCATCGCGCTGGAAATCACCATAACCGGGAATATACCGTTTAAGCGGCGTGTAAATAACTAACACCACTACCAGGATTGCCGTGCCGACGATCAGCGAACTTAAAAATACGTATACGCTGAGTGGAGTGAGTTTGAGCGACGAGACCTCCTCAAACGTTTCGTCGTTCATGATCACCAGCCGGTATTTATCCCGCAATTTTTCCATCAGCCCGCGGCTGTCGTCCTCGTCCTTGCGGAAAAGGCGGGTAAATTTTTTTATAAAACCGAGATATTTTTGCATCTCCTGTGATTTATACAACCTGCCGGGGCGCTCCACGTGATTTTGGTACTGCATTTGCACCAATTGGCAGCGCCGCCGCGGCAAAGTTCGCGAAAATGTCTGCTCGGTAGGTGGAAATATCGTACTGTCATTCCTGAATTTTTGTTAAATTGAATGTCCGGGACAACCAATTTGGAAAAAACAGCGCCTATTCCAACCATGGTCGTACTGCGACCGTCCCTATAATTTTGTTGGTAAACATGAAGAATATCCGGATTTTAGTATTGGGCCTGGCTGGCTTTCTGCTGCTGGCAGGCTGTGTGACTACAAAGAAAAAAGATGCAGAGGTAGGCTGGTTCAAGAAAGGGTATCACAACCTTACCTCCAAATATAATTACTGGTTTAATGCCAATGAGTTGCTGACCCTGACTATTGAAGGGCTGGAGCAGCAACACACGGATAATTATAACCAGATACTGGACCTCTACCCGTATGCCGCCGTAGATCCTCAACCGGCGCTTGGTGACCTGGACAACGTGATCAAAAAATCGGCCATGGGTATTGCCCTGCACCGGGTAAGTGATTACGGCGACGATTGCTACACCATGATCGGGCAGGCACAGTACCTGAAACGGGATTTTGAGACGGCGGAGTTTACCTTTGAGTATATTCGGGATGAATACAGTCCGGGCAAACTCAAGCTGAAATCCGGTAAGAAAAAAGCCAAGGTCAAAAAAGGCAAGAAGAAGAAAAGCAAGAAAAAGCGCTATAAAAAGTCGCGTAAGAAAAAGAAAAGCAAAAAAAGCAAGAAGAAGAAAAGCAGTAAGAAGGACGACGACAAGAAGGCTTCCGAGCTGCCGCCATCGCAAAAGCAGGACCCTTATGACCAGGGGCTGAAACGGACGGCAGCCTATCCCCTGGCAATGATCTGGTATGGCCGTACGCTGATCGAGCGGGAAAAATATAATGAGGCCGACTTCTTGTTCCGCGATCTGGAAGGCGACCCGTTCTTCCCCTCTGAGCTCCGCAAGGACCTGGCCATGGCACAGACCTACCTGTGGCTTAAGCAGAAGCAATATAGTAAGGCTATTCCACCCTTGGAGCAGGCAATCCAGCGGGCTGAAAAGAAAAAAGAGCGCGCCCGTCTGGCCTATATTCTGTCGCAGTTATACGAGCGGGCAGGCCAGTACGACAAGGCATACGCCGCCCTGGAAACGGCGCTGGCAAGCCGCCCGTCATATGAGATGGAGTTCAATGCCCGCCTCCGTCAGGTGCAGGCCGGCTGGGCGCAGAAAAAGATCGACAGCGGCGAAGCCAACAAGTCGCTGGAGCGTATGGCCAAAGACGGGAAAAACCTGGAATACCGGGATCAGATCTACTACGTCATGGCCGATATTGCGATCAAGGACGGACTGAAAAAGGACGCGATCGGAATGTTGCACAAGTCGGTCAATTACAACCAGACCAACACGAACCAACGCAGCGAGTCCTACCTGCTACTGGCCGATCTGTATTTTGAAACGGAAGATTTTGTCGCGGCGAAAAAATACTACGACAGTACCCTGACGGTACTGCCTGCCCTCGACGAGCGTTATACCCGGGTGCAGGACTATGCTGAAAACCTGAAGGATATCGCCCGGCTTATCACTACCATTGAAACCAACGACAGTATTGTCCGGGTGTTTTATATGAGTCCGGAAGAACGCAAGGAACTGGCCAAACAGATCAAGGAGCAGCGTGAGCAGGAACGCCGGGAAGCCGAGTCCAAGCAGGCCCAGCCGCTGGCCGGAGCCAACCAGTCCATCCCGATACCGCTGGCGGGAGGCCGGCCATCCTCGTTTTATTTCTATAATGCGGCATTCCTGAAAAAAGGTAAAAAAGACTTTTCCAAGATATGGGGCGACCGGAAGCTGGAGGACAACTGGCGGCGCAAGAACCGCCCGATCACCAGCGGGCCGATCGCGGAGACCCGCACCGACAGTCTCCAGCAGAATGTGCTCTCTGAAGCAGAATTGTCGGATATTTTCCAGGGAATACCCGGCAGCGAGGCCGAACTGGCCGTATTGCACCTCTCCACGTATGAGGCGATGTACAACCTGGGCGTACTCTTCCGCGACCGCCTGCAAAACAACGAGCGTTGTACCGGTACCCTGGAGGAAATGCAGCAACGTTACCCGGATACATTGAAATATCAGAAAGAGGCCTGGTACTATTGCCATATTGCCTTTAAGGATCTGGGCAATGCACCACGGGCAAAATACTACCTGGATAAGCTGATCGAAAAGTATCCGAACAGTTCGTTCACCCGTGCGCTCACCGATCCTAACTTTGTGAATGCCTCCAAGGAGCGGGAGCGGGAGTTGAACCAGTTTTACGATAAGACCTATTCGTATTTCAAAGACGGGGATTACAAAACAGCCTTCGACCGCTGCCAGGAGGCGCCTAAAAAATACGGTACCACCAATCCGTTGATGGCCAAGTTCGCCTTGCTCAGCGCTATGTGTACCGGTAACCTGCAGGGTAAGGAGGCATACTGTAAAACACTGAACGAGGTGATTACCCGGTATCCGGACAGCGATGAGGCAACACGGGCCCGTGAAATTGCCCGCCTGCTCTCATGCGAAGGGTTCCAGGTAGCAGCGACCCAGCAACGACCAAATGCAGGCCAGCGGCTGGATGTTTCCTTTACCCTGGATGATGACAAATTACACTACTTCCTGGTGGCCTTTTCCGGTGACGTACGGCTGGACGATGTCAAAATCGCCATTTCTGACTACAACCGCGAGTACCACCGGCTGGAGCGCCTGCGTATATCGAATATTTTCCTGGGAACCGACACGAACACACCAATCGTTGTGATCCGTAAATTCGATAACCGCGAAGCGGCGATGCGGTTCTATGAAGAGGTGAAAGATCGGAAAGGCTTCCTGGGCGAGACTAAGACCAAGTCATATGAGAAAGAATTCTATGCCATCACACAGGAGAACTACCGGCTGATCCTGAAAAATAAATCGCTGGATGGATACCGGGAATTCTTTCAAACCAACTACCTGAAAAACTAGTGGACATACTGTAACTACCCGTGCCTGACCGGATAAAGTGGAAGCGGGTCGCTATAGCCAAGGCTATGGAGGCCCGTTTTCTGTTTGTAGGCCATGAACTCCGGTTCAATGAAAAGAGGAGAAGTATACGATCACGGCATTTACACCTGCCTGCCGGTACTTGGCAAAAAAACGGCCTGCCGGGATTATCCCGGCAGGCCGTTTAGTACATGAGCGGGGTAAAGCCCCTTTGTATTACTTCTGGTCCACGTCGTCGGCAGCCGCTTTGGCTTTAGACGCACAGCAGGACTTTCCGGCACTGGCGCCGCTGGCGCAACATGCCTTGGATTTACCTGCAGCGCAGGACTTCTTTGTCATGCCGGTAGTGCTGGCGGCTGCAACATTTTTAGGCGCTACATTGACAAAGGAATTGCTGGCTTCATCGTACTTGACACTTACGAACTTAACATTGCCATCAGCATCCGACTCTTTGCGGACATAAGCAACGGTGCCGTCTTCAGCAACGCGTTTTTCAATGGAAGCATCAGCCGAGGCAGCTTTGCCGGCTTTCATGCAGCAGGATGATTTGGAGGCGCTGGCAGCTTTACCTTGGCAGCCTTGGGCGTTAGCAGAAACTACACCCAGTACGAAGAGCAGAGAGAAGAGGAAAATTCCTTTTTTCATAGCGGGAAACAACTTTAGTGAATCAAATAGCAATTTTCTAAAAAACGGCTCCAAAAGTAACAAGTCTTGCGAACATCCCAAGGTTTTTTGGTAATTCTTAACAGAATACAATTCCGTCAATTCTGCTAATTTCGCAGTTAAATGTTCGGACTGCAGTTATGAAAAAGCGAAAGTCAACCAGGCAAACCGGGAAGCCGCAATCCAGAAAACAGGCCAATGTATCCGCAGGAGCGCAAGCTACCGGCACGGTAAAAAAGTTCTCAGCTGGGCCGCTATGGATCGGCCTGGCGGCCGCAGCGCTGGGGTTTGTATTGTATCTCAACACCTTTGGGCATCAGTGGTGCCTGGATGATTATTCTGCGATCAAAGAAAACTGGGTAACGAAAGGTGGCCTTAAGAACCTGGCTACCATGTTCAGTACCGAATACCGCTATGGTGCCTGGAACAGCCCTGGCTCGCTTTATCGTCCAATGACGCTGGTCATGTTTGCGCTGGAGTGGCAAATCACACCCGACAATCCGTTTATCGGGCATTTTCTGAATGCTGTATTCTATGCCCTGACGGGCTGGGCACTGTGGGTAACCTGGCGCCGGATCCTTGCCGATTATCCGCCGATACTGCCGGCGCTTGCTGTTTTGTTTTTTATGGCACATCCGGTACATACTGAAGTAGTGGCCAATATCAAGAGCCGGGATGAGATCATGGCTCTCTTGTTGTGTACGCTGGCCCTGAACAGTATCTGGAAGTATTTTGACAAAGGTAAATCCGGCTGGCTGACAGCGGCAGTGTTGATTTACGGGGTGAGCCTGTTTTTCAAGGAAAGCGGCATCACCTTCCTGGCGATCTTTCCATTGACGATCTGGTTTTTTACCAGGAAAACGCTTGGGGAGAACCTGCGTATTTCAGCATTGTTCCTGATCCCGGCCGCACTTTATCTGCTGATCCGCCATCAGGTGCTGAGCGCCCAGCCTTATCAGGAGGTTTATTCCGCTCTGGATAATTTCATTATTGCGGCTTCCAATACCGGTACCCGGTTGGCTTCCGCCTTTATGATGTGCGGGCGGTATCTGCAGACCATTATCCTGCCACATCCGCTCATCAGCGACCTCGGATACCCCCAAATGAAACCGGTATCGTTTGCCGACTGGCGGGCGTTGCTTGGTTTTGCCGTGTACGGAGGGATGTTCATTTGGGCTTTGTTGAAACTGCGATCCCGGCATTTTCTGGCCTATGCTATTCTCTTTTATCTGGTGACCTTTTCGTTGTTCAGCAATGTGCTGATGGTGATCGGTACCTCGTACGGGGAACGCGTCCTTTACACACCGTCCCTTGGTTTTGTATTCGCCCTGGCCTGGCTGATCATGACGGCGTTCGGGATCAGTCGTCAGCCGGATGTGCCTGCCGCACAACAGGTTTCCAACCCCGGTGGAAAAGGTGCGCTGGTTTGGGGCGTAACGGCTGTGATACTGTTGGCGTACAGTATCAAAACGATCACGCGCAATCCTGCCTGGTATGACAGTTTTACCCTGTACAAAGCCGATATTCCGAACTCCCCCAATTGCGCCAAGCTCAACTACCATATTGGTATCGAAACGACCAAGGAAGGGGTAAATGAAGACTCCGGACAGGTGACGGACAGTACCTGGGTGAATAAAGGCATTGATGCGTTTACAAAAGCTATTGACCTCTTTCCACAATACCACGATGCCTATGGCAGCCGCGGGCTGGCACACTTCCGGCTGGGGCATTACGATCAGGCGTATGTGGATTATCAGAAAGCCCTGCAGCATCGTCCGAATGACGACAAGGTATTGTCCAACCTGGGCTTTATCTATTTTATCCGGCAACAACTGGATTCTGCAGAAGTGGTTTACCGGAAGTCAATCCGGATCAACCCGCGTTTTGTCGACGCCCGCCGCAACCTGGGCGCCGTGCTGGCTATGAAAAAGCAATTTCCGGCGGCTATCGAGCAATGGAAGGAAGGGCTGATCTACGAGCCTGACAACCCGACCCTGCTCCAGTATATCGGTTCGGCCTATAAGGACATGGGGCGGCCGGAGGAAGCAAAACCCTGGCTCGACCGGGCTGCCGCTGCCGCTGCTGCCCAACAGAAGTAGCGGGTGTTGCCGGAATCGCCCGATTGCGATATGTAGCTTTGGTTATTCTACAGTAAGGTAGTACTGTACCCTTTTCAGCCAATGCTGGTCTGCAAGGGCTATGATGTGGTTCAGGTCATCTGTACTGTTGTAACTGCCATGTTGTGCGCGGTAGGCTGTGATCAACCGGGCCTGTTTATATGAAATGTAAGGATGGCTGGCCAGTTCCTGTTCGCTGGCTGTATTGATATTGATCCGGTGGGTCGGTACTTCGCCCGCCTTCAGGTATCCCTGGATGGCGAGAAACACACTATCCGGGAGCCCATACGCTTCGGCAACCTGTCCGGTCTGAATGAAACCACCCAGGCGTTCGCGGTATTGAAGGATCTTTTTGGCCCGGTAGGGGCCAATGCCAGGCAGGCGGGTCCAGTCCTCCAACGTAGCTGTATTAATATCCACCACAGCCGGAGCCGTTTTGGCCGGCCTGCTTTTCTCCGGGACCGGGCTGTTGTTTTCTGGTGATGGGGCAGCACATTGTATATAGGGTTCCAGCAGCCGGTAATCGCGGTCCGACAGTCCGTATAGTTTTCGCAGGTCGGCCGGCTCCCGGAATTTGCCGCCTTTTTCACGGTACCGGATCAGCCGTTCGACGAGGTAGCCCGGGAGCCCCAATTGTTCCAGTGTATTGCGGGAAGCGGTGTTGGGATCAAATGGAAACGGTGAAATGCTGTTCTTTTTGGCCGGGCGAACGGACTTGGCGGAGGTTTTTTGTTCCATCCTGACATATGGTCGGAGGCGTTGAAATTCCTCTTCCGGCAGAGTGTAGATCTTTCGCAAGTCATCCGGATGTCTGAACCGGCCTCCTCGTTCGCGGTATTTGACGATGGTGCGCGCCAGTTTTTCCGACAGGCCTAAGGCGATCAGGGTATCGGCCGGAGCGGTGTTTGGGTCAAACATAAACAGGGAGCGGGTGTTATTGGGTATTGCTTTAGATGCTTGAAAACGCTCTATGCTGCGCTGTGTAGCGGAGAAGTCGGTGGCCGGCCGGTTATACCAGACACGGAATAAATGCGGAGCTGCGAATCCGGCAGTGCTCAGCAGGAGCAAGGCCACCGCGCCATGCCGTTCGGCCTTGGTAAAGTACAACTGCCGGATAACATGTTTGAGCATAAGATAATCTGTTTCGGGTGATAATAAGGTTGTGGGTGCCGGGCATTCACCTGCAGATCAGGAGGGGGGAATGGGTTCAAAGACTGCCAGACCCTGCTCCCAGGCGCCGTTTTCGCCGATATCCCAGTAAGGGATGCGCTGCTTCTGACAACCTTCCTTCCATTTCAAGACCCTCCGCCTGCTGTTTGCTGCGGTAAAGACGATCTGGCGACAGGGGAACTGCCGGATGCACTCGGAAAGCGTAACCCTTGGATTTCCATGGAGGATCAGTACATCCACCGGTGTCGGATCCCGTTTAACGTCGGATACCAAGCCGGGCGCGTCTACCAGGACAAGCGATACCTGAAAAAACTGGATAAAGGGCGGCCGGATCCAGAGGTGACGGCCGGAATAAGGCTGCCCGACTGCCAGCGAACAGGCCTGCCGGATGCCATGTGCCCAGCGGTTGCTTTCAGCAGCGAACTGTTCCTGTCGTGGCGGAATAGTATCAGCACAGGTGATCCGCTTATCGGCCTGTAAAAAGTCGAACAATAAATGACGGTTTACATGATACAGGGTTATTTGTTGTTGCCGGAGTTGCCGGTGTTTTTGCAGGAAATATCCGGTGCCCAGTGTGGCCAGCAAGGCCAGTGCAAACAATAACCAACGCGGTTTTCGGTACGTTACAGCCCAGGCCAATACCCAGCAAAATACACCCAGCAGGCTGGCAGTAGCAGCATCGACCCAGATTCCGCCGATCACACTGCCCGGCAGTTGCTGGACGCATGCAATAGCACCATTCATACCCCGGAGCCATTGGTGCAACCCCCACCCCAGCCAGGCTGCTGCCTGCGGCGCAAGTGCACTCAGGATAACCAGTATACTGCCGCCCCATAAAAACACCGCCCCGCCCAGCACTACAACCCACCCGGACAGCCAGAAATACACCGGGAACTGATGGAAATAGAACAATGACAACGGCAACGTCCCTAACTGTGCCGCGACACCAATAAGCAGGACCTCCCATCCCGGACCAGCCCATTTAGGCAAAGGCAGTGTTATTTTTTGAAGCAGCGGATAAAAAAAGACGATCCCGGCAACGGCAGTAAAAGAGAGCTGGAATCCGGCATTACACAACAGGTATGGGTCGGCCAGTAGCAGTACAAAAGCGGTGCCGCCCAGAATATTCCAGATCGAAGACTGGCGCCGGATCGCCTTGCTTACCAGATATGCCGTGAACATCAGGGCTGCCCGTAACACTGAGGGAGCTGCTCCGGTAACCAGGGCAAAAGCCCAAATGGCTGCCAGGGAGAGTCCCGTCTGGCCCCAGCGGCGGGTGTTTCCGGACCACGGCAGGCGCTGTAGCAGAAAAAGCAGGCCGGCATATAACAAGCCGACGTGCGTGCCGGAGACGGCCAGTGCATGCATGGAGCCGGTTTCGGCATAGGCCCTCCGTAATTCGTCTGAAAGCTCATCCTTGTACCCGACCAGCAGTGCAGCCGCCACGGCAAATTCATCCTGGCCGGGGAAATGGATGCGCAGGACTTCCAGCAGCCGTTCCCGCCACCGGAAGGCCATCTGCCAAAGGCAGTGACCATATCCGGTAGCGATTACTCCGTATGACTGCTCTTGCACAAAGGCCTGGTAGTGTATATTCCGGAAATGCAGGTACTGGCGGTAATCGAAAGCATGGGGATTCATTGGCCCGGAAACAGGCCGGATCGCTGCCTGCACCCAGATCTTATCGCCGTATCGGAGCCGGCCAGCCTCCGGTGTGGGGTCCAGGAACAAAAGGACATGCCCGGTACAGGGACGGAGCTCGCTTGCCGAAGGCCCGGCAGCCTCCAGGCGAAGTGGTATCTTTATCTTACGGCCTTTCACCGGTAATTCATACACCATGCCGTAAAACACCGTCGGCAATCCGGGTATCCTGTTGAAATGGCTTGATGCCCGCCGCTCATCGTTTGCCAGGCCGTGGTAGTAACCGGCCATTAAAACCGTGACCAGCAACAGGCTCCCGAATACCCAGCGGTAGCGATAGTGAAACTGCCGGCGAACCAACAGGAACAGCAAAACTGCGCCGGCCGCCAGACCATATTCAAGCCCCGGAACAGGACGGTCGGCCCAAATGCTCAGGGCAATACCCAGCGCCCAGGGCAGAAAAAGACGAAAGAATGGGATGTGACGTGGATGCATGTTCCGGGCTGTTTTCTGTTCCGAAAATAGCCCGTTCAGGTGCGCTCAGGCAAACAAAATCCGACCTGCATTACACATATTTTGAAATTGAATTCAAAATAATTTATTGTGTATATCGCAGATAATTAACTACTTGTGATGTGCAGGTAGCGCTATGATTATATCGCTTCAGCCAGGTTTTCGACGGCTTGTATCTCCTTGTCAGACGTCGTAGGAGATCTCCAGTTCGTCTGAATCCGGATGCGACTGGCAGGTCAGGCAATACCCGGCTTTTACCTCTTCTTCGTCGAGGGCATAGCAGACATCCATTTTCACTTTTCCCTTCAGCACCTTGGCCATACAGGTCGAGCAGGCCCCCGCTGTACAGGAGTAGGGGGCGTCGTGCTTTTCTTTCACCATTATGTCCAGAATGGTAGCGCCGTGCGGCATGGAGGTTTCAATCCGCTGACCATTCAGGTGAACGACCAGGCGCACGGCGCTGTCGTCAGGGGCTACCGTAAATTCACCCGGTACATGGTCGGCATTGACAAAACGTTCGATATGGATCTGTTTGCCGTCTATCCCCCGCCCCAGGAGGGCAACTTCCACTGTATCGGCCATATTGCCCGGTCCGCAGACAAAATAGTGGCAGTCGTCTTCCGGCCCGTGGGGCATGTGTTCCTCGAGGTACTGTCCGACAACACGGCCTTCGATCCGGCCGGTCCTGCCCGTCCAGTTGGTCGTATATTTTTTAAACAGGCCCAACACACTCCCGCTCACCTCTTTCTTCGGCTGACTCAGGACGTATTCAACGAACAGCTGGCCATTGTAGCGTTCGGAGAGACGGTCCAGTTCTTCCTTGAAAATGATATTTTCTTCATTCCGGCTGCCATAGAGCAGAAAGATCGTACACATGGGCTCGGCCTCCAGGGTTTCCTTGATGATGGACATCAGGGGGGTGATGCCACTGCCGGCGCCAAAGAAATAATAGGTGCGCCGTTTGTCCGGATCCGTCTTGATATAGAACCTGCCGTCGGGATGGGCCACTTCAAGGGTGTCGCCCTCCTGTACCCGGTCGTGCAGGAAGGTAGACATGCGCCCACCGGCCACTTTTTTTACGGTAACGGCCAGCCGGCCCTCCCGTGGGCTGACGGACATGGAGTAGGAACGGCGGATTTCCTGTCCGTTTATCTCGTGTTTGATCGTGACATGCTGCCCCTGGGTAAAGGCAAAAGTAGTACGCAGATTTTCCGGTATTTCAAATTCAAGGGTTTTGGTATCCG
Source organism: Bacteroidota bacterium (assembly GCA_006226345.1). Classification (GTDB taxonomy): domain Bacteria; phylum Bacteroidota; class Bacteroidia; order Chitinophagales; family Saprospiraceae; genus M3007. The sequence goes on along the minus strand of SBHD01000254.1, from coordinate 2,073 downwards.
GCGTTTCTGGTGTGATATGCTTAATTTTGAGCGTGTAAAAGTCCATATTGATAGGTTTGCACCGGCACTTTTTACCAGCAGTGGAGTAAACAGGCCGCAAAAGTACGGCGGTCTGGCAAAAACAATTAGGATTAGTTGGCAATGAAAGATCTTAAATACCTGATCGCATACCTGTTACCCCTGAGCGCCATCCTGGCATTGTACTATCGTGAAGGCTGGGCCTGGGCTACGGTAATACTGGGTTTCGGCATCATTCCATTGTTTGAACTCTGGATGCCGCGGTCCACTGCGAATATTCCTCCGGAAGAAGAAGACAGCCGGTCGCGGCTGCGGTTTTTCGACCTGCTGCTGTATCTCAACCTCCCCTTGTTGTACCTGATCGTTTTCTGGTATTTTCAGGTGGTCCGGAATCAGATACTTACCTCTGCCGAGTGGGCCGGGCTGACGTTCGGTACCGGGATTATCGTCGGAGCGCTCGGGATCAACGTAGCCCATGAACTCGGACACCGTAACAGCCGGTTCGAACAGGCCATGTCCAAATGGATGCTGCTGACCGCTCTGTACCAGCATTTTTTCATTGAACACAACCGTGGGCATCATAAAAATGTGGCGACGGACCGCGATCCGGCGTCTGCGCGCCGTGGTGAACTGCTCCAGTGGTTCTGGCTGCGTTCGATCACGGGGGGCTGGCGAAATGCCTGGCAGCTGGAACGTGACCGCCTCGAAAAAGCCGGCAAACCAGTGTTCAGCCTGCACAATGAAATGCTCCGGTTTCAGTTTTGGCAGGCCGGCTGGCTGATCGGTATTGCCCTGGTATTTGGTTTGAAAGGGCTTTTGGGTGCATTATGTATAGCGGGCGTTGGAATTCTGTTGCTGGAAACGATCAACTACGTAGAACATTACGGCCTCCGGCGGCGCGTGTTGCCTTCCGGCAGGCCGGAGCCGGTAACGCCTGCTCATTCCTGGAACAGCAACCATGAAATGGGGCGTATCTTTCTGTATGAACTGACCCGGCACAGCGATCACCACTATAAGGCTACGCGGAAATTTCAGATCCTTCGCCACCTAGATGAAAGCCCGCAGTTGCCATTCGGGTACCCGACAAGTATTATCCTTGCCCTGATCCCGCCAGTCTGGTTCCGGATCATGAATACCCGGTTGGACCGGACTGTATCATAGCGTTTTCAGGTATTCCAGCACGGCTTTTCGCTCTTCCGGGCTGAGCCGGTCGCCAAAGGTGTGCCCGCTGTTGCTATAGCCCGGCAAGGTCGTATCGTAGGTTTCACTGCCAAACCGGTATTCCTCGCGGGTGTAGCTCCAGCCCAGTTTTTCGGTATCGTAGTCCGAATTATCAAACGAACGCATCCAGTATTTGGGCCGCTGGTTGCTGTTGAGCAGGTCTTCGACCGTGGGAACGGAGCCATTGTGCAGGTATGGAGCGGTAGCCCAAACACCATCGAGCGGTGGCGCAACATACCCGTCGGTCGGCCGGAGTTCGGCCTTATGCGGTCCGCTGGCATACCAGCTCCGGTTGTACCACTCGGTATATTGCGGATATTCCCGTAGCGCGTAGGCCAGCAGGGTATCGGTACCGATCTTGCTGAGCCGGACCAGTTTGTTGGGATAGGTCTCTTCGGCGCCGTATGTACCGTGGCATTTGGAACAGTGTTCTTCAAACAGCACCTGCCCCTGAGCAGCCAGTGGTTGGTCGATTGGATAGGGGTATGCCGGTGGTTCCAGGGTCCGGATCCAGGCGATCAGGTCCACCATATTCGCATCGATCTTGCGGGCCTGTATCGTATCTGCCATAGTAAGCATGCCGGAGGCGGAGGACAGGCGGGCAAAATCGCCCGTACCCAGGCCATTGTAGTACAATACGTTTTTCTTTTTCAGCAGCCACCAGGCCGGCACATCGGTAGGTACTACATCCAGTGGCACGTCAAACTGGGGGGCCTCCACCCAGCTCAGGTCTTCAGCTTTCCGGTGTGCTGCCAGTGCCGCAAATATCTTGTCGGCCGGGTTGACACCCCGGGCTTGTGTGAGAATATATGGCCCTATAGCCTGGTAGGCCCG
>SBHD01000220.1 GCA_006226345.1 Bacteroidota bacterium | reverse complement strand
GGTTGGAGGGTTGGAGGGTTGGAGGGTTGGAGGGTTGAGTGATTGGGTTAATTGGGGTTGATAGGTGGAAGAGGCAACTCATCCGACCAGGGTTTTTCGACGAGTGTAAGGGATCTGATCCGGAGGTCTTCTCCCTGTTGTATTTCCAGCAAATGGGATCCGCACTTGGGGCAGGGGTCGAAATAGTGTGCCAGTTCAAAGGTGGAGGTACAATCCGAGCACCGGGCTAAACCGGGTATCTGTACAATATTCAACCTCGCAGAGTCCAGCACCGTCTGCTCGACAGCTGCCGGCCACAGAAACTCCAGCGTATTGATCTCCACACCTGCCAATGCGCCTATTTCCAGGTCGATGGCCTCAACTTTTCGCTGGCCACCGTGCTGATGGAGTTCGGCTTCAACCGCTTCCAGAATGCTATGAATAATGGATAATTCGTGCATGTACAGGGTGTTCGGAATATTTGAAATCAAAAATCAGGGAGCCGGGGGCCCGCATTCATGATCAGTCTCATATTAATTGCTGATTCTGATCAGAAACGAACTGGTATTTTGAAAAATAACTTTAAGCCTAAATTGAACACCTAATTACTTTATTCACAAACCTTTCTCCTATGTCGCAACGCCCGACTCGTAGCAGTTAATACGAGGAGCGCCGCCAGCGTGGTTATTCCAGACGCGACTATATGATGAAGTTCTGTGCTACTATTGCCGCCTATCTCGGGCTGGAAACAGCCGGTGTAGGCCAGGTTGCACAGGCACTGAAAACCAAACCGCGTATCCCGGTGATCTGGCTGCATTTCCAGGAATGTACCTGTTGCAGTGAACGTTTCATCCATGGGAGGAGGTTGGAAGTTTATTGAAGAAGAAGCCCTTGCAGAAGCCGAAAAGAGCAATTAATTATGGATAATAATACGATCTATTCTGACCCTGCCAACAAATATGTACTGCTGATGGGCGTCGGCAACTACCTGATGGGAGACGAGGGCATTGGTGTACATGTTGCCCGCCAATTGTCCACCGAACCCTTACCGCCGGGTACCGATGTTCTGGATGGCGGAACCGGCGGTTTTCACCTGACGGGCATCCTGGAGCAGTACCCAATCGTGATCCTGATCGATGCTACCATCGACGGGCACCGGGCGGGCACGATCCGCTTGCTGGAGCCGCGTTTTGCTTCCGATTTTCCCCGGTCTATGAGCACACACGATGTAGGCCTGCGGGATGTTCTGGAAGCACTCCAGATCACCGGCAGGATGCCCAAGGTCTATTTGATCACCGTATCCGTGGAAGAACTACAACCGATGTCGGTCGACCTTTCTCCAGCGGTACAAAAAGCCGCTCTGGAAGTAATCACCCAGGTAAAAACCTTGCTTTGGGAGTGGTGGGATAATTATGAACTGAATTTTGAAATGCAGGGCGAACTAGAGTTTGCCTTTACCTGAAGTTACTAAAACCTCTTTCCTTTACGATCCTTGCCAATCCGGTAATTTGGCCGAATGTTTATTTGGTTACATTTGCCGTGCACCCATTTCTATTATTCAAACTAAACATTTATGGTTCCCGATTGGCTTGTTCAATTGCGCGACTTCATCAGCCAACCCTGGCCTTGGTGGGTCGCAGGGCTCATGATCGCCCTGATCATGTTTCTACTCTTATGGTTCGGAAAGAACTTTGGAATGTCGGAAAACTTCCGCGTTATGTGCGCTGCGGACGGTGCTGACGAAATGAATGAATTTTTCAAGATCAACTGGAGAGACCAGGAATGGAATCTGCTGGTAGCGCTTGGAGCGGTGTTCGGCGGATATCTGGCCTCCCATTACTTTGCTGCGCCAGATGGTGCTGTTGCCCACGTGTCGGCCGCAACGGTAGAAAGTCTGCGCGCCCTGGGCCTTCAATTTGAAAGCGATCAGGTACCCCTTGTACCGGAATGGTACAGCTGGGAAGCACTGTTCAGCTTGCAGGGCCTGCTTATGATCATTGGGGGCGGTTTTCTGGTAGGGTTTGGAGCCCGCTACGCTGGTGGGTGTACCTCCGGACATGCGATCAGCGGCCTGTCTGCCCTTGAGCTGCCCTCTCTGGTATCGGTCATCGGCTTTTTTCTGGGCGGCATGACCATGACCTATCTCATTTTTCCACTGATCTTTAAATAACCTAAAACTTCCTTGTAGCCATGCGCATGTCGCGATATATTTTCGTAGGGATCCTGTTGGGCTTCACCCTGTATAAATCCGAAGCCGTATCCTGGTTCCGCATTTTTGAAATGTTCAATTTCCAGTCCTTCCACATGTACGGCATTATCGGCACATCTGTCGTGTCGGGAATTGTAATCGTACAATTGATCCGGCGTTACCACCTGCGGTCGGTCGAAGGTGAGGAAATTGTCATTCCTCCCAAGAACAAGACTTATCCGAGGTATGTTGTCGGTGGTTTTATATTCGGCCTTGGCTGGGCGCTGGCCGGCATTTGCCCCGCTCCGATGTTCATTCTGCTCGGAAGCGGCTACACCGTATTAATACTTTTCCTGGCCTCTGCTATGGCCGGCACGTTCTTTTACGGGGTTATGCGGAAGCGGATTCCGCATTAACGGACACTGCACCCGGCAGTAGATCCGAAGCATAAAAAAACCTGTGATCATACATCCGGCAATATTCCGCCGGTGTTAACGATCACAGGTTTTTTTATGCTTCGACCCGGGAACTGCTACCAGAACTTCACCCCGGCAGTCAGATAGGCCTGTGCCATTTTATTGAGTTGTTCCCAGGTAAATCCACAGGTATCGCACTCGTAGTACGACATGATATTACCCAGATCGGGGTTGTAGTAGTCCCCGTTGGCATCCGTCTGGGTATTAATGAACTTGCAATCAGGGTCGACATAATTGGCCAAAGGCTCGCCGGCCACGTACGGGTCAGCCGGTGTATCGCAGATCAGGTCTCCTTCCGTATCGCAGTTGGACCCGTCCACCAGTTCAGTCCCGTTTCCTTCAAACGTATGGAGCAGGCTGAAAAAATGGCCCAATTCATGCGCAAAGGTCCGGGCATTGATACAATCTTTCCGCAACACGATACCCGTACCTGCCGCACTGCCTATGCCATTCAGGTCGGATAAACCGCAGGCATTGTCATCACTGGTAAAGAACGTCACAAAATACATGTTGATACGGTAGTCGGCATGGTACTTGGTTTTCACCTGGGGGATCTCCGTATCCGGGTCTTCCAGCACATCGTGCTGCCAGTTATCGTGATAGCGGAATTCGCAAATTTCAAAGGATGCACAGATCGGGGCGAAGAAAGGATTGGCATCTGCCAACGCCTGCCGGATCTGCATTTCATCGGCGCCGGCATTGCCCAGGCTATCCCGGAAAATATGTGCGACGATAGTAAATTTCTTATTCAGGCATGGCAGCGATTCATGTTGGAACATGTAGCTCTGCGCATGCAGCACGGTCGTCAGAGAAAAGGAAAAGGCTAACAGGGTAGAAAATAAATATCGCATAAGCTGGAATATTCCTTTTGGAGGAAAATTAAGAACACACCTCAAATTAACAATTGGCACCAGGCCGGTTTATCCAATCCTGCTCCAGGCGTTCGGAACCGGTCATTAATTGTTCGGTGTTGGCAAATGTGGCAACTTTCTCGAAGATTTTTACCGCTTCCTCACAGTTTGGTATTTTTTAGCACAAAATTGCCCTACTTTGGCACTTCCGAACAGCGCCCTCTGCTGTCGTAGCCTCCCAACATCTTGCAAAACAACTTTTTACCTGATATCGCTTATTATGCGGATTACATTAACCCTGCTGACGCTGCTACAAAGTTTATTTCTCCTTGCCCAAACGGCTGATTTGACCACCGGGTGCGCACCGCTCGAAGTGAAATTCACGCCCCCGGCCGGCGCGGCTTCCTTCTTCTGGGATTTCCAGGATGGCGGCACCTCCCTGCTGGCAAACCCGTCCCATATCTTTACGGTTCCGGGCACGTACAATGTGGAGTTCCGGCAATCTTCAACCGGACCCGTTGTCGGTACCGTGGCGATCACCGTTTACCCGAAGCCGGAAATCGGTATTGTGGCCAACCCGGAATCGGGCTGTATTCCGCTCAACGTTCAGTTTACCGATACCACCCAATTGGCCGGCGACATACAGGTGCAGGCCTATTCGTGGGTATTCGGCGACGGCGGAAACGGCACCGGCGCCAATGTCAGCCATGTGTACAACACGGTTGGCGCCTTTACGGTATCGCTGGAACTGACGACCAACTACGCAACCTGCAACGTCACAAAGCCTTTTACCGACCTCATCCATACCGGCATACAGCCGAATGTCAACTTTACCACCAACCCCGATCCGCCGGTAGCGTGTGATCCGCCCCTCCAGGTAAGTTTCACCAATACCACCACTGGTGGCTCGGGCTCGCTGACCTATACCTGGGACCTCGGTAACGGGAATACCTCCAACCTGGTCGATCCGCCTGCCCAGACATATACCCAGATTGGAGTTTTCACCGTTGTGCTGACCGCTACAGATGCTGTCGGTTGCTCCGCTTCTACGACCCAGAATGTAAACATCGGAAAACCGCTCGCTGATTTTTCAATTGCGGACACCATCTGCCTCGGCAGTCCGGTGACCTTCCAAAACGCTTCCGATCCCGGTATTTTCAACTGGAGCTTCGGCCCGAATGCATCGCCCCAAACCTCCGCCATTCCCAACCCGGAAGTGACATTCAATGCTCCAGGCTTACAAACGGTTACGCTCACCGTGACCACTGGGGTCAACTGCAGCAGCACGGTGTCCAAACAAGTTTATGTAGAGGAAGCCAATGCCAACTTTACGGTTACGCCGGTCTACTCCTGCGACGACCCCACAGTGTTCAACCTGAATGCCACTTCCGGCACTACCTCCGAATGGGAATGGACCTTCAGTGACGGCACTACTGCCAATACGCCTGATCCCACCTATACCTGGACGACACCGGACACAACCGGGTACACATCACTGGGACTCTGGCTGGATACGGTCATCCTGAAAGTCACCACACCCCATGGCTGCATGGATGAGTTCATGGTGGTGGACTCCATCTGGCGCCCGAACGCCCGGTTCGTGCCTGACCTGCAGCATGGCTGCGCGCCGCTGACGGTAGTGTTTGCCGACAGCAGTATTTCCAATGAAACGATCGTTGAGTGGACCTGGCTGTTCGACGACGGCACGGCCCCGGTGATCAACAACACAAATGACCCGGCTACGCATACCTTTACCGAACCAGGAGACTACAACGTACGCCTGGTGATCCGCAATAGTGCCGGCTGTATCGATACCTCCTATGCGATCCTGATCGAAGTCGGGGAACCGATCAATGGTGATTTTACAGCGGATAAGTTCGTGGTTTGTCCGGGTGATACCGTTCAGTTTACCAACCTGACGAACGACCCTCGCGTGGACGGGTGGCATTTTTCCTCCGACAACGACCGCCTTTGGCATTGCTTTCAGGATGAAAATCCGGTCTGGGTGTATAACAGCGAAACCGGCCCTATGAGCGTTTCGCTGACCACCGAGTACAACGGTTGCTTTACCACCGTGACCAGGGATGAATACATCCAGGTGAATGGCCCGATCGCGCAATTGCACTACAAAACCACCTGCGATAATACCTTGCAGTTTGAGTTTACTGATGAAAGTCATGATGCCACGACAGTAACCTGGTATCTGGGCAACGGCGACTCCTCCGTCGTGAATAACTTTACCTACGATTATGCCATGCCCGGCGCCTACACGGTGATCCTGAAAGCAGAAAACCCGGCCACCGGATGCCCGGTCTCTTACGATACGGCAACGGTATATCCCAATATCCTGGAGGCCAACTTTGAACTCCCGGATACGATCTGCGGGGGTACCCCCCAGACGCTGGATGCGCGAAACTCTCTTGGTGTAAATGCCACCTGTTACAAGGGCTACACCTGGTTTTTTGACTTCCAGCGGCCGATCCGGACGGATAAGGACACAATGCAGTTCATGTTCGGTCCAAGCGGCCCGCACCAGGTCTGGCTGGAAGTGGAAGGCATAAACGGCTGTAAAGACACTGTCGAACAGGATATCTATATCTATAACCGGTTCCCGGAAATTGCAGCAGACAAAAACCTGATCTGTGTGCCCGGAACAGTAGCCTTCACCGACCTGAGCACAGCAGATGCCCCGATCGTGAGCTGGGAATGGGACTTCGGGGATGGTAACACCAGCAACGAGGTCAACCCAACCCATACGTTCACTACTCCGCCGCCGAACGGGAACTCGTTCAATGTCATGCTGCGGATCGAGGATGCCTTCGGGTGCCCGGGCATGACCAGCTTTACGGTACAGGTATACAAACCGGTAAGTGCGATCACTACCGTCCCGCAACCAGCCAATATCTGCGAAGGCGAAAGCATTATTTTCACCGCCTCGGACTTTACGGCAGGAGGCTCCAACCTGTCCTGGGCCTGGAACTTCGGCAACGGCAACACCGATACCGGGCAGGCATCCACCCAGACTTTCACCGTTCCGGGACTATACCAGGTCAAGGTCGTCTATACGGAAATTGCCACCGGGTGTAAGGACTCTACCTTTGCACCGGTGAATGTACAAGGCTACCCGTTGGCTAGTTTTGCCTCCAATGTGGACGGTCAGGATATCATTTGTTATCCGCAGAATATGTTGTTTGCCAATACGACCACGTCCGGCACGCCGGTTTCGGTCGTTTGGGACCTGGGTAACGGCCTGATGCCGACGGGCGATACCACGTCGACGGTTTTCCCGAAAGGGACGTATACGGTTTCCATGATCGCCACAACTTCATTTGGTTGTGCTGATACGGTCAGCCGGACCTTTACGGTTGTTGGTCCGGAAGGAACCTTTGAACTGGATAAAAATATTATTTGCGTCGGCGATGACGTGACCTTTACCCTGAAGGACACGGTTAGCATCAGCTCGTGGACATGGGACTTTAACGACGGCAATACCGCCAATAATGTCAACCCGGTTACCCATACGTTTGGTTTCCGGCCACCAAGTAATACTACGACGGTTCGGCTGATCCTGCGGGGCGAAGATGATGCCTGTACTGTTACCGTAGAGCAACCGGTCAACTTCTCGCCGGTGCAGGCGGATTTTGATGTTTCCTCTCCCCTCCCCTGCCCCGGTGCCTCTATTGTGTTTAATAACACCTCTACGCAGGCTGATCTGTCGAGCTGGGATTTTGGAGATGGCGGCACGTCACAGCTGTTCAACCCGGATCATATTTTTAATGCCATCGACATTTACACCGTCACCCTTATCGTCACCGATCTGCCGCTGGGTTGCATGGATACGGCCACAATGGATGTTGCGATCACCGGCCTGCAGGGGCTGGAACTCTTCGGTGATACGATCTGTCCGGGCGACACTGCGCTGATCGGACTGGAGATGCCCATCCAGGGAGCGACCTATATCTGGTCGCCGGTCAACCAGGTGTTACAACCCAATAACGAAGCGGTGGTGGAAGTGGTAGCCAGCCAAACAACCACTTTCCAGCTCCAGGTGATCGATCCGCAGGGTTGCCAGGGAGAAGCTACGACGACGGTCTTTATCCCAACGCCCTATTCCGGCGCACAGGACCTGGATACGATCATTGCGAAAGGCGAGCAGGTGATCCTGCCGGTGGCCTATGATCCGCTCTATATGTTTACGTGGACACCGGCCCCCGGACCACAAGGCGACCCACCGACCGCGATGCCGGACAGTTCGATCACTTATACACTGGTAGCCACTGACCTGTGGGGATGTACGGACCGGGAATTCATGTTCAATATCCAGGTGGTACCGGAAAATGTCTACGCACCGAATGCCTTTACCCCCAACGGAGACGGCACCAACGATGTCTTCAACCTGCTGGCAGACGGAGATGAAGAATTGGTGCAGGTACTGACACTCAAAGTATTCAGCCGCTGGGGTGAGCTGGTGTATGAAGGCACCGGCCCGCTCGCTGCCACCGGCTGGGATGGCCGCTACAACGGCAAGGAAGCCCCGTCTGATGTGTATGTCTGGACGGCAGAGGTGGAATTCCTGACCGGACGCCGGGTAACGCTCAAGGGAGACCTGACCTTGTTGCGGTAAGCGATCGCTAACTTCGGACTGCTTTTATACAAACGCCGGGGACTAGCCGTCTCCGGCGTTTGTATGTCTAAGAGGCTCTTTGAGGCCGGAATGGTCGTTTGCTGCCGCTACTTTTCTATATTTGCCTCGCAATTCCAGAAACCCTTACGGACTGCAGCCGGCACCAATCACTCTATACACTTAATCACTCCTTCACTCAATGATACTCAAAGGAAAAAAAGGCGTCATTTTTGGCGCACTCGACAACCAGAGCATTGCCTGGAAAGTTGCTGAACGTTGCGTAGCCGAAGGCGCATCCATCGTGCTGACCAATGCACCGGTGGCCATGCGCATGGGCGAGATCAACAAACTCGCCGAACAGTGCAATGCCCCGGTTATTCCGGCCGATGCCACCTCCCTGGAAGATTTGGAAAACCTGTTCCAAAAATCAATGGAACACTTTGGCGGCAAGATCGACTTCGTCCTCCACTCCATCGGCATGTCAGTGAATGTTCGTAAAGGCAAAGCCTACACGGACCTGAATTACGACTGGATGCAAAAAACCTTTGATGTCAGCGCCATTTCCTTTCACAAAGTGATGCAAACGATCTGGAAAATGGATGCGATCAATGATTGGGGTAGCATCCTTGGCCTGACCTATATTGCCGCACAACGGGTGTTCCCGGATTATTCGGAAATGGCAGAGTCCAAGGCATTGCTGGAATCCTTTGCCCGTAGCTTCGGTTACCACCTGGGCACCGCCAAGAATGTCCGGGTAAATACGATCTCCCAATCGCCGACCATGACGACAGCCGGACAGGGCATCAAGGGTTTTACAGAGTTCTTCAATTATGCCGACAAGATGTCACCGCTGGGGAATGCACCGGCTGAAGCCTGTGCTGATTATTGCATTGCGCTATTCAGCGACCTGACCCGGTATGTGACCATGCAGAACCTGTTCCACGATGGAGGCTTTTCCACCATGGGCATGAACCCGGCCCTGGTACAATAAATCAGTACCCGGGCAACGGATAGGCAGGCTATACGTTTTCAGGAAAAACACCTCACATGTTGCTTTCAACGATCCGGTGGTGGCTTGACGGACTGCAGCAGTCCGGACAAACCAGTATTTGTCCGGCCCCGGCCTGTGCAAAACGGGTCCTGTGGTGGAGCATTGTTGTGCTACTCCCCTGTATGCTGTACGGTCAGCAGCCGGAGGCGGCCAGCAGTACAGCCCGGGATTTAGAGTTGCCTGTACTTGACACGTTCCCATTTGTGTTCACCTACCCGGCAGCACCCGAGAAATCCTTTCCGGCGGACGATACGTTGCCGGATTACGCATTCCGGATGTATGATCCGGCACGCCGGCAAGTGATCGACTGGGGGACGTTGGGCAACATCGGATCTTCCGGTCGTCCGTTGCTTTTCCAGACAACACCCCGGCTGGGTTTTGACCACGGGTTTCACAGTTTTGACTTATACCAACTCCAACCGGAGGCATTGCAGTTTTTCCGGAACACGCGTGCTTTTACCGATCTGTTCTTTTCACAGGGGCGCATCCAGGATGACAATCAACTGCGCGCCCGGTTTTCCCGGACGTTTTCCGGCGGCCTGAATTTTTCGCTGGCCTATCAAACCTTTAACCACCTCGGTCAATACCGGTATCAGGCGGTCAAACACAGTGCACTGTCCTTTGGGGTCTGGTACCCGTTCAGTTCCCGGTACGAGATCTTTCTGATCTATACTTCCAACACAGACAAGCAACAGGAAAATGGTGGCATCGTGGAAGGCACCGTATTTGGTAGCGGGCAGTTCAGCGGACCGATCGATGCGGAAGTTCAACTTCCGGATGCCCAGGCCCTGACCCGGCATGCCAACCGGAATTACCACCTGACCCAACACCTGAAGTTGTTCGGTGGCCGGGACAGCACCGCCCGGAAGCGGGTGTTGAGGCTTTCCCATACCGCCGAATGGGATTCCCGTACCTTTAAATTTTCCGACCCGGGCACTAATCCGGGCTCCTCACTTCGGCGTGACTCCCTGTATTTCGATACCTTCATGGTGGACAAGCGTGGCATTCGGAATTACCTGGAAGTGCGGCAACTTGACAACCATATTACCCTAAACACCTTCAAGGCAAAGCAGGCCGGACGCCCGTCGGACGTCCTGGCGCTCGGGCTGATGCACCGTCTGTTGATCCTGGGCCAGGAACCGTTGGCAGATTCGACCTTTTCCAACGTTTTCCTGACCGGGGATCTGAAGATCAACCCATCCGATAAATTTTTGCTGGAAGCCAGTGGGAAACTGGGCATGCTGGCCAATTTCGGTGAATACCAGGTTAAGGGAATACTGCAGGTCGGACTGGGTAAAGCCGGCGTACTGCAAGCCGGACTGCTCAGTCAACGCTATCCGCCGGCCCGGCTGTACGACCGCCTGTACGTCAGCCAGCGCCTGCTTTGGCAGCATGCCTTCTCAAAACCGGTGGAGACTTCCTTGTCGGCAACCTACAGTTTACCGTCTGTTGGTTTTGAAGCCAGCGCCCATACCCATTTGATCAACAACTATCTCTACTACGACCAACGGGGGATTGCTGCACAGACCTCGGCGCCTGTTCAGGTCGCACAGTTGATCCTGCGGGAAAACCTCAAACTAGGGCGCCTGCGGTTTGACAATACTGTAGCACTCCAACAGACCAACCGGCAGGAGGTGCTGCGATTGCCGAAATGGTTCAGTAAAAACAGCTTGTATTATTCCGGCCCCCTGTTTAAAAAACGTATGCTGGTCGACGCGGGAGTAGATTTCCGGGTAAACAGCGCGTTTACGCCCGATGGCTATCAGCCCGTGACTGCACAATTTTACCTGCAGGACTCCCTGGAAGCTCAAGCCTATCCCTGGCTTGATGTATTCCTGGCATTCAAGGTGAAAAGTTTCCGGGTATTTGTCCGGTATGAAAACATAGCCTCGCTTTGGGATCCGCAAACGGCCTACTACCAAACAGCCTATCACCCCCAGCCGTTTGGTGCGCTACGGGTCGGTATAGGTTGGCGGTTTATGGATAGCACCGTGGCCGAACCGGAAAACATCAATGCCGCGAACGGGGCCGGTGGCGCCCCGCCGACATCAACTACGCCGGGCGGCAGACGAAACTGAGGCCGCCCGACTTCAGTTTTTATGCCATTAGTTAGTTTCAGTGATAATTCGCTCTATATCGGCAATGAGCTGTCTGCCTTCGTCTGAAAAACGGGCATTTGCATTTGTATCTTTCTGTGCCCGCATCAGGAACATGAAATTGTCTGCCAGGATCTCATCCGGGTGTATGATATAGGTCGTGTTTTCCTTGATCTGTTTGTAAAAATCCGGCAGGTCACGCAGGTTAAGTGTGCTCCGGAAGCCATCATCTTTTGTAATCACCACCCAGTCCTGACCGCTGACCGCCCGAACTTCATACAGGTCAAAAACTACATAAGAGAAAAAGGCTGGTCTGCTGGCCGTATAGCCCAGGTTTTTGGATACGATGATCGGCACCGCATAGATGATATTGCCCGCTGCGTCTTTGAGGGTGATCCTTTGGGCAAAATCAACACCATCCGGGTTGTAGAGCACCCGCTCGGCCAGTGCCTTCGGCATCTTCAGATGTTCCATCCCAATGGACTCAAAACCGATTAGCCGGTACAATTGCCGGCGTTTTTCCGGGTTCAACCGGGAGTAAACGTGGAAAAGTTCGTGGTACATGGTGCTGGCAAAAGCGCCGCGCACATTGTTTTGCAGGACATCTGCCGGGATCACAATCGTATTTTCACGGGTATAATAGACCGAATTCCCATAATGATTAGCCTTGGTTTTGATCAGGATCAAAGTATCCGGAAACAAGTCGGAAGACAAGCCGGAGCAGTTGATGAACATGTCCTGCATTACCTCGCTGACCAGTTTGGACTCCCCCGGGGTGAAGCTTTCGACATCCCGTTGCAGGAAGTCCCGGAACGCCGGTAAGAGATCGGCACGTGTTTGTCCGTTCTCAAGCGGTGTTTTCATTTGAATAGACATTTCCGAAGCCGTCACCCGGTCAAAAAAGCGGTCGGTTTCATCTAAAAGCAGGGTCTTGGCGGCATCCGCGCTGTCCAGCAATACCAGTGTGTGATTGGAGTCAAGGTTTAAGGAATGAGAGGTAAGAACCTGCTGAGCGGTACAAGAAAGTGTAAACGGCAGGCAGAGCAAAAAAAAGAAAAGAAGGCGCATGTTAAGGGAGATTAGTTTATTTGGTTGTTGCGCGGAAAGGGGATTATCAACCAGGGAGAATTGGTAAATGTCAAAAAAGAGAGGACAAAAATAACGCGCAAAATCTCTCAAACGCGCACCGTTTGGAAAATTCCGTAAAGAAATAGTGATAAACCCCGCCCGGTTTTACCGGAAATGCCATTATTCGAATACCCGAAAGTTGATATTCAGCTCCCTGGAGGAGCTGCAACCGTACTCTGACGGAGATATTATGGCAACAGTTGTTGTGCCAGCTTAGGCACTCCGGTACTGGCAGGCTCGGCCAGGATATGCAGGTTGGGCATCTGCTTTAACTCCCAGTTAAGTTGCGGGTTCGGATCGATGTAATAAAACGGGATTTGACGCGGGGCATAGATCATCAGACTGGCAGCCGGATAAACCTGAAGGGAGGTGCCAACGATCACGAAAACATCTGCCTGGGTAGCCAACCCGGCAGCTAGTTCCAGCATGGGCACCATCTCTCCGAACCAGACTATATGCGGCCGTAACTGATGGCCACGGGCACAGTGATCCCCCAGGTGAAGGTCGCCGTCCCAGTCATAGACCAGGTCCTCGTAGTGTTCCGAACGTACTTTGCGCAATTCTCCGTGCAGGTGCAGCACGTTTCGGCTGCCGGCGCGTTCATGCAGGTCGTCGATATTTTGCGTGATCACCTGTACCTCAAATGCTGCTTCAAGTTCGACCAATGCCCGGTGACCGGCATTAGGCTCCGCTTCGAGTAACTTGCGTCGCCGCTGATTGTAGAAGTCCAGGACCAGCTCCGGATCTTTCGCCCAACCGCC
>SBHD01000100.1 GCA_006226345.1 Bacteroidota bacterium | reverse complement strand
ATTCTGTGTAACAGCTGTGTGAAACAAAGATCAGATCCCGCGCCGCTTGATCTCCCGCAGGATAAAGGTGAGTTCCCGGCCGGCATCTCCTGTAACGGAGGTGTTTTCCTGTGCACGCCGGATCAGGTACGGGATCACCTCGCGCACCTGCCCGTACGGAACGTACTTGCTGACCCGGAAACCGGCCTCGGCCAGGTTGAACGTCACATTGTCGCTCATACCGAACAGCTGGCTGATCATGACATGCGGATGGTCGCGGGCAACGCCCTTTTTCTCCATGAGTTCGGCATGCAGCAAGGCACTGTCGGCATTGTGGCTGGCGTTGCAGAGTGCAATATGGTCGATGTGGTCGAGGCAGAAGCGGACACCGGTGTTGTAATGGTCGTCTGCCGTTTCCTTATCGGGGTTGATCGGATCCGGGTAGCCCATTTCCCTGGCCCGCAGCCGCTCTTTATCCATGTATGCGCCCCGAACCAGTTTGGCACCCAACAGAAAACCGGCTTCACGGGCACGGTCATAACTTTCCATCAGGAATTCCAGCCGGTCTTTGCGGTACATCTGGAAGGTATTGAAGACCACTACCCGTTCACGGTTGTAGCGCTTCATCATCAGCCAAACGAGGTGGTCGATCGTGTCCTGGATCCAGCTTTCTTCGGCATCGATGTATACCGATACGCCTTTCCGGGAAGCGTGGTAGCAGATCGCATCGATGCGTTTAAGCACATTCCGGTATTCGTTCAGCTCCTCCCGGGTTAGTTTAACCGCTGCCTGGATACGTTCCATAAGGCCAAAGCGGGCAAGGCCGGTCAGTTTGGTACTCACAACCGGGATATGTTCCGAGCGGGAAGCAAAGTCGATTGCCCGGATATTTTCATTCATGGTGTGGTTAAAATCCTGCTCGGTTTCCTTGCCTTCCACCCCGTAGTCCAGTACGGTCAGTACATTCCGGCTGGCCAGCCGTTCGATATTGGGGAGGCTGTCGAGCAGGGTGGTGCCGCCGACAAACTGCCGGAATACCGTGTTTCGAACGATCTGTTCGGCAAAAGGCAGGCGGAATTTTACCGCATACAAGGCCAGCGCCGACCCGTATTTGGCGATCCAGGGATTGTTCATCATCCGGAACAGCCAGGCTGTGCGTTTCAATTCCTGGTCACTCAGGTGGGCAAAGGCAATTTCGGTATTGGAGAAATCGACAAGGGAAGTTTTGTTTGCGGTGGTTGTGTTTTGGTCAGTACGCATCGAATCCGGCTTAAATAGGTTAGGGTAATACAGGAGCGCTTGCTGGAACCGGTCAGCAGCCGGCGTTATTCCTGTTGCCAAATCGCCCAGGCGGCTTCGGCCTGTAAGCGTAACATCTCCAGGCCGTTTTTAACTGCAGCGCCCCGGGCCCTGGCGCGTTGCAAAAGTAGCGTTTCGGTGGGATTGTAAACCAAATCGTATACCAATTGTGCAGCATGTAGTTTGTCAAAGGGCAGGTTGGGGCAATTTTCTGTGTCAGGATACATACCAAGGGGCGTGGCGTTGAAGATCAAACGGATCTCCGTAAAGTCTAATTGGTGCAGATCGTCATAGGTGAGCCGGCCTGCACCAGCCTGCCGGGATATGATCCGGTACGTAAGCCCGGCCCGGCGTAACACACAGGCAACAGCCCGGGCAGCCCCGCCGGTGCCAAGAATAAGCGCTACCGGCCCGCTGCCGGTTGCAGGGAGCAGCCATTTCCCGTCGTCCAGTTGTTGCAGCGAAATTTCCAGGCCCAGGACGTCGGAGTTGAATCCTTCCAGCCGTCCGTCCCGGATCCGGATCACGTTCACCGCCCCGGCATCCCGGGCGGTGTCATCCCGGGCGTCTAGGTAGTTCAGTACGGTTACTTTGTGCGGAATGGTTACGTTAAGGCCGCGCAGATCGGGGTGCGCAGCGATCAATGCCGGGAGTGCTTTAATGTCCGGCAGAGGAAACAGTTCGTACCGGGCATCGGAAATACCTTCGCGGGCAAACTTTTCGGTAAAATACCGTTGCGAAAACGAATGCCCGAGCGGATAACCAATGAGGCCGTAGCGTTGCATGTGTACGGTGTGTGGTGCCGGCCCGGCTTATTTGCCAGCCTGCTTTTCTTTCAGCACATCTGGATTGAGTTCGACGGCTTGTTTGCGCAACCGTTCGCCCTCGGTTGGGTTGCCGGTGAGGTAATAGGCAGTGCCAAGGTCGAAGATATAACTGGCATTATCCGGATCGAGTTCAACGGCTTTCTTAAACCAGGTCAGTGCTTCTGCATGTTTTTGCTGTACACCGTTGGCTACCCCCAGCAGGCGGGCCGTTTCGGCATCCTCCGGGTTGATCTGCCAGGACTCGGTGAGGAGGCGCATCGCCTTGGGCAGGTCGCCTTTTGCCTCTCCGAAGTATTTGCCACCTTCCCGCATGGCAATGGCCAGGTACGACCGGGTTTTAGGATCGTCCTGCGCCAGTATGACTGCCGTACGGTAATCGTCGATGGCAGCATCGTAATTTTTCTGGTAATAGTAACAGCCGGCCCGGGTGATCAGGGCATCCTTGTAGTTGGGATAGATCTGGAGTGCCTGATTGGCATACCGGAAGGCTTCCTGGAACAACCGTGTCTGTTCGGCCTTGTCTGTTGTCTTTTGTGCCTTTTCAAAGGTTACGCCTCCGCAGGCGTTGTTGATCTTGGCGCTGTTGACCGAAGTTTTGACATCGGTGAAAAACAGTTTTTCATTGCTGGCCCACACCTCGTTGCGTAGTACGGTCTTCACCGAAAACAGCAGCGCTATTCCGCCGGCGATCCCGACGGCAGTCCGCCACGACGGCAGGCGGCTGAGCAACACAGCACCGACCAGGCAAAAGCCCACGGATGGCATAAAGACAAACCGCTCGCCCATACTGGTGCCTACCGGGAAAACAATATTCGATACAATACTGATCGTCAGCAGGAAAAACAAAATACCGAACCGTACCGGATCGCGTTGTTTGATCCCGGCCAGCGCATACCAAAGCATCCCGGCATACGCCGCGAAGCTGAGCAGTACCATGGGATCGGCGAACGTTTTAAGCCCGATGAATTTTGGGTAATAATCGTGTGTCAGCGGGTGCGGAAAGATCAGCAGCACGATGTATTTGCCCAGTGTGTACAGGTTGGTGGCCAGCTTTTCGGCAAAGGTGTAAGGTACCCACTGGCTGCCTTCGATCTTGAGGAACGGATTGTTCATGAGTTCCATCGGAGCGCTGCCGAACTGCCAGCCCAGTACATTGCCGCGGATGATAAAAAAGACCAGGAAGCCGGCCCATACCGGCAGCGAAGCGCGGATACTTTGCGCCACCGTCGCCTGCCGGAACATCCACAAGGCCAGCGGGATGACCACCACAAAGGTGGCAGCGTTTTCCTTGGCCATGCAAGCCAGGAAAAACGCCACAGCCGCCAGACCGTACCAAAACGCTTTGCCGGTATCAAAGGCCCGGAGGGTCAGCCAGAGCGCGCCCAGGCTGCCGAGCAGGGTCACGATCTCGTCGCAACCTTTGATATTGGCCACTACCTCGGTGTGGATCGGATGTGCTGCAAACAGCAGCGTGGCCACCCAGGCGACCAGCGTGGCATTTCCGCTATTGGTTTTCCAGCCTCTCAGTAAGGACAGCAAAGTCTGGTATAACAGTACACAGGTGGCGGCGAACAACAGTATCGTAAGCAGGTGGAACGGGAACGGATTCTCACCAGTTATCTCATGCAGAACTGCAAACAGCACCAGGGTGAGTGGCCGGTACCGGCCGCCGGACACCAGTTGGTCTTTCCCGGCCTGTTTGAAAAAGCCGAAAAACGTATCCTTGCTGAGGATGCCTTCGATGCCCTCCACCCCCTGGGTGGTGAACATGTTATTGGTGATCACGATCGCGTCATCCTGTACAAAGCCATGTGTGAGCGTATTGGCATACAGTAAAAAAGCGAATATGAACAGCAGCAGAGACTGCAGCCGGGTATTGGACAGAAAGTCGGGGGCCGGATCGGCAATGGGTGTGGACGCTGCCGGTGCTGTTTCGGACCCGCTTTGCGGTTTGGACTTTCGGTTGGATTTACGCGGAGGTTTGGCCATGAGCATTGTATTGTCAGGACAGATTGGTGTCCGGGCATAAATATTCCCGGTCGCCGGAATGGCACCCGTCACTGTTTTACAACGCGAAAAAACGAAAAATCCTGGTTACACC
Organism: Bacteroidota bacterium; assembly: GCA_006226345.1. Taxonomy (GTDB): domain Bacteria; phylum Bacteroidota; class Bacteroidia; order Chitinophagales; family Saprospiraceae; genus M3007. The sequence continues at coordinate 9,107 of SBHD01000100.1, read as the reverse complement.
GAAAGGGTCTGCTGCCGTTCTGCACCGCGCAACGCCTTGTAGCGCCCTTTACCGAATTTTGTTCCGTTAAAAACCTCCGTTTTTGCCCGCTCTTTGCGCTCTTCTTCCGGCAGTTGCATAAAGTCGCTGCACTGTTCGGAACAACAACCCTGGTATTTTTCCCGGCATTCCGGACACTGGATGAACAGGACGTGGCAATAGGGATTGGCACAGTTGGTATGATCGTCACTGGGGTCGCCGCACTGGTGGCAATGGGCAATGACTTCGTTGCTGATACGTTCGCCCAGCCGCTCGTCAAACACAAAGTTCTTCCCAATGAATTTATTGGACAGTCCCTTGGCGTTTACCTGCCGGGCATACTCAATGATGCCGCCTTCGAGCTGGAATACGTTTTTGAAACCGCGGTATTTCATGTACGCACTGGCTTTTTCGCAGCGGATGCCGCCGGTGCAGTACATCACGATGTTCTTGTCCTTTTGATCGGCCAGCATATCGGCTACATACGGCAGTTCTTCGCGGAAGGTATCCACATCGGGCGTGATCGCGCCCTGAAAATGGCCGACTTCGCTCTCATAATGGTTACGCATATCGACCAGGATGGTGTCCGGGTCGTCGGTCAGGCTGTTGAATTCCTCGGCCTTGAGGTGTTTGCCGTAATTGGACGGGTCAAAATCCGGATCGTCGATCCCGTCGGCCACGATCTTGTGCCGCAGTTTGATGATCAGGGCAAAGAACGATTTACCGTCATCCTCGATCGCAATATTCAGCCGGATACCCTGGAAAAAGGAGATGCTGTCCATGGCTGCCTTGAAGGCTTCGAATTGCGATTCCGGGACGGATATCTGGGCATTTACGCCTTCCCGGGCCACATAAATGCGGCCGAGTACCCCCAGATCACTGAACATATTGTACAGGTGATCGCGGAAGAACGGTGCGTTTTTAAGGGTGGCGTATTTGTAAAAGGAAATGGTGATGCGCGGTTCGCTGCTTTGGAGCAACTGTTCCTTCAGCTCGCGCCGGTTGACACGGTTGTGGAGAAATTTTGTCATATTGTTTTTGCCCCGGTGTCCGTTTGCAGTGCGGATGGGCGGTGCAAAGATAGGCGCTAAGTTGGGAAAAGCGCAAATCGGCACGGACAGGTTCTTATTGCCCGGCCTCTTGCTTCCGCCGTTTTAAAAACACAAATCCATTCTTTTCTCCAACGACTTCGATATCATCGCGCCCCGTCAGCTCGGCCGCCCGGTGGTTTTTCACCACGATGTATACATCCTTGTCGGTGGGGCCGTTGAGCAGCCAGTCCTGCTGGTACGCATTTTCATTCAGCAGCGGTTGTTTGCGGGTGTAGAAATACTGGGCGTACGTCTTATAGGCGTAGGTGGTGAAATAGACATCTTCGCCGGCCTTGCTTTCAAAAAACTCGATGGCAGCCCGCTGCGAATACCCTTCGATCCGTTTGATGAAAAAGATAAGCGTGAGCATAACAAACACTGCGGTGCCGCCGAAGAGCCAGTAAAACGCGCGTTCGTTCCGGCCACGGTTGAACCAGCGCAATGTTAGTATCAGCAAAACCAGGAGCAACACGCCCGGCAGGATCTCCCAGCCGGTCCAGTGGACATCGGCGTCGAGGTTGGCCTGGGCAAACGGATCCTTAAAGAGCGGTTTCAATACTTCGGTTTGCATGCCGGCAAATGGTAGTGCGACCGTAGCCAGTACAAAAATACCGCCGACAACGGCCAGCAGTACTTTCATCCATCCTGCCATCTTGATCTCTCCGCGAAAGATCTTGTCCAGTACCACTGCGGCCAGGAACGTCAGCGGAAAGTAGGTCATGGAAGAGTAATGCACGATCTTGGACCGAACGACGGAGAACAGGATGAGCACGGTCCAGAACAGGAACTTCATCCAGCGCCGGAAATCCTGCTGGTGGTCGCGGGCTTCATCCGGTAGCCGGAAAAATGCCCGTACGGCAAAGATAGAGGCCGGAAAACACCCGACCAGAAGTACGGCAAAGTGGTAGCCCGGGAAACCGCCATGACCGGCATCCGGGGTGGAGAAAAGCCGGTATTGGTATTTATTGAACTCATTGATAAACCAGGGACCGTTTTTCCAGGTCTCCATGCCATACCAGGCAAGCGTGACCAGGGTGGCGGCCATGGTGAAAAACAGGAAGCGGGGTACGCTGATATATAACCGGAACCGTTGGTAGATCCAGTAAACCCCCATGGTCAGCACGACGATCAGGTAAGCGGTCTGCCCTTTGGTCAGGATACCCATTCCGATAAAAAAACCGCCGAGAAACAGGTATTGCCAGCTGCTGCGCGGCAGGTCGATACTCGTATAGCCGTCTTTTTTCCAGTAAGACAGGATAAAGAAATAAAACCCGAGGAAAATGAACAGATTGAAAAACGGATCGATAATGCCGGACTTGAAATACAGCAACGGCAGCAGCGTACCCAGGTAAACCGTCGCCCAGATCACGCCAAACCGGGTGTCGTACAATTTCCGGCCGATCAGGAACAGGAGCGCCAGGGTAATGACGCCACAGATCGCATTCGGAAACCGTGCGGCAAACTCACCCACCCCAAACAATTTCATGGCCAGTGCCTGTGTCCAGAAGAAAAAAGGCGGTTTTTCCCAGAAGGGCTGAAAATTGACATACACCCGGAGGTATTCCTTCTGGATGAGCATTTCCCGTGAGATCTCCGCAAAATTGATCTCGTCCCAGTCGAACAGGTGCACGCCACCCAGGAACGGGATGTACAGCAGGGCTCCGAGGAAAGCAAAAAGCAAGGTGTAGCGCAGGGTGTTGGACATGTGTGGCGGATTGTGGCCAATGTGGTAAACCGGGGCGTCAGCTGCGATGGAGGAGCAGGTGCCGTCCCGGTGCATGCATGAATATGGTCGGTAAGGGGAGTGGTTTACTTTTTCCGGTTGAACAGGTTGAGGACTTTGCTGACAAAGTCGTCGTTGATGCCCAGCCAGCCTTTCAGGGTATTGTAGATCCGGACGGCCTCGCGGTCGGCCCAGATAAACAGGCTTTTTACACCGTCGCCGGGGCGGGCGCGGTAGTTCGTGGCGCGCTTGCGCGGTGTGGCCGTCTCTTCCGTAAAATAGTACAGGGCGATAGACTTCCGGGTCGTGTCTTCCGGGCATTGAACGGGGTCAGGAAGCCCGTGAAAGGAATCATCGTCGGTGTTGAAGATCGCACAGCGGTTGAACACCGGCAGTATTTTCTGCGCACAGGCTTTCATATCGCGGGTCCAGAGTTCGAGTTCACCGCGGTATTCCGGCTTCCAGTCTTCATTGAGGTAGACCAGGAGGTTGACCCGCCGGCGCCAGTTGCGTTTGTGGGGATGCACGGTAAAGTCGGCATGGATATTCAGGAAGCCGCCACGCTGGGTCTGGTGCAGGCCGCCGCCTTCGAGGCTGGGGTCCGCTTTCAAACCTTCAATACCAGTGAGCCGGCTGAGAATCTGCACAAACGCGTCGGAATTGAGCTCCTGGATCACCTGCTGGATATCCGCCGGGATCAGGTCCATTTTGTTGAGTCCGTGCTTTTTCTCATTGACATGCACATAATGGATCCAGCCGTCGTCCTTGACCTTAGGAAAGGCTTCCATGGCGCGACGGGCGGCAGATGCTTCCAGGAAATTATCAAATTGTCCGTGGGGATAAGGGTGAGCCGACTGGTAGGTGGCGGCGTTTTCCCCGGCTATTTTTTCCCATTTGGTCAGATCCAGGACCTGTTGGGTGTCATTTGCGACCATAGGTAAGGCGTGTGACAGGTTTTGCCGGTGTTGGTGCCGGCGTCAAGCAATTGAATTCAGCCGCAAATATAAGTAGAAGTCACTGCCCCGTTTGTTTATCCGGTTTTTTCGATTAGAGTCCGGTCAGGTGTAAAGGAAAATAAAACCGCTGTTGCCGGCCGGAAAGCCAACAACAGCGGTTTGGAGGAGCGGTGCAGATCTGAATAACGCACCGGAGGGCCGGCTTAATTCCGGACTTCGACGTGGATCTTGCCGTCGCCCAGGTCTTTTCCTGCCTGGCTGCGGTAGAGTTCCAGATACTTTTGGTGCACGGCTGACGGTTGTTTTTTCCCGTTGACCCGGAGGGACTTCTTCGACAATTCGAACGAATAGTTTTCCGGATCGGTGATCAGTTTGTCCTTGATCATGGCCTTTTTAAGGGTGCCGCTGACGGACTCGGCGCGGTTTTGCCGGCTTTGGACCCGGAACTGCTGCACCTGCGCCCGTTGTGCATCGGCCATAGCCCGTTTGTATTCCCGTTGTGCTTCGCGAAGTGTTTCCTGCTCGACATGGCGGGTTTCGGCCAGAGCACGCTGAGCCTCCTCAATGGCGCGCAGTTGTTCCCGTTTGGCCTTCTCCAGGTCCTTGCGGTTATGCTTCATTTCCAGCTCGCTTTTCCGGAGTTCTTTTTCGAGCTGTTGCTGTTGAAGTTTCAGGTTCTTCCGGGCTTCCTCGAAGGCACGTTCCATTGCTTCCTTGTCCATTTTGAACTCAAACTCCGGCACTTCAATGATCATATCATCCGCATTGCCTTTAAAATAAAAGTGCTGCCCGTCACCGTCGAAATGGTAAAAATGCGGGGCTTCTGCCGGTTCAGGGACGTCGAAGAACACACCGTCTTCATTGCCAAAGCGCAATTTTTTCCCGTCCAGGCGGAACACGCGATTGCCGTCGTTCCAGAACAGGAAATTGTTCTCATCGCCCGGGATCTCAATGGTTTCACCATCTTCTACTTTTTTGTCATCGACCCACACGATTCCGTCCTTTACCTTTATTTCCACAGGCTTTCCGTTGCGTTCGCTCCAGATGATCGTATTGCCATCGTCATCTGTCTCCACCCGTATGCTGGACGAAGAGCGGGGCGGGCGCGGGGCATCCGGAGCTGGCGCGACACGCACGTCGAATATGCCTCCGGGTGGCGCCGGCGGTGCGGGCACGGGTGGCGGAGGGGGCGGAATGGATTCCCGCAGCATTTCGTTTGTGAGTTCTTCATATTGGGCGTACTCTTCCGGGTTGATCTCCCGGCCGTCGATGCGGAGTTGTTTGATCGCGCCGTCTTCCACTTCCATTTCCACGCGCTGATCGTCGTCTTCCCGCACAATACGCTGACGTTTTTTAGGCTGTGGTACGGTATCGCCAACTGCCTGGTAGGCTGCTTCCGGTTGCGGATCCGCTTCAAACCATTGCAGCGGTGCTTCTGCTATTTCGCGAATATTGTCCATAAGTGCCGGTGGGGTGTTGGCGCGTACGGTCCAAAGGGTGATCAGGGCAATCAGGATGCCCATTGCTATTGTCTTTTCCATAAGAGAGGAGGATTGTTGTGGTTGATGAAGAATGCGTTTGATCCGTTCCAGTAGCAACGGCCGGCGGCGCAACAGACTGGTTGAGCCTTCCAGCGGCAGTGCCAGGGCCGGCATGCGGGCCGATCGGGCGAGGTCCTGGAGCCGGACCAGGGTTTTGGCATAGACCAGGCGATTGCCGGTCAGTTGAACGGCAACGTCGTCACAGCAGTTTTCCCGTTCGGACCGTATGGTCGCCGCGATCCACCAAACGGCTGGATGAAAATAAAATGTAGTCTCGATGAATGCCTGTACCAGGTTGAACAGCCAGTCGCGGCGTGCAATGTGGGCTAACTCGTGCGCCAGGATCGCTTCAACCTCGGCCGGGCTGATCTGATTGATCATGCCGACCGGGAGCAGGATCAGCGGTTTGAAAAAGCCCAGTGCCATCGGCGACTGAACGAGAGCGGACTCCAGCAGTTGAACCGGCGTGGAACAACCGATCCGGGTAGCCAGGTCCTGCAATTTCCGCTGCCATTCCGGCGCTACGGGCTGGATGTGCTGGCGCCGCAGGCGCCGCATGTAGTGCAGGCCGCCAGCCAGGCGGACCAGGAAAAAAAGGAACCCCAGCATCCAGATGGTCACAATGACCGGATGGTAAGGCTCCAGCCGCGCGGATAACTCCTGCCAGAAATCACCCGGCAGGGCAGGGCCGGAAATTGCCACATCCGGTTGAGCGGCCGGCAGGAGCCACTCAACAGTGGCGGCCGGCGTTTCCGGAGTGGTGTAGACCCATGCAAAGGAACCGATCGCTGCAAGCAGTACCGTGACAAGGGCTCCATAGGACACCCAATATCGCTGATTGGCCTGTTTAAGGCGGGGCAACACCAGCCAAAGTACCAGGGCAACTGCACTGCCTTGCCAGAGGGAGTGCACCAGGGTCCAACCCAGCGCATGTACAACAGCCTCAGAGAGGGGAAAGGAATGGCTGATCATGGTTTTGACTGATTTTTTTCCAGTTGAGCAATGAGCAATTTGATCTCGTCAATCTCGTCCTGGCTGGCATCGTGGTTCCCCAGGGCCTGCAGGACAAGTTTCATGGCGCTGCCACGGTAGGCCGTGTCGACAAACTGTTGCAGCAGGGCCGACTGGGTATCCCGTTCGCTGACCAGCGCTGTGTAAATGTGGGTCCGACCGTCCTCTTCCCGTGTGACCAGGCCCTTTTCATGCATGATCTGCATGAGTTTGAGCGTGGTGGTGTACCCTACCTCCCGGTGCGCCCCGGCACTGCGCCGGCTGTTACGCGGCGGGTTTTGCGGGTCGTTGAGACGTTCGTTTACCGCCCGGACAGTACTGGGTCCGAGTTCCCACAAGAGTTGAAGGATCTCTAGTTCAGATTCAGTTGGCTTGTTTACGGCCATAGTGCTAGTAGTGCCGGCAGGTACGACGGTGCGAAATGCTTTGTGCCGTAATACCCTGCCTGATGAAGAAAAAGTGCGTTTGCAGTCCTACCCCGGTTTGTGGTCCCACAGCCCGGGGCAACATTTCAGCTGATTTGCAAGTGCAAGTTTCTACGAAAAAATTCGTAGATGCAAATTTTTCTACGAATTTTTTCGTAGAAAAAGGTAAAAACATACTTTCCCTAAAAGAAACGGGCATAGGAAGTCTGTTTTAAAAACCCTTTTCAAGGACAGCCGGACGCAGGAAGTGTTGCATGGCCTTTTAGGCTTTTAGCAGCGATTATGACGTAAAAAAATTATTGTTTGGGATGGCAAAACCCCGGTAAACGATCCCCGGACGGTAAAAACGGATGGTAAAATCTCGTACTTTTGCGGCCCCCGTCTTTCAGGGCCTGCCCGGTAGAATGACCGGGCGTTGTTGAACAACCGATATATGCAAATACTACTACAGCTATGAAAAAAATATTCTTTTCGATGTTTGGCGTCTTATTGGCGCTCCCCTTCCTGGCTCAGAACCTGGAGCCATATGAGTTTAAGGATTACAAACGACTGGAGGCAACGCCGGTTAAAAACCAGGGCCGCACGGGTACCTGCTGGAGTTTTTCCACGACTTCTTTCCTGGAGAGTGAACTGATCCGGATGGGTAAAGGCGCCCATGATCTGTCGGAGATGTTCACCGTCCGGAATATTTACCGGCAGAAATGTGAGAACTACGTGCGCCGCCTCGGTAAAGCACAGCTCAGTGAAGGCGGGCTGGCCCATGACAACCTGAATGCCGTAGCGCAGTACGGGGTCGTGCCGGAAAGCGTCTACCCGGGCCGAAAGGATCCCTCGAAGTTGTTAAACCACAGCAAAATCATTAACGTATTGGAGGAAAAGTGCAATGAAATGGTGAAACTGGCGGAGAAAGGCGAACTGCCGCGCACCTGGCTGAGCGAGATCGATGCACTGCTGGACGAAGAATTTGGTGTGGTACCGATCACGTTTACCTATAATAATATACAGTTTACGCCAACCTCTTTCCGCGATTACCTCGGCCTGAACCCAAAAGAGTATGTGACCATTACGTCTTTTACCCACCATCCGTTCTGGACGGAGTTTATCCTCGAGATCCCGGATAACTTCTCCAACGGCCAGTATTACAACATGCCCCTGGGTGATATGATGCGTTGCCTGAATCATTCGATCCAGCAAGGCTATACCGTGGAATGGGATGCTGATGCGAGTAACCCGGGTTTTGGTGCACGCAGCTACGGACTGGCCATCGTTCCGGAAGCGGACTGGTCGACAAAGTCCAGGGAGGCGATCGCCAATACCTTCTCCTACTGGGAGCCCGAGCGGGTGGTCACGCAGGATTACCGGCAGGAACAGTTTGACCGGGGTATCACGCAGGACGATCACCTGATGCATATTACCGGGATCCTGAACGAAACCAATGGCGGGATCTATTATGCTGTAAAAAACTCCTGGGGTGACATATCTGACCGCAATGGCTATGTATATGTTTCAGAAGCTTACATGCGCCTGAATACGCTCTCGTTTACCGTCCACAAGCAAGCGCTACCCAAGCCGATCCGGCAACGGATGGGCCTGGAACCCGGAGCACCTGCGCCGCAAACCGATCAACCCGGCGGTGGCGCAACGGGGGCTACCAGCGGCGATGACTCTGCAGCGCCCATACCGACCAAATCGCGGGCAAACAATACCACTACCCGTGCACGTATGCGAGACCCCAATATGAAGGTGATGCCGGCCAAACAGGCGCCGACCTCCAAAGAGTAAGTGTATGTCTAAATTTAGCTCATTGGCCTGCCATTGGGCTAAATTTAGACATACGCTAACATGAATATCCGGATTGAAACCTGGACCGGACCGTTGGGGCCGGCTGAGCGGGCATTGGTTTTTCATCTGTATCAGTCGGTGTTCGGTCAACCTGCCGGCCCGGCATTATTGCAGAAGTGGGAAACCCGCATGCCGGCCCGCGGGCTGGCGCTGGTGGCTTTTGCCGACGGGCAACCGGCAGGATATAAAGTAGGCTATGCCCAGGAGCCGGCTGTTTTTTATAGTTGGCTGGGCGGTGTATTGCCGGACTTTCGCCGGCAGGGGATTGCTCAACAACTGCTCGATGCGCAACACCATTGGTGCCGGCAGGAGGGCTTTGCCACTATCCGAACCAAAACCCTGAACCAATGGAAGGGGATGTTGCTGCTTAATCTTCAAAATGGATTTGATATTGTACATACCTATAAAGATTCAGATGGAACGCTTAAAATTGTGCTGGAGAAAGAATTGGAGGGTTAGAGGACTGGATGGATAGATGGTTGGATGGATAGATGGTTGGA
>SBHD01000377.1 GCA_006226345.1 Bacteroidota bacterium | reverse complement strand
TATTTTTCACATCAGTGAAATGTTTCAAAAGCAGGCTGGGCTTCGTGCTCCAGCCTGCTTTTTTGATAGTTTTAGGCAAAGATGGGATCGTCCGGTCTGTTTGAGCATTTACGTTTTAAATTAGTGTTTTAGGAGATTGTCGCCTGGATAAATAAATCATCCGAGGTGCTGCATCCCCGTGCTTTAATACCATTTATTCACCACTTTTTCAAAAATCAGATTGAGTTATGAAGCAAATTCTACGTGTATATGCTGCATTCGGGTTCTTCCTGCTGAGTTGCCTTTTCAGTAATAATGCCGTACTGGCACAAGGTGATCCCGGTACAGATGATGACGGTTTTATCGTGGAGATCACCTCACCGCCCAGTATTGCACAGTTGCTGGTCAATACGTTTTCCGATTGTGGATGGGTGGGCTCCACCTATGGGCCGAGCGTGACAGAGGAACTTTGTGGGCAGGTCGTATGGGCAATGCCGGACTCCATCGGTTGCACTCCATTGCCTGCCGGAAGCCTGGATGGTAAGATCGCACTTATTCGCCGGGGCGCCTGTAACTTCAGCCTGAAGGTGTATCATGCTCAGGAGGCCGGTGCCAAAGCGGTTATCGTTGCCAATCATTACACCAACCAATACGATGCTGCCTGTTTTGCACGCAATGCCGATAATACACTGTTCTTTGGTGGCATGTCGGGCGGAGACAGTGCTGATGTGGTCACGATACCTTCGATCTTTATTCAGCGGCAGACGGCAGAAGATATTGATGGAGCACTTGCGAATGGTGAGACCGTTGAGCTGTGTTTCGGCTTTCCCAGTATGACATTCCCGGCTACCGCCTATCATTATGCTACTCCGGTGTCGCAAGTGGACACACTTGACCATCTGGCGGTGGTATTTATCAATCGTGAGCCGACCACACTATACAATGTGGGGCTTACAGCAGAAATTGAAGAACCGGGTGGTAATAAGGTCGTATTGAATACAACAATAGACTCGGCCGAATCCGGCGTCGACAACCTGTATACTTTTTTCCCGGCTTATGTTCCGCCTGCCGTAAAAGGGGAATTTAAGGTTACGTTCTCCAATGATGTCTATACCAGTGCACGGGATACGATCTCTGCCGGGTTCGCTCATACGGACTACACTTTTGCGTCTGACAACCTGGTGCTCACAACTGGCGGGGCCGCTAATGACCAGGCCTTTCAGGATGCCGGTTTGTTTTTCCAGAATGGTGCCCTTTGTCTGACCAACGAGTCCGGGGCTGTGGCGACGCATGCCACTTTTGGCCTGGTTAATGCCGCCGATATTTATGTCCCGAATCCGTTTGGAGGGGAAAACGATATTAATATTTTCCTGTATGACGCAGATATCGATGACGATGGTGTTTGGGAAATCTCCAATGATGGTTCCGGTAGCTGGGACGATCTTGCGGGCGGACTGGTCGGGTATGCGGTTTACCAGGTGAGCGGCACGGAGGGTGTTAATGCGCTGATTAATGTGGTCCTGGATGATCTGAACAATCCGGGGACCTTCAAAGTCAATATGAAGCCTAACCATCCGTATTTCATTTCCATTGCTTATGATGGAACTGCAGCAGGCACTGGAATTATGCCCCGTCTGAGCACATCCGGCGATGTAAACTACATTAACTTCCCCACCACAGGATTATATCTTGGAGGCTGGTTCTCCGGATGGAACGGAGCTATTGTCGTTCAGCGGCTCCAGTTGGAAGGCTTTGATCCGAGTTCAGGTACCCGACCAGTTGCTCAACTGGAAGTAGACGCCAGCATGTACCCAAATCCGGCAACGGACGTGCTCCGGGTCGATCTGGATTTTGGTAGAACTACTGATAACGCCATGGTTTCGTTGATGGATGGCCTGGGCAAGGTTATGGAAATTCAGCAGTTGGACAACTTTGAGGCAGGCCAACTGACCTTCAATGTCGGGACGCTGGCTTCCGGTACCTACCTGCTTTCCATCCGGACAGCAGAAGGTGTCGCGATCCATAAAGTGGCTATATGCCATTGATCAGGGAATCGATCTGAGCTAATGATACAAAACAGCGCCGGCCAGCATCTGCTGGCCGGCGCTGTTTTGTAATCCAGAGAATCGGGCACTAACTACCGATCTGCCCCGGTATTGCTTCGATGAGTTGGCGGACGTATGGACTGGAAGGATTTCCCAGTTCTGTCTCCGGGTATCCCAACGCTTCCAGGCTTCCGTTGCGCATGATCATTACCCGGTCGCACATCTGTTTTATGACGCTCAGGTCGTGCGAAATAAATATGTACGTCAAACCGAATTCTTCCTGCAGGTCCAGTAAAAGGTTCAGAACCGCAGCTTGTACCGAGACATCCAGGGCAGAAACTACTTCATCACAAATCAGTAATTTGGGATAAAGGGCCAGCGCCCGGGCCAGGCAGATCCGCTGGCGTTGGCCACCGGAAAAGGCACTTGGGTATAAACCTGCATGGTCGGGTTCCAGTCCCACTTTGATCAGAAGTTCTGCCACGCGCTCCTTCCGTTGCCGGGCAGACGCCAACAGCTCGTATGCCTCCAGGGGCTCCATCAGGGCTTCCCCGACGGTCATACGAGGATTGAGTGCGGAGTATGGATCCTGGAAGACCATTTGGATCTCCCGTCGTACCGGCGTAAATTCCTCCGGAGGAAGGGTATTCAATTCCAGCTGCCGGTACCGGATTTGTCCTGCTTTTGGGGCGAGCAGTTGGCTTATGACACGGCCAAGTGTTGTTTTTCCGCAACCGGACTCACCGGCAAGCCCGAATATTTCCCCGGGGTATACTTCGAAGCTGACATTATCCACTGCTGTCGACCATCGGTCGGCTGTATTCCAGAAATATTGTCGTACCGAGTACTGTACAGTAACATCCTTTACCTCTAGAATGGGTGATGGCGCGTATAGCCTGGATCGCTTTTTCTGGGTGATTTCCGGTGTTACGGTCTCCGCTTCAAATTCCGGATCCGAAAGGTAATCTTCTATGGTTGGGAGCCTGAGTACCCGACGTTCCAGGGAAGGCCTGCACGCGATCAAACCACGGGTGTAGGGATGCTGCGGCGCCTGTAGGATCTGCTCAACCGGTCCGGTTTCTACGATCTCCCCCTGATACATAACTGCAACCCGGTCGGCAACCTCCTGGATCACACCCAGGTCGTGGCTAATGAACACCATGCTCAGGTTTTCTGTAGCCCTTAATTCCCGTAACAATTGCAGAATGGACTTTTGAACGGTCACGTCCAGTGCAGTGGTTGGTTCATCAGCCAGTAGTATGGATGGATTGCCCGCGAGAGCTATGGCGATCAGAACACGCTGTTTTTGCCCCCCGCTGAGTTCATGCGGATAAGCGTGCATGGTCCGATCCAGGTCGGTGATACGGACTTTTTCCAGCAATGCCCGTGCCTCCGTTTTGGCTTCGGCCATACTTAACTGGCGGTGTAACCGGACAGCCTCTGTGATCTGAACTCCGCATCGCATTACCGGATTGAGCGCGCTCATGGGTTCCTGGAAGATCATGCCGATCTCAGACCCGCGGATCTTATGCAAAGCGGGGCCTTTAATTTGCAGCAAGTCCGTTTCTGAGCCTGCTAAGTCAGGGGTATACCTGATCACGCCAGATACTTCTGCAATCCCGGGCAATAATTGCATAATCGACAATGCTGTAACAGACTTACCTGAACCGGATTCACCGACAAGTCCGAGCACTTCACCGCGATCCAGATGAAGGGATGCATCCCGGACAGCCTGGACCGTGCCTTGTCTTCCGTGAAAACGAACATTCAGTTTGTCAATTTGCAACATCATGATGCCTAACCCATATTTAACTGGCAGCCATCCTTATTCCAGTTGACCTGAATTTTTTCTTTTTTTTGAAGCCATGTTACTAGGTTTTCCCCTAGTAAAGTGGCGCGCCATCCGGTAAGCAGGGAGGCATCGATCTCACCATCCGATTTTATTTTATTGAATTCGCCTTTTGGCAAAAGCAAGGCTGCGCTGATCTCATGCTCCAGGCACTGGTGCTTGACAAAATGATAGACCAGCTCCATGGACCAGGAATGCTCGGGATCGTCCGGCGCCGGTGCTGGCAGTGCGTTTAACCAATCCAGTTCATCGCGGGTGGGCTTGTCCTGCCAAAGTTGCTGCCATTCTTTGATATACTTTCTCCAGATCCCTTCCGGCATGGTCCGGTTAGCCTGAAAGGCCTTATGCCCATGTTTGGTCGCACGTAATACCGTACTGATGTGGCGGTTTTGTAATACTGCCTCTTTGGGTATATTCAGCTTTGCCGCTTTCTCCCGTCTCCAATGATAGATCCGTACCAGAAACACTTTGGCCTTGAAATCAAGTTGGTGTATGTAGTCATTGGCCAGTACCTCCTTAAACGGATCCACGATATAAAAATCCTCTTCTTCCCATTTCCGGTTTTCTTCCCGGGCCCAGTCCTCCCGATTCATCTTTTGTAGATTTCCGGTAAGTTGGTCATGCAGGGCAGGCAGATACTTCACGTCCTCGACGGCATAGTCGAGCGCTTTGGGGTCCAAAGGTCGGGCTTCCCAATTCGCTACTGTATGGCTTTTAGCCAGGTTGACCCGTAACTCCCGTTCGACAATTTTTCCAAAACCGGCAGGGTAGTTATACCCAACAAAGCCGGCAGCGATCTGGGTGTCAAAGGTGTTTACAGGCACGGTGCCATAGAGGGAGTAGAGCAACCGGTAGTCGTTGTCTCCCGCATGTGTTATTTTTAATATATTTGGATTGGATACAATGTTAAGAAAGCGCTGCAAGTCGTTTATTTGCAGCGTGTCAATCAGGTATATGTCCTGTTCGGTCACCACCTGGATGAGACAAAGGACAGGAATATAGGTTTTTTCGCCAACAAACTCGGTATCAAAGCCAATCCAGGAAAACTTTGAGATGGCATCCATCGTTTTATTGAAGTCCTCCTGCGTATCCAAAAAATGTACATGATAATTCATGTGCCAAATGTAGGAATCATTCTTTATGTAATCGGAAACAAGCCTGCATCTTTACAGTATAGAATTTAAACCAATCCGCATATATCAACCCTACATAAATATGAAAAAGGTTCTTCTGGGAATAGCAGTGGTAGTCGTGCTTTTTATCGGTGCATTGGCAGCCCTGCCTTTCCTATTTAAAGATGAAATAGTAGCGCAGGTCAAGCAGGCTGCCAATGAGAGTTTGACCGCAACCGTAGATTTTCAAGAGGTCAGCCTGTCTCTTTTCCGGCATTTCCCGGAACTGGCCATCGGACTGCAGGACCTGGAGGTTACCGGAACGGGACAGTTTGAAGGCGTTAAACTGTTGCGCTGTGCCGAAATGGATGTGGCGATCGATTTGTGGTCTGCCTTGTTTGGTGATCAGATCGTGGTCAATGGATTTTACCTGGATAAACCAGTGATCAAAGTCTATATTCTGGAGGATGGAAGTGCGAATTATGACATAGCCAAACCGGAACCGGAGGGGACTGCCTCCACCACTTCGGAAGGAGGCGGGAAAATTCGGCTCAACAATTACGCTATTTCGGACGGTGAATTACTGTATGATGACCGCAGCCTGGCTTTTCGGACTGAACTGACTGGACTGAACCATCAGGGCTCCGGCGATCTCGATGCTGACATCTACGATCTTGTGATGAAAACCGAAGTCGACGCTTTGACTGTCGATTATGAAGGTGTCCGGTATCTGAGCAATGCCCATGCGGTGTGGGATGCCGTGATGAATGCCGATATGGATAACATGAAATTTACGTTCAAGGAAAACGACCTGAAAGTAAATGCCCTGAAGGTGCTGGTGGACGGGTGGTTTCAGATGCCTAATGATACGGATTATACCATGGACCTGAAATTTGCCAGCCCGGAGAACACTTTCAAGTCTCTGCTGTCTGTTGTTCCCGGTGCCTATACCCAGGATTTTGACGATGTCAAAGCAGAAGGTACGGCCCAATTCGGCGGTATGGTGCGCGGGACCTACAACGATACCAGCTACCCTGCATTTAAGATTGACCTGAAGGTGAATAACGGGAATGTCCAATACCCCGGCCTGCCGCTGGGCATTTCTGACATTCAGGTGGATGCTTCAATTAACAGCCCGTCCAGCACACTGAATGCCATGACGATCAATATACCCAGTTTCCGGCTGCGGATCGGGAATAATCCCATCCAGGGTTATTTTAACCTGAAAACGCCGGAAACCAATCCCACCGTGGATACCAAGATCGCCGGAACCCTGAACCTGGGTGAGCTGTCAAAGGCTTTTCCGATGGAAGGTGTTCAGGAGTTATCTGGTATTATAAAGGCAGATATCCTGGCCAAGGCTTCCATGAACCAGATTGATGCCGGACAATACGAACAGGTGCAAATGACCGGTAATTTCGATATCCAGAATATGAATTACCGGACCACCGGCATGCCGACTGTGAAGATCAATCACCTGAGCACCAGCTTGTCTCCTCAATATGTCGATCTGCGGTCCTTTGATGCCCGTTTGGGTAAGAGCGATATCCGGGCATCCGGGCGTATTGACAATATTCTGGCCTATTTTTCTACCGACAAAACCATGACCGGCAGCCTGAATATGCGTTCGGGCTATTTTGATGCCAATGAATGGATGACAACGGAACCGGAATCTACAGATACAGACAAGGTTCCAACAGCCAGTCCCGAAGCTACCGAAAAGGTTTTTGATGCCTGGGACTTTACCATTGACGGAGCGATCGGTAAACTGGTCTACGAGGATTACACCTTGTCGGATATGCGTTTGCAGGGAAACTTTACGCCCAACAAAATGACAATCGATGATTTCGGTATGAAGATCGGCGATAGCGACCTTCAGGCCAACGGGCGTATCCTGAATGCCTGGGATTATATGTTTGATGATCAATCGGTGTCCGGAGTGGTCAATCTGAAATCCGATTATTTTGACCTTAATCCGTTCATGACCGAATCGACGCCGACCACAGAAGAGGCACCGGTAGAGTCAGTCCTGCTGGTGCCGGAAAATATCGACATGACCCTGAACGCCGATTTTAAACGCATCCGTTATACGGATATGGACCTTCAGAACCTGGATGGGCAGATCATCGTCAAAAACAGCGCCGCCATGCTGAAGGATTGTACTGCGGAGGTGCTGGGCGGCGCTTTTGCGCTTGCTGGCGAATACAATACCCAGGACCCGGCAAAACCGGCGTTCAATGTGGATATGATGATCCAGAACATGGGATTCCGGGATGCTTTTGAAAACTTCGTAACGATGAAGACGATCGCTCCGGTTGCCCAATACATTGACGGGCGTTTTAATACTACACTCTCCATGAGCGGCCTGCTTGGGAAGGATATGATCCCGGATTTCGGGACACTTTCGGCTGCCGGGTTCCTGGAGACCATCAATGCAGTGGTCAACAACCTGAAACCCCTGCAAACGATTAGCAGCAGGCTAAATGTCAGTTACCTGAACAAGCTGGAGCTGCAGAATACCAAGAACTGGTTTGAACTCAAGGACGGCAAGGTCACGGTCCAGCCCTTTAATGTGCAAATGCGGGATGTAGCTATGCAGATTGGTGGCTCGCACGGCCTCAACAGTGAGATGAGCTATCAGATCCTGACGAAAACGCCCCGGAAGGCATTGGAGAAAAGCAGTGTGGGCAGTGCGGCAAACAGTGGCTTGAACTGGCTTTCCGGTGAAGCCGCCAAGTATGGGGTCAATGTCGCGCAGGGTGAATATATCAATGTCCGGTTTGACTTGACCGGCACCCTGTCCAATCCCAAGGTCGCGGTCAAGATCCTGCCGAGCGATGGTGAGCGGACGATCAAGGATGAAGCTGCCGCTACAGCACAGGCGACCTTGGATAAGGCTCGTGACTCGCTGCGGAATGTGGCTTCCCAGGAGCTCGATAAAGCCAAGCAGCAAGCCACTGAAACAGCCCAAAAAGCCATCGATTCGGTGAAAAATGTAGCTTCGCAAAAAGTAGACGAGGCAAAGGAAAAGGTAGTGGAGGAAGCTGGTAAGGTGATCAATGAGGAGGTGACCAAGAAGGTAGGCGACGAAGCCGGAAAAAAGGCGGAAGAGATCTTGAAACAAGACAAGACCACCGAAGATGTTAAGAAGAAACTGGAGGAGTGGAACCCACTCAAAAAGAAGAAAAATAACTAGTGCTGCAGGGTGAAACTGTGTTTCACCTGAAATTCAAACCATTCCGTTCGCCCTGCCATGTTATCGATCCCCATTTGGAAGAAGTGGCTTTCTTACCTTATCCCGGTCACCCTGGAGGAAGCCACTTCTCCACATAATCCGGAGCTTCGGGTTATGCTGGATCGGGGGCGTTTACAACTCCTGAGCGGGAATGCCATTTATTCCTGGGACGACCTGTATCACAATTTTACCATAGCATTTGGCACCCTGGATCTGGAAGATCGACCGTTTCGGACGGCCCTCGTTTTGGGGCTGGGCCTGGGAAGCGTGCCGTATATCCTGGAGAAGATTTATGAACGGGAGTATCGGTATACGGCTGTCGAATGGGACGAGACTGTTGCTGAACTGGCCGGCCGGTATACCTTGTCGCGGCTAGAGAGTCCGGTAGAGGTTATTACAGCCGATGCTGCTGTATTTATACAACTGACTGAGGGAAAATACGATCTGATCGTGATCGATATATTCGAAGACGACTTTACTCCGGAACCCTTTGAATCTTCCGACTTCCTGCAGGCCTGTGCCGAGCATCTGAATCCGGGTGGCTTGTTGTTATACAACCGGTTGTACAATACAGATAAGAACGTGCGGGCTACCGAACATTTTTTTGAGCAGACGTTTCAGCGGGTTTTTCCAGATGGGTGGAAGATCGATACGGGCGGCAACTGGATACTGACGTATTGCCGGTTGGAGGAAGATCGTCCGGAGACACCCTGACCTTAGCCTTTTTGTCGGTGTTTTCCACCGGTCCAGCCACTTGACCGGAGGTATTGATCTCCGCTTTCCGCAGCAGGTCCTTCAAGCGATGTACCCATGCTGTCATTCCAGCGGTTCAGATAACCAAAAAGGGCTATAACGCCGAGCATTTCAACGATCTCCCCTTCATTCCAGTATTGGCGTAATTTTTCGGCAACCGCGTCATCCACACTGTTGGGGATGGTGGAGGCTGCTATTGCGAATTCCAGGGCAGCCCGTTCGGCTTCAGAAAATGCAGGATGGGTACGAAACTCCCAGATATAGGTCATCTTATCCGGTTCGGCACCATAACGTTCGGCGGCGCGGATCGTATGGGCCTGGCAGTATTGGCAGCCTGCAGTCAGACTGGCCAGATAGCCGATCAGGCGCTTCAGGTCGCTGGTAACCCGGCCTTCGTTGGCCATTACAGCTTTATTCAGTTGAATAAATGCCTTGGCAATGGCTGGCCGGCGTTGCATGGTAAGTACGCTGTTCGGACAAAACCCAAGTGTTTCGTTAAAGAAGGTGGCCAGTGCTGCAACTTCTTCGTTGTGGTCGGATGGTAGTGGTGAAATTAGTGCCATAGTATTTTTTGGAAACTCAATAATTGCTGCCGGAAATACCCGGTACGGGCAAAGATTAGGGAAACAATTCGGAAATTTGGAAGAAAAACGGCCATGCGCATACATACTATCGATGAATTCCTGGATTACTATCGAAAAGTACGAGGACGGACCTCCCGGGTGGCAGCCCTCATCCCGGAGGGGCAGATCGAATGGACATATAAACCTGGGAAATTTACCCTGGGGGATCTGGTCCGGCATATTGCGGCAATCGAACGGTGGCTGTATGTCGAAACCGCATTGGGGCGTCCGGCAAGGTATGCGGGCTGTGGAACGGTACTTGCGTCGGGTAAAACGGATGTGTTGGCCTACCTGGATACCCTGCACCAGGAGTCCCTTGAACTATTGCATACTCTTACACCCGATCATCTTCAGCAAAAGATACACACCCCATCCGGACATCCGGTAACCTGCTGGAAGTGGTTGCGGCTTCTTGCCGAACACGAAATACACCACCGGGGGCAATTATACCTTTACCTGAATATGTTGGGCATAGCAACACCTCCGTTATATGGCCTGACAGCTGAAGACGTCCAGGCCTTAAGTCGACAAGCACTATGAATATCCGGTTTACTACTGTTCAATCCCTGGCGGATGTTGAGAAAATACTCCAGCTCCAGGCGGCTAATCTTCCCGGTCAGCTGGATCCGGACACACTGCGTAGCCAGGGCTTTGTAACCGTACGCCACGAGCCGGATGTTTTGCGTCGTATGAACGAAGTCTATCCCTCGGTTATCGCACTGGATGGCGATGTGCTGGCTGGATATTGCCTGGTGATGCTGCGCGACTTTGCAAGAGACGTTCCGGTATTGATTCCGTTTTTTGAACGGCTCGAACAACTCAATTGGAACGGCATACCCTTAAGCGAACAGCGTTGGTTCGCAATGGGGCAGGTTTGCGTGGCAGCCCCTTATCGCGGCCAGGGAGTGTTCGATGGCCTGTATGGCAAACTGGAAGAGGTCTGCCGGGATAATTTTGACTTTGTAGTCACGGAAGTGGCTGCGCGTAATACACGTTCCTTACGGGCACATGAGCGGGTCGGGTTCGAGACCATACTGGTGTATCCGGATGTCGGGGCGGGGGAGACCTGGCATGTTATCGCCCGCAAATTCAGGTAATGCGGAGATGTGATCCTTTCGGTGTTTTCCGGAGGCATTAATCCTCTTCGTCAAAATATACTTTGTAATACTTTTTCCCTTTGTCCTCGTCGAAGCCGCGTTCGATCAGGTCGCGCCGCCCGTGTACGTAGATGTGGAAATTCTTGTCCAGCTTCAATACGCTTTTCAGGACTTTGAATTCTTTCCGTACTGCTGGTGGGCTGATGTCAAATTTTTCATCCAGCGGCACCGCATTTGCACGGGTGTATTCATCCCGGAACTCCCTGAATGCCACTTGTTGGTCCTCTTCCGGGAAAAGCGTCTGGGCAAAATCTTCCAGTTCAAAATGTTCGTTTTCCTTGAAGTACAGCCCGGAGCGGTACAGGGCATCCAGCTGATCTGCCCGGTCAAGGCCAAACTTATGCGGCAGGCGTTCGTGGATAAATTCACCGGACAGGTTGATATAGTGCCGGGTGTTGAAGTAGTTATCCTCGATCGGTTGCAGACGAAGGAAGGCATCTTTCCAGAAGGAACGCTCGCCCTTCTTCGTTACGGTATCTACTGCGAACAGGCGATAACCGTCCGCTTCATCGAGGTTAAAGATCAGGGCGGCAGTCTCGAGTTTTCCGGTAGCGATACCTTCCAGTACATTCAGGGTAAAAGAATCAGCGGTGCGCTCGACTTTCAGGTAGGGGTCTTTGGTTTGTATTTTCCACAGACCGATGGCACTGGCTGGCTCCCCGCTCAGCAGCAGGTCGTCAAAATAGGCTACTAAGAATTCACCGCCCTGCACTTTCGGGTTTTCACAGTGTTCGTATAGCATCTGCGCCAGTTTGCCGGCTTCCTCAGACAGCGATTCCGGATCCTGGAAGATATTCATGCAACTCTGGTAAACCTGGTGGTTGCTGACATCTTCTTCATGATGGAAGTAGAAAAATTCGGCTGTTTTCTCAAAAGGTTTTAGGAATGAACTAATGACCAACTCCTGTGCCACATCATGCACGGGTACGAGCGTTTGCTTGGGAATGCTAATACCTTCATACCGGTTTTTATTTCCGACCCAGGTAATGGCAAGTCGGCGTAGATTTGCTGCAGATAGATCGAGCATATTTGATCAGCTATAATGTTTGGAGGAATGAATGCCCCGGGGCATGATCATTTCAGGAATTTTGAAAACCTTAAAAAGATCGGCATTTTTGGAACCCAAAATTACGATCGTACGATTCTCCGGGGGTACAGTTGATCCCGGAAGTTTTCCACATTCATCACTTTTTTGAACATCTGTTTCTATCGTTATGCGTATTGCCGTGAATACCCGTTTCCTGTTGTCCGGCAGACTGGAGGGCCTGGGGTGGTATACGCATGAGTTAGTCCGGCGAATGGTGCTGGCCCATCCGGAAGACGAGTTCGTTTTTTTATTTGACCGGCAGTTTGATCCGGCGTTTGTTTATGCTGACAATGTCAAACCAGTTGTGGTGTTTCCGCCGGCCCGCCATCCGATGTTATGGTATCTCTGGTTTGAATGGGCATTACCCGGAGTTCTGAAAAGAGAAAAAGCCGATGTGTTCTTTTCCCCGGACAGTTACTTAAGTCTGCGTACGCATGTGCCAACGGTGATGACCGTGCATGACCTGATCCCGTTGCAGCAGCCGGAACAGGTGCCTGCCTGGCCTAGGTACTATTATCGTTATTTCCTGCCTCGGTTCTTGCACAAAGCAGCGGCTTTGGTTGCTGTGTCGGGATATACGGCCAGGCAGATCGAGGAAGTAGGCGGAGTGCGACCGAAAAAGATCCATGTGGTATACAACGGATGCCGCGAGGGTTTTGGTCCATTGGCAGAGCGGGTGCAGCAACAGGTGCGGGAGCGTTATGCTGCGGGTCAGCCTTATTTTTTGTATACCGGGGCTATCCATCCCCGTAAAAATATTCCACGTCTGATCCGGAGTTTTGACCTTTTCCGGTCCCGGACTGATACGCCGGTAAAGTTGTTGCTTGCCGGCCGTTTTGCCTGGCAGACAGGAGCGGTACGATCGGCTTGGGAGCAGGCCCTTAATAAGACCGATATACACTTTCTGGGTTATGTGGCTGACACTGAATTGCAGCAACTTATGGGGGCCGCGATAGCCCTGGTCAATATCTCCCAAAGTGAAGGGTTCGGCCTTCCGGTGGCGGAAGCCTTCCACAGCGAGATCCCGGTTGTTTGCTCCAATACCACGGCTCTTTCTGAAGTTGCCGGAGACGCTGCACTGCAGGTCGACCCCATGTCCGAAATGGCTGTGGCCGAGGCCATGCGTCAAATCTTGCGCGATCCGGACCTGAGGTCCGGCTTGGTGGAAAAAGGCCGGAACAGACGCACTGGTTTTAACTGGGACCTTGCTGCTGAATCAGTTTACCGTATCCTGATCCGTCAGGTGAATACCTAACCTGGCTATTTGTTCCCGGTATGCGTATTCTACATCTATTCACCATCTACTTAAAGTTGGGTTGGGCGTTTACAACCGGGAAAGATCTTTTCGTCAAGATAAATAAAAAAAGCGCCATTCATCCGTAGATGAATGGCGCTTTTTAAAGTATAGTCGAATGTTAGCGGCTAAGGAAATAACTCCTCGAAGAAGAGGAATGGCCAGTTGGGCCGGAAACCATCGATTGTATTTGATCCAGCGTGTAGTTCTGCGA
>SBHD01000196.1 GCA_006226345.1 Bacteroidota bacterium | reverse complement strand
CTGTTGTGAATACTCCCGGCATCTATGCTTTGCTAGTTACGGACAACAACAATGGATGCACTAGCGCTGCCAGCGTACAGGTACTGGAAGAACAGAATATACCTACCGGATTTGATTTTACGCTGACGCCCCCGAACTGTCTTGGTCAACTGGGTATTGTGAATTTTGACCAGGTGCTGGGCGGTATCGGCCCGTACTTGTATTCGGTAAATAACGGGCAAAGTTTCCAGCCGCAGGAATCCTTCAGCACCCTGAACCCGGGGAATTATACGCTGGTCATTCAGGATGTCAATGGATGTGAAGTGGAGGAGCCGCTGAATGTCCCGGAACCGCCGATGCCGGGTGTTGAGTTGACCCCGACCTTCACAATCCAATTAGGTGAAAGCCTGCTGTTGGAACCGGTACTGGCTGCCAGCTTCCCGATTAGTGCTATTGATTCGGTGGCCTGGACCCCTATGGATAACCTGACTTTCTCCGGATCTTCTATTCAGTCGTTGCTGACGCCTACGGCCAGTCCGTTGGGGTATGCCCAGTATACCCTGACCGTTTATACGGCAGAAGGGTGTAGTGCGACGGCGAGCACGCAGATATGGGTGAAAACCAAGCCGGATATTTATGCGCCCAATGTGATCCAGCCGGATGATCCGTCACTGCCGGAAAATGCCTATTTCACCTTGTACACCAGTGACTTGGGCATTGAAGAGATTGTAGATCTGCAGGTTTACGACCGTTGGGGAACGCAGATCTGGACCAAGCAGAACTTTAAACCCAACAATCCCACGGATGGTTGGGATGGTACTTATCAGGGTGAAAGGCTCAATCCTGCCGTGTTTGTCTGGTGGGGTGAGGTGTTGCTGATCAATGGACAGAAAGTGCTCCTGAAGGGAGATGTTTCCATTGTGCGGTAAGACATCATCCAATATGAAAAGGGTTGCAAGCAGTGCTTGCAACCCTTTTTTCGTGGTTTGATTGTCGGGGTAGCAGGATTCGAACCTGCGACCCCCTGCTCCCAAAGCAGGTGCGCTAGCCGGACTGCGCTATACCCCGATTTTAAAAATAAAGCCCGCCTGTGCGGGCTTTGCGGATGGGGCGGGATTCGAACCCGCGGTACGGGGTTACCCGTACGTCGGTTTAGCAAACCGATGGTTTCAGCCACTCACCCACCCATCCTGGCTGAATTAAAAAGCGGACGCAAAGGTATTGCTTCTTGTCGCTATTTGCCAAACAAAAGTTGAAAACTTTTTAGTTCCCGGCCAAGGTAAAAAACGGGCCTGACAGGAACGTCCATTAGTGGTTCAGACTGAGCTTGATCTTCTTTTCCAGCTCCGATACAGTGTCCTGGAAAATCATATCCGTATCCATCATATCCTGCACGGCTTTACAGGAGTAAATCACAGTGCTGTGGTCGCGTCCGCCAAAGGTTTCGCCAATGGCTTTCAGCGATTTATTGGTCAGTTTTTTAGCCAGGAACATGGACAACTGCCTGGCGATGACGATGTTGCGCTTACGGGTTTCCTGGTGCAGGCGCTCCACCGGCACGTTGAAGTGTTCGGCTACAAGTTCCTGGATGAATTCTACGGTGATCTCCTTATTGATGGTGGTCACAAAATTCCGGATCACCTCTTTGGCCAGCTCGATATCCACATCCCGGCGGATCAGGGTGGACTGGGCCAGCAAACTGATCATGACGCCCTCCAGCTCGCGGATATTGTTCTTGATATTATAACAGATAAACTCCAGGACATCGTTGGGGATGTCCACGCCTTCCTTCTCCATCTTCGCACCCAGGATTGCCATACGGGTCTCCAGGTCCGGCGCCTGCAGATCAGCGCTGAGGCCCCATTTAAAACGGGAGATAAGCCGGTCCTGAATACCTTCCAGGTCCTTGGGCGGCCGGTCAGAGGTCAGGATGATCTGTTTACCGTTCTGGTGCAGTTGATTGAAAATATGGAAGAAGATCTCCTGTGTTTTCTGTTTGCCGGACAAGAATTGAATATCATCCAGGATCAGCACATCGATCATCTGGTAAAAATTCACAAAATCGTTTACCGCATTATTCTTAATCGCCTGAATGATCTGGTTGGTGAATTTTTCTGCTGAAACGTACAGAACGATCTTGCTTTGGAACCGGCTGACGACTTCATTTCCGATCGCTTGCGCCAGGTGGGTTTTTCCGAGACCGACATCGCCAAAGATCACTAACGGATTAAAAGCGGTACCTCCGGGTTTTTTTGCAACGGCCATTCCGGCGTTACGGGCGAGCCGGTTGCAATCCCCTTCAATGAAATTTTCGAAAAGATAATT
Source organism: Bacteroidota bacterium (assembly GCA_006226345.1). Taxonomy (GTDB): domain Bacteria; phylum Bacteroidota; class Bacteroidia; order Chitinophagales; family Saprospiraceae; genus M3007. Next base: position 11,049 of record SBHD01000196.1, on the reverse strand, counting down.
CGGATTGATCTGCGGATCGATCTTTACACGCCGTATTCCGGGGATGACGAATGGGTTTTTGATCATCTCGGCATCAAACACTCCAGGTACCGGCTCATTGTCCTTGTCTGCAGAAGGATGGGCACTTGCTGGATCCGGAGTCTGCGTAGCCGGGGTAGTGGCACCATCCATTATATGGTACAGCAACCGGCCCCGGTCTCCGAGTTCCTGCCGGATGCTCGTTTTCAGGAGCTGCACATAATGCTCCTCCAGCCATTCGTAGAAAAACTTATTGGGGACCTGAATGGTCAGTTCTTCGTTTTCCAGTCGAACGGGCCGGATCGGCTCGAACCATGTCTTGTAACTCTGTGGAGTTACATTTTTCTTAATGATACGCAGACAACTGTCCCATACCATTTGGCAGTCCTTCGTCATACCTTAATGGTGCATTTGGTGTGGAGTAATTCCAGAAATGTTACCGTTACGAAAAGTCGTATTTCGATCTAGCAGGAAGACAAAGTTTTCATTTTTTTCTCAATCTAGAAAGCCAATCCGGGATTTTTCGACAAAAAAATTTTTAGGCCCGGAGCGGTAGGGGAGTGCGTTAAATTCATCAGATTTATTTCCCTGCTGATTATCAATTACATAGGTTCGCAAAATGGGAAATTGCCTGATTTTTGAATGAATATTTCACAAAATGCCTAAAAATAGTTTTAAAAATACATGTTTTGGCGTTTTGTTAAAATAAAAAATGGCAGCGATTTTAGGTAATTTGCCTTTTAAATGACCCGCTTAGTGTAAAGAATACGGAAATGAACCAATTGATTTTCAGGACCTAACGGATGTCCAAATCTGTTTCATATTAGAAACATGCATCAATTGTAATGACGCAATGAAATTCGGTTTGTACGGCATATGCGTGTAAGTCGCACCCCGTAAAAGTATTGTTAAGCGACACAAATGACTTAACTTAAACGAAACCAGTACGTTATGGCAATTTGTTAAAAAAGCTGGCCGGCTTCCGTACGAATTGCAACAGCTGCAGTCTCCAGGGGTGAAGGGGAGCCCTGTTCATCCAGCAGGGCAAATAACCGGTCAACGAGCTGATCGGCGTTGGCCTCCGGATCCAGTCCCTCACCAGCTTGCGTGATCAGGTTCAGGGTTGTTTGTTTGGCAACCCGCATAATTTGCCAGAGGGTATCGGAAACGAAAAGTTGTTGAGAGGTATTATGTTCGAACTCCTGGCTGATACCGAGCATGAGCGCTCCTTTTAGTTCGGCTACGGTCATCCGGGGTGAGCGGAGGCGCAACAGGGAATTTGGAATGGATACGCGGTCGCACAGCAGGATGAGGCGCTCATAGGCCTGCAACCGCAGGGGAAGCGTGATCTTCAAGGCATCCTGCCGCAGCTGGATGCGGTCTATGCGCTGTCGTTCATCCAGCAGAGCTTTCAGCAGAAAATAGGCAGTAAAAAAGACGATAAGCGCAGGAACGGTATATCGGAGGAGCTCAAAGAATAATTCCATGACCAGAATATCAACGAGTTAATTGTTTTTCAAACGGGCGGCAAAGGTAAGCACCTTACGGCAGATTGAGGATGAAAATTAAACTTGTTGGTGTCTTTGTGCTGATGATAGTGCAATGCCTGCCAGGGATCGGTCCGCCTTATCTAAGTTACGTTCTAAAATACGACGGTATTGATGTGTCAGGTGAACCCGTGGTATATTTTTAATGTTAAATAGACTAAGTTTAATACAAGTGCGTATTTTTACGGCAAACCACTCAGCAAGGCTATGGAATCTGTCAAGGAAAAAACTACAACTGTACCCATTTCACTAACAAACGGTGCGTTGGATCAGTTGAACCTTATTCGGCAGCAGGAGGATATTCCGGCGGAATATGGTCTCCGGGTTGGCGTCAAGGGCGGTGGGTGTTCCGGATTTTCTTATATACTTGGTTTTGACGCTCCGGACGAAAATGATGATATTTTCGAGATTTCCGGTATTAAGGTGATTATGAATAAAGCACATGCTATCTACCTCATTGGTATGGAGGTCGATTTTATTAATGGGCTGGACAATCGTGGATTCACCTTCAATAATCCGAATGCCACCTCAACCTGTGGTTGCGGCACGTCTTTTTCTGCCTGAGAAAAACAGCGCATCAAAAAAGCCCGCTGGAATGCATTTCCGGCGGGCTTTTTTGATGCTGAGACCTTGGTCCCTCCAGTAAAGTTTCACTGGAAGGTTACCACAAAACTTTTTTTGAAGCCTTTGGCACTGGCTGTTTTTTGCTGGGCGAGGGCCTCATTACGGGTGGCATAAGGGCCCAGTATCAGTTTGTATGTGGCAAACCCGTTGGCCTCTTCATGGTTGAGCACCACTCTGCCCGGCCAGGTTGCCTGCAGTTTGGCAACTTGTTGAAAGAGGTTTTCCGTATTTGTCAATACTGCAAGTTGAAGCCCATATCCCTGCCCCTGAACCGGATTCAACTGAATTTGATACAGCTCGGATACCTGGTTGGTATTCGCCACAGGGGCAGGCTCCGGGTCGGGTTTGGTATCGGTAAGGGTCTGGTATTGTACTGGTTTTACACCAGGTGCAAGAGACGTCTTGGCTTGCTGCGGTTTTACCAACTGAACTTTTGCCTCAGAGGCTGAATACACCTTCGAGGTGGTAGCAGCAGGTGATCCCGTTTCCAAATTGGCCGGCAGGGATTTCTGTGTGCTTGTTGACGCCGTTGTGCTATAGGATACGGGAGTAGCGCTGGTAGTGGTTGTAGTGGCTGGTACTATTTCCACCTTAACTTTGGTAACACCATCCCGTATCAGTCCGATTGTCTCGGCGGCTTTTCTGGAGAGATCTACAATATAGCCATCGATATAAGGCCCACGGTCGTTTACCCGAACCTCAACGGATTTGCTATTGTCCAGTCGGGTTACCCGGATATTTGTTCCAAATGGAAGTGTTTTGTGGGCACAGGTAAGGAGAGTTTTATCGTATCTTTCGCCACTGGCCGTTTTACGGCCATGAAGCGCATCGGCATAGTAGCCGCATTTTCCGTATTCGGTTCGGCTATCCTGGGCAAAACTGCCAACAGGGGTTCCTGTGATCAGGAAAAGTACGCTGGCAAAAAGGATTAAGGTTCGGCGCATCATATTGTAGTTTTGTTGTTAAGATTTATGACAAAGGTAATGCACCCGTCAAGGTATAACAAGAGGGGTGGGCAAAACATTGAATTTCAGGTGCTTAGAGCATGAGCGCCGATTCTATTGGCGCATATTCAATTAAGTAACGTTTTTAAACCAGGTTTTTGGATTTTCCCATGCGAAAAATTACCGCTGTTGAACGGCAACGTGAGATTTTTATTCGTGGCGCGGCCGGGATCCGGCCGGTTATTCCCGCTGATCCTGTATTGCTGGCCGGCAAGGCCAGATTACAGATGAAGCCGGAGGCTTGGGCCTACATTGCCGGTGGAGCTGGGCAGGAGCAGACAATGGTTGCTAACCACTCTGGCTTTAACCGTTGGAAGATCATTCCCCGGATGCTGCGTGATGTGAGCATGCGCGATATATCCACCACACTGCTGGGCCATACGTTGCCTGCGCCTTTATTTTTGGCGCCGATCGGTGTACTGGAAATGGCCCATCCCAGCGCTGACCGGGCTGTTGCTGCCGCTGCTGGATCTTTAGGTGTGCCATACGTGTTTTCCAATCAGGCTTCTTTTCCTATGGAAGAGACGGCGGCTGTAATGGGTAATACGCCCCGTTTTTTTCAGTTGTATTGGAGCCAGTCCGACGATCTGGTGGTCAGCTTCCTGGAACGGGCCAAAGCCTGTGGCTGCACAGGTATTGTCGTGACCCTGGACACCACTATGCTCGGCTGGCGGGCGCGGGATATCGACTTCGCCGCGCTGCCGTTTCTGAAAGGAATGGGAATTGCTCAATATACTTCCGATCCTGTTTTTCAGCAAATCATGGAAACACCCGACCCCGTACCACAGGCCAAACCTCAAATTACCCTGGAGGCAATCCGGACCCTGATCCAGGCTACCCGCCGGCATCCCGGAAATTTCTGGACAAATCTGAAGACTGGCGCAGGCCTGCGTGCGGTGCGCACGTTTATCCGTATTTATTCCAGGCCTAACATTACCTGGAAGGATCTGCCTTTTCTGCGAAAACATACTGACCTGCCTATCATTCTTAAAGGTGTCCTGCACCCTGATGATGCCCGGAAAGCCCTGGATTACGGCGTAGATGCGGTATACGTGTCCAACCATGGCGGGCGGCAGGTTGATGGTGCACTTAGTGCGATCGAAGCGCTTCCTGGCATAGTAGAGGCTATCCGGCAAAAAGTTCCGGTGTTGATAGACAGTGGTTTCCGGGGAGGAGCAGATGTATTCAAAGCCCTGGCGTTGGGCGCAACTGCTGTAGGGATCGGACGCCCGTATTGTTATGCCCTGGCACTGGATGGACAAGCAGGTGTGGCAGACCTGCTGGCCAACTGGATGGCTGACCTTGAATTGACTATGGGCCTGGCCGGATGTAAAAATCTGGAGGAAATCCGGACTTGTGAACTGGCAAGTGCATAAGAGCATGTTTTGTCCCCGGCCAGAAATTCTCTGATATACTTTACCTGCAAGGCCGCCCACAGGCGGTACCCCCTTTCCCTCCCGGGTTTAATAAACAAAAGAGCCAACGCCCGAAAGCGTTGGCTCTTTTTATAACTCAAGATAAATTGAGCTGACTTTACCGGAGCACCGTCACGTCGCCGCGATACAGGAGCACGCGGCCATCGAGGAATTTAACTTCGATCACGTAAACAAATACGCCCGGATCTACATACTTGCCTCTATAGCGACCGTCCCAGCCTTCTGCGAAATCGTTATTGTTCGGGTAGAAGGATTCGCGCTCGTATAACAGGCTTCCCCAACGGTCGAATATCCGCATGTAATTTACGGTTTCAACGCCCCGTCCGACGTACACATTGAAGTGGTCGTTTAACCCTTTCGGATTACCAGGCATGAAGACGTTGGGCACGTATACGTTGCGGTTCGGATCAATATTCACAATAATAGAACCGGTTGCCGAACAACCGTTCTCATCATAAACCACAATCGTGTACGTTTCCGACTCGAAAGTTGTGGTATATGGTTCCAGTGTATCCGGATCAGACAGCAGATCTGCAGGTGTCCATTCAAAGTCTGCAACAACCGCTCCCGTAATGATCGGCAATAATTGCAGGGAGTCACCTAACTCAATCTCTACTTCAGCCGGATCAAAGGTTACAAAGATCGGGTCGGGCTCAGATACGAAGATCGTATCCGTGTATTCACAGCCCAGGCGGTCGATATAAGTAATATAGTGTGTTCCGCCGCTCATGTTAACCGGGAAGCTGGGATCTAGGAAGACTCCGAAATCAAGGCTGTACTGGTATGGGGAACCCGAACCGCCAGAGATTGATTCTATGAACAGGGTAGTTTCATCCCCGGCGCATACAATATCTTCCCAAGGCTGGTAAATACCCTGAACTGCCGGCGGATCGCTCATGATTATATTGAGCAGGGTGCCGGTACAGCCCACCATATCCGTAACCGTTACCGAGTAAGCACCGGACGCCAGATTTTCAATCGGGTTGGTAGTTCCGATGATACCGGTGCCACTTTCCCACTGATAGGTATACTGCGGTGTGCCACCAGTAGTGGTAACAGCCAGAATACCCGTATTGTCACCATAACAAAGGATGTTAGAGGTGTTTAGCAAGTCTTGCGTAACAACAATCTCATCCGGCTGGAGGATTTCCGTTACAAAAGTTTCCGTACAACCATTTACGTCTGAAATGTCGACCGTTACCTGACCGGCCATCAGGCCTGTGGCAGTATTGATCGTCGAGCCGTTACTCCACAGGAAGGTGAATGGTTGTCCGTTTGCACCACTGACGGTTACGCGGGCTTCCCCGTCATCACCACCAAAGCAGGTCACCGGAATCGTGTCAAACTGAACATTGAACGGCGGCGGGCTGCTGATCGCGATCGAATCGATCCGGAAACAGCCGTTGGCCGGGTCTGTAACCGTAACAGCATTAAACCCGGGGCAAAGGTCCACCCGAACGGAGTCTGCGGAGCCATCGGACCACATGAAGTCAAAATTGGACGGTGTAGGCGGTACCGTATTATAATAGGATACCACTGTTACGCCGCCATCACACACACCCGGACAGGTTGCCGGTGTGATATTGTTGTACTGAAGTACGATGCCAGGCGGATCTGCAAGGGTAAAAGTGCCAACGAGAGTACAGCCAGCCAGGTCAGTTACTGTAACCGTATATGTACCTGCGCAGATGGCAAAAATAACCGGAGTGGTTTGTCCGCCAGCCCACAGATAATTGTAGCTGTTGCCCGGACCGGCATTGCCTCCCATTAACTCAATAGCGATACTGCCATCACATCCGCCGTTACAGGTAGGTTGGGTCAGCAGGGTATCGGAAAAGAACATCGGAACCACCGGAGCCAGCGAAACCGTGTCAAAATTTACACAACTCTGTGCATCGGTAACCGCTACTACATACGTATCGCCGGGCAGGTTACATATTTGCGCTGTAGTGCCAATAGGCTGGCCACTCAATGTTGACCAGGCGAACGATACGGCTGTCGGAGCTGTGACGGTAAGACAACCGTCAGCGCCGCAGGTCACCGAGGTGGAGTCAATATTCGTAATTGCCGGCGGAGGGGGCAGAGGCAGATCAACTGTTAGCGAATCCGAACAGCTATTTGCATCCGTCATCGTAACCGTGTAAACACCCGGGCCGAGATTCTGCTGGTTAGGTCCGGTTGGCAGGCCGGCCGGAGGATCGGCATTCCAGGTAAATGTATAGTTCGGTCCACCGGTACCGCCACTTCCTACTACCACAATAGAACCATCATTCATGAACTGACAGGATGGGTTACTTTGCGAAGTTGTGGAAAGCGTCAGCGCCAATGGTTGTGTCAGTACAAAGGAGGCAGTGTCCGCACAACCGGTATTGGTTTCCAGGGCCAGGATTTCATAGGTTCCTTCCGGCAGACTGGACAGGGTGGACATATTTCCATTGTTGGTTTGGGGGAATGGTCCACCCGGGGGAATACTGTTCCAGAAGAACAGGAAGGAGGGGTTGTTGAAAGCCGGCTGAGCATTTACTTCGATTTCAATGGAACCATTTGCCAGACCAAAACAGGTCGGATCAAACAGGTTTAGCAAGTCTACCGAAACTTCCCGGGCGTTTGTGATCTCTACTTCTACCGGATGTACGTATGTGCAGGCATTTCCGTCAGTGACCGTCACAAAATAGTAACCGGCCGGCTTGCCATTCATGATAAACGGATTGCCAACACCGGAGTCGTCAGCGAACAACGGGGTCCCGCTTACATTGGGTGAGTATTCCCAGGTAAAGGAATATTCACCACCTGCAGGTCCGGGAGTGCCACCGGAAACAGTGGTGACGATTTGACCATCCGCTACACCCTGACAGGAAGCCGGGGTGACCTGAATATCCAGCATCATTTGTGATGGCTGGCTCAAAGAGCCGGCAGCAATAGCGGTACAGCCGGTATTGGTATTCGTTACCGTCACACTGTAGTTGCCTGCCGGAATATCGGAAATGGTTTGCGTGGTTTGAGGCGGAACGGTATTCCAGAGGTAGGTGAAATTGGCGCCCGGGTTCGGGATTACCACTCCATCCACCGTGACATCAGCGCGGAGGGAACCATCATCGCCACCATTACAAGACGGCAGCGATATGACAGCCAGAGTAGCACCCAGGCTGGGCACATCAATATCCAGGGTGTCACAAACGCTGAGGCCAAAACCGTTTTGGTCGGTTACACAAACCTCCCAGGTGCCTTCTGCAAGCGGCAGGGTAAAAATGGTATCTGCTACATTTGAAGATACAAAATTGGAGGTGCCGGCCGGGATAGAGTTCCAGGATACGTCATATGGCGCGGTGCCACCGGAGATGATCGCACCAATGCTGGCGGTACCGTCGCAATTCGGTGTATTCACAAAGAAGTCTACGATCAGGGGGATGAGGTCCACACATACGGCACCGGTATCCACTGAGATCGCTAACTGGTTTCCGTTGGCATCATCCATAGTGACCAGCGAGGGGAAACTGGTGATATCCAGCGGTGTGCACTCACCCAGTGGGGCAAGCACATCGAAACATATTTCCACAAACGTTTCCCCGTTGGGAATAGATGTGCCATTGGGATTGATAAAATCGGAATATATAATACCCAGAAAGCCCTGTGCTGCATTCAGGTCATTCAGGTTGTTCGCTGCCGTGAACAGGTCCAGCGAGGGGTTCGGATTCTGGATACCGGAATACGAAAGAACCGTGGGATCCCAGCTAAGCGAGAAGGAAGAACCGATAATATTGGAATAGTTCGTCATGGAGATTGGCACACACACCTGCGTTCCAGGTGCTGCAATCATTTCCGGCATCACGATAGACACGTTGTCGGCACTGGTACAGCTATTCATTTGCATCTGGAAGGTAAGGCCGCAGCTTTTTCCATCTTCTACCGTTACTGTATAGGTGCCGGGTTGCGGTACGGAAAAGATGATATCCGTACTGTGACGCATCTGCGCCGGCGGCGTGTAGATCAGGGCCTTTACACTCGGATCGCTGGCCAGGGCAATCGTTACCGTGTACGTTGAGTTGAGGTTCCATTCCGGGTAACCACCCCGGAGGCGGAACTTGCCTTTACAATCATCACCGAAGTTGGTATTGATGCCGTCTTGGCTGATCGCTTTCAGGTAAACAATCGCAAAGGCATCATTAATATTCACATCCACACAACCAGGCTCAAGCATTCCGTTTAGATAATCCGTGATTGTGATTGGTGCGTAATGGATCAACACCGGATTACCCATGCCAAAGGTGGTGGAGTTGATCAGGTTTCCGTTGTTAAAGAACCAGTGATCTCCACTTGGTGGAGCATTGTTGCCGGTCGTCGCCCAAAAACCTGTACCTGCAGCACCTGGCCAAAGGCAGGGGTCGGCAAGCACAACCATCTCATCGCCGGTGGCGGTAGGCGGGCATTGATAAAAAGCGTAGGCGATGCCCGGAAGGGTGCTCGGATCGGGATCCATGAACATGGTATCGCCATTGTGATCGATCAGGACCGAGTCTCCCATGCAAAGGAAAATCGTATCCAGATCAATGTCGTTACTCTGACCAGAAAACTGCCCTACTGTAAAAGTACCGGCAGAACAAGCTGCATCTGGCGCGTTTTGTTGGGGCGCAACCTTGATGTTTTTCGGGCTAACAGTAATTGTCTTTGGAACCTGGGCGTGTACAAATGTTGCCGTTAGGCATACGAGCAAAGGGATTAGAAGTTTGTGCATGCGTGAAAATTTGCAATGGTTAATGGATATGTTCAGCACGGGATTGTGTTGCAAAGAGATACAATGCCTGCCTAAATTGCTGTATTTCAGGGCACTTTTAACAATAAAAAGAACGGATTATGTCCAATTCATGCCGTGGCTTCACGGCAAGCGGACGCAAAATTAGTTAAACGCCGCGCATCCTGACATATCAAAACCAGAATAAATATTCGTAAACCAGGTAAATGGGAAAGATTGCGGACAAACGAACCCTTAACGGGCTTTATTGCTTCTCCGCCCGCCCATGTTGGTAAGTTCACTGGTGGAAGATCGTCTTGCGGGCCCTCTCCTTCTAGCTATCCTGTCAGACAAGGGGAGGAGCGGGTTTGTGCCAGATGTTGCCGTTAACGATCACCGTTTCCACGGGGTCCAGTCCGAAGGCATAGGGTATGTGGGCAATCGAGGGGATGGGCCTGGTGATGAACACGTTGGCTTTTTTCCCTATCGCAATGCTGCCGTATTCGGCCTCCTGTTCCATTGCGCGTGCACCGTTGATCGTAGCTGCATTGATTGCTTCTTCCGGCAACATTTTCATTTTGATGCAGGCCAATGCCACAATAAAAGCCATCCGGCCTATTGGTGCAGAGCCCGGGTTGTAGTCCGAAGCCAGTACAACCGGAAGCCCGGCATCGATCATTTTTCGGGCAGGGCCATATGGTATACCGAGGAAGAAGGCACAGGCTGGCAAAAGGGTAGGAAGGGTGTGACCACTTTTCAGCGCTTCGATCTCGGCGTCTCCGGTGTACTCCAGGTGATCTACCGAGATAGCGTGATTGGCGACGCCCACCTGTACACCACCGGAATAGTCCAGTTCATTGGCGTGTATTTTAGGCTTCAGTCCATACATCCAGCCAGCCTGCAGAATGCGTTCGGTTTCTTCCACCGTAAAAAATCCACGGTCGCAGAACACATCACAATAGTCCGCCAGCCCCTCGGCTGCAACCTGGGGTAACATTTTCTGAACAACCAGATCCACATACTCCTGGCGTCGTTGTTTATATTCCATTGGTATGGCGTGCGCTCCAAGAAATGTGGCTTTGATCGGGATCGGGCTGACGGCCTTCAGCCGCCGGATTACCCGCAGCATTTTTAATTCGCTTTCTATGGTCAGGCCATACCCGCTTTTGATCTCTATCGCACCTGTCCCAAAACCTACCACTTCTTCCAGCCGTTGACGGGCACTTTCAAAGAGCGCATCTTCAGAGGTTTGCTGGAGCCGCCGGGCAGAATTCAGGATCCCGCCGCCCCGCTCGGCAATTTCTTCATAACTCAAGCCCCGGATCCGGTCAACAAATTCTTCTTCACGGCTTGCAGCAAAAACGATATGTGTATGCGAATCGCACCAGGACGGGAATACCATACGGTCCGTGGCATCCACCACACTGTCTGCGCGTTCCGGACACTTTTCCATTGGACCAAAGGCCGCGATCCGATCGTTTTCAATCAGTAAAAATGCATTTTCCACTTGCGGCAGTTCCTGCATAGCTGCACCTTTGACTACCGGCCTGGGAGTGGTTTCGGCCTGTACCAGGTTCTTGATATTGCGGATCAACAGACTTGACATATATATTCCTATTTAATGGTTCCTGTCGGTTTGGGAGAAATGCAAATTCAAAAAGTGCGGTGCAAAACTATATACTTTTCTGACA
>SBHD01000269.1 GCA_006226345.1 Bacteroidota bacterium | reverse complement strand
CTTTTAACTTTTACATTTTGCGGTTTTACATTTTATCCGGGAAGTATTTATTCAGGAGGGCACCCCAGCGTTCTTTTTGCTCCCGCAGCGCTTTAAGGTGCATATGCTGTTCGAGCTTAGGGCGGAGGTCAAAACCGAGTCTTAACGCCGTTTCCAGGTGTTGATAGGCGGCGTCCACCTCTCCTTTATAGCCGAGCACCAGGGCGAGTTCAACATGTGCTGTTGCATTATACGGGTACTGCTCGGTAATGAACTGAAAGAAATCGGTTGTTTTTTGGAAAAACAGACTCGACGTATCCCCCCATTGAACGGATCGGACAGACCGGCTCATCAAATCAAGCAGTTGGACTGAATCTGTGCGCATCAGGTTGTCCAGGATCTGCCTGGACTCCTGCGTTTTGCCTTCCAGCCGGCGCAGATAATATAAAAGGTGCAGGGCATAAAAATTGTCCGGATTATTCGATACCGATTCCATTAAGACTTGATCGGCCGCTTCAAAGTTGCCCGTAACCATGTGCAAAATACCGGTCTGCTCTCGTAGCAGGGTATCGAGTGGCCCGTCGCCTGTTATGATATCTGCCGCTTTGTCCAGCGTTTTTTGGGCCAGTTCATATTGGCCGAGGCTCAGGTAGGCCGCCTGCAAATGAAGATACCGGAGGAGGTTCGTCGAGTCCTCTTGGATGTATTTCAGCGATATTTCTATTACCTTTTCATGCTGATGGAGTGACCGGTAAGTAGACAGCAAGTCCCAATTGGCGCAGTGGTCTATCGGAATTAAGGTTGCCATTTTTTTCAGGTATTTTTCTGCCGCTTCATAATTTCCAAGTTTATAATACCACCTGCCGAGGTGTAGTAATATACCGGCGGAATTGGAGTCCAGTTGATAGGCTTTGTCCAGTGCGATCTTACTTTTTTCAAATGCGCCAGCATCCTCATAGAGGTATCTGCCATATTCCTCAAAAGCAAATGCCCACTTGGGATTTTCAGTTAAAACCTTATTAAAGTACTCCTCTGCGAGGTCAGAACGACCCAGTTTTGAACCACCATATAACCAGCCTAAATGCAGCAATACCAGCGGATTATCCGGATTGTATTTCAGGGCGGTGGTATACTTTTCCAGTATGGCCTGTTCATTGTATTTGGACGGGTCGATCCGAATATATTGTTCAATGATATATCCTTCAAAATACAGGCTGTACGCCATCAGGGTCGGGTACATATAATGGTCAGGCCCAAGCAATGTTGCCGCTCTTTTTAAATATGCCGGGTAATGCAGGATCTTAGCGATCGTCTCCCGGGCATAGTCAATAAAGATAAAACAGGCGATATCCTTGGATTCCAGGCGTGCATTTATGAGTTGCTGTGCATCGTCCTGCAGCGCAGCGGCATAGTTGCGGCGCATCCTGGAAAACAGCCTGGCCATCCGGGATTCTTGTATCAGCTGCAGGTAATAGGCCTCGGCACAGTCGTTTTCCGGAAATAAAAACCGCTTCTCCGACAGCGCGTGTTTGAACTGTGCATAAAGCGCCCGCGTCGCGGAGTCCACCGTCGTCAACACGTCCTCTTCCATGCCTTTGGTATCGATGGAGGAAAATATCCTTATCTGGCTTTCGGTGGATTGGCGGATATCCCGGAGCAGGCTGGTATCCACAGCGGACAGTTGTGTACGGTTATTGCCCATAAACATGGGCATTTGATTTTCCGGTGCGACCTCTTTACTGACCTGGTCTTGCAGATACCGCCCCAGTTCCTGCAGAGTAACCGAGTTGTCCTGATCGGCGTCGGCCATGCCGTATAAGCCATTGACCAGGTGGTAGCTGAATGCGCCGCGACCGCCGCCCCATTGTGCGCCTTCAATGCTGTATTCGTCGGGCTGACAGGAGAGGAGCTTTATTTCGTTGGAGAATTGCTTGGCCAGGTTGGCCGTGGTGATCTGGGCGCCGCCGATCTCGTTTCCCGCCAGTTTGCCCGCACGGCAGGCGTCGGTGATCAAAATGACACGCGCCAGATTTTCCTCCGTTAGTGTGGCGACGATCGCCTGCAGGTCGGCGATCTTAAAAGCACCCACCATATAGGTATCCGGCGGGGAGTCCCAGTTCAGCAAATAGCCAAAGTTGAATTTGGTCTGGGTTTCCACATCTCCGTGCCCACTGAAGTAGATGATGATGTTGTCCCCTTCCTGCGCCACCTCCATCAGCCAGGTCAGCGCGTTGACCATCTGCCCTCCCGTAGCCTGTTCATTGAGCAGGACGGTCAATTGGTCCTGATCCAGGCCGCCTCCTGCCGGTGAGCGAAGAAAATTGGCGAAAGCTTCGGCGTCCTTATGTGCGTATTTCAGGTCGGGAATCCTGTCGTTCTGGTAATCAGAAATGCCGATAACGACGGCGTAGGTGTTGGTTTGATGGTTTGATGGCTGGATGGTTTGATGGTTTGATGGCGTGACGCCGCGCTCCTGGGCGGAGAGGGTGCCTGAGAGCAGGAACAGGATAATACACAACAGCAGGTTCGTTTTCATACGGCGTT
>SBHD01000069.1 GCA_006226345.1 Bacteroidota bacterium | reverse complement strand
TCCCGGAGTTTGGCCACCCATTTTGCGGGTTCGAAATACTGCACCTGGGAATCGGAAAAGGACGTGAGCACCAAGAGGTGGGGGTACGCCTTTTGCTGCACATTGTCATACGGTGAATACTGCTTCATGTAGGCATATTCTTCCGGGTTAGCGGGATTGCCCCATTCGGAATATTCGCCCGTGGTGAGCGGAATAGTCGGGTCGTTCATAGTAGTCAGCACATCCACAAACGGTACACCGGCGATCAATCCCGCAAACTGGTCCGGCGCCAGGTTGGCTACAGCCCCCACCAGCAGCCCACCGGCAGACCGGCCGCTGCCGAACAGCCGGTCCGGGTGGGTATACTTTTCGGTGCAAAGGGCAGATCCGCAGTCTATGAAGTCATAGAAAGTGTTCATCTTCCGGAGCATTTTTCCATCGTCGTACCAGCCAAACCCCATTTCCGTGCCGCCGCGTATATGCGCGATCGCAAACACAAAACCACGATCGATGAGGCTCAGGGCATCCCGTTGAAAAGCGGGGTCATAGGCAAAGCCATACGAGCCGTATCCCACCAGGAGACAGGGATTGCTGTTGTCGCGTTTCAGGCCCTTTTTGTGTACCAGCGAAACCGGCACCTTTTTTCCGTCGCGGGCAGCAGCCCATATAAAGGCCGTTTCATAATTGCCGGGGTTAAACCCTCCCAATACCGGCTCGGTTTTGCGCAGGGTCTTTTCCCGTGTCTCCATGTTGTAGTCAAAAACCGACACAGGCGTTTTCAGTGAGGAAAACCGGTAGCGCAAAACTGTGCTGCTGAACTCAGGATTGATGCCAGGGCTGGCAGTAAAAGTCGGCTCGCCGAAGTTGAGGTAGTGTTCGCTTTTGTCCACCCAGCGGATCACCCGCAGTTGTTTCAGCCCGTCCTTGCGCTCCACTGCGACCAGGTAGTCCTTGAACACCTCGATCCCGTCGAGCAGTACATCTGCCCGGTGCGGAAGGAATTCTGTCCAGTTTTCGGGTTCGGGCTTGTCTACCGGTGTTTCCATGAGCCGGAAATTCCGGGCATTCCAATTGGTCCGGATCAGGAACTTCTCGCCCCTGTGCTCGACGTCGTAGTACAGGCCCGGTGATTTGGGCCGGATCATCCGGGGTTGCTCCAGGGGGGCGGCGGCACGGATAAAATGAGTTTCCTGGTTCTGCACATATCCGTGGTTCAGGAAGATAAAGGCCTCCGACTTGGAGGTGCTCAGGAAGAGGTAGAGGGTTTTATCTGTTTCTTCCAGCACCAGGCTGTCCTGTTCCCCGATTGTGCCGAGCGGATGCCGCCAGACCTTGTCCGTTCGCAGCGTTACCGGGTCCTTGGTCTCGTAGAACAGGTACTTGCTGTCGGCCGACCAGGCTGCAGCGCCGGCCAGTACGCCGGTGAACGTATCTTCCAGTTGCACACCCGTTTGGAGGTCCAGTATACGCCCCTCAAACAGGTTCCGGCCACTGAAGTCGACCACATAGAATAACAGCAGGTTGTCCGGACTTACCGTGAGCCCGGTAGCCAGGCAATAGGCCTGGTTTTCTGCCAATACATTTACATCAAGTAGTATTTCCTCCGGTGCTTCCAGAGTCTTGTCCTTACGGCAATGGATCGGGTATTCCCGGCCGTTTTCATAGCGGGTGTAATACCAGTATCCGTTCTTAAAATACGGGACCGAGTTGTCATCCTGCTTGATGCGGGCTTTCATTTCGGCGAATAGATGTTCCTGCAGTTGTGCCACCGGTGCCAATACAGAGTCGGCATACCGGTTTTCCGCTTCCAGGTAGGCGATCACTTCGGGGTTTTCGCGTTGGTTGAGCCAGTAATAATTGTCGGTACGGATATCACCCGATGTAGATTGCAGCGTTACCGGTTTTTTTTCAGGGTGGGGTGGGGTAAATGCTTCAGGTTTGAAAACGGAGGGTGACACAGGATTGGGCTTTTTTGACGGTGATACGGATGACTCGCAGGTAGCGACAAGCAATGAGATACAGATAAAAAGCAGGGGCAGGGGAATTAAATCTCTGGCTTTAGCATAAGTTCGGGGTTAAAAGTCGGAAAAATCCTTGGTACCTTTGTAGTTACAGAGGCCTGCATATCCGCTTATCCTGTTGTGTTGGATCTGGCTGCTGTTGATCTCTATGCCTGAAGTTCAATCTGTACAACCCGTAGACCTCGCTCACCTGCGTCGCGTATGTGAGGGCCTCGCCCGTTGGGCTTATACGGACTTTGATCAGGCCAAGGCAGCACTGGATACCCTGGAGGCTGCCATTTCAGCACAGACACCGTATGATATTCGGCTGGCCTATCACCGGCACCGGGCATTCCTGGAGAACCAGTGGCGGCATTTTGACGCTTCCCTGGATCATTTTGCCCGGGCAACTGCTATTTTGGAAAGCCTGGCCGACCCGTTGCCCCTGGCGGAGATCTGGCTGGACACCGCAGCTGTACAACTGAACCGGCGCGACTGGCCGGCTGTGCAGCTTTGCCTGGACCGGGCCCGGAGGTACCTGTCCGGACAGGATATTCCCGAATTACGTGCACTGCTGGCCTGCCGGGAAGGCTTTTTGCACCTGCACCTGGGCAACCACCGGCAGGCGTTGGACAACCTGCAGGAGGCGGAGCGGATCCTGTTGGGCATGGGTGAAGATGCCAGCCTGCGGGATTTTTATATCCTGACCCTGGTGATCAGCGGCCTGGGTGACCTCTACGAGCGGCTGGATGAAAAAGACAACAGCCTGGATGCGTATTTGCGGGTTTTGCCCCTGGTTGAGCGGCATCACCTGCGCCCCCGTTTGCCGTGGCACTACCTGAACGCCGGTCGGGCGGCAATGGTACAGAATGACGTCGGCCATGCCACGGAGTGTTTCGAGAATGTACTGCGGCTGGCAGAAGAAGAAGAGCCGGAAGCCAAAGCCCATGCCCTGGCTAACCTCGGCATCCTGGCATTACTGGAAAATGACAACAAGCGGGCGGTCGACCTGTTTGACAAGGCCAGTGCCCAATTCCCCAATCCGTCCAAGCCAGCTGATTTTACCAACCTGTCGAAAATTCAAAGCTGGCGTGCGGAGCTCTTGTTGCAGTTGGGTGACCTGGAGCAGGCGGAAAAACATTTTGAACAGGCCTATGCAAACGGGCAGGAGGGGCACGATGTCAACCACCTGGCTCAGATCTGCCAGGCCCTGGCCCAGCTTTGTGAGGAACGCAAGGATTTCGAACGGGCGTATAAGTGGCAACACAATGCCACAGCCCTGATCGAAAAACACTACAGCCAGGTCCGGGACCGGGAGCGGCAGGAGATCGAGGCCCGCCACAACCTGGAGCGCAGCCGGCAGGAAGCCCAAATGGCTAAGTTGCGTGTTGCCAGTTTGCAACTGCGTGCCTTGCGCGCCCAAATGAACCCGCATTTTCTTTTTAACGCCCTGAATGCCATCCAGGGGCTGATCACCTCGGGGCGCAACGATGAAGCGGAAACTTACCTGGCCCGGTTCGCCAAATTAATGCGGCATACACTCGAATACTCTGACCTGGAAGAGGTGACCCTGGAGCAGGAAGTGGAATTCCTCAACCGGTACCTCGACCTCAACCGCAAACTGCGTTTTCGCGACCGGCTGCAATACCAGGTGGTCCTGCCCCGTGGTACGGATACCTCCGAGTTGCTCATTCCGACCATGATCGTGCAGCCATTCGTGGAAAATGCCATTGAGCATGGCCTGCGTCCCCGGCAGGAAGGTTCGCTGCGTATTGAGTTCCATCTCTCCGAGGATGAACAGATGCTGCTTTGCCTGATCGAAGACGACGGGGTGGGGTACAACAAGGGAAAAGAAAAACAGAGTGCCCAGCCGGCCTTTCAGTCCCATCGTTCCAGGGGTATGGAGATCACCCGGGAGCGCCTGAAACTCCTGCACCAGCTGCGCAAAAATCCGGGTACGCAATACGTCAAGATCACCGACCTGGGTGAAAAAACGAATGGCGAACGTACCGGTACGCTGGTGGAGGTGCTTTTGCCTGTTTTGCACCATTAGGCTGCACTGGTTCTTTACCACGCAGCAAATTTTTCGATCCTTTCTTTAGTAGATTCCCTCAAATTCTCCCGCACAAGGCAGTTGTCCGGGTACATCGGCCTTTGGAATGATATTCGGTTAATGCAACAAGGGT
This sequence comes from Bacteroidota bacterium, assembly GCA_006226345.1. Classification (GTDB taxonomy): domain Bacteria; phylum Bacteroidota; class Bacteroidia; order Chitinophagales; family Saprospiraceae; genus M3007. The sequence goes on along the minus strand of SBHD01000069.1, from coordinate 9,278 downwards.
AGCAATGTATTAGAAAGGAGCAATGCGCTGGTTATTAAATGATTAAATCGAAAATTGTAGGATTTCATAATCTTGGCTGACTGTTGTCATTGTAATTTCAGTGATAAGAATTTATCCTTGAAACCCACTGTATGAATGCTGAGGGGGCAGCAGATCATCCGGTTTCTTTCCTAATCTAAAAACAGTTGCCATGAATCGATTATTTAAGTACAGCGATTGGCTTGTTCAGCCGTTCCTGGTTTTGCTGCTATTGGTTTTTGTTTCCTTTCCGGCAGACGCTCAGGTAAATGAACAAACTACCATTGATTTTACCAGCGGACTCGGGATCGGGATCGGAAAAGGATTCGACCTGATCCAGGGAAGCGGGATGCCCCGGGTGCCTATCACAGATACCGAACATGATGTCTATCCGGGCGGACAGTTACAGAATATCGGAGAATTATTATACATCCGGAACTCCCTTGACCTGGAAAAAGCTTTCGGGTTTGAGATCAGTGCATCAGCTGATTTCTTGTTATTTGGAGGGTCCTACTATGCCCGTTTTTTGGAAGAGCATAAGTTCAACCAACAAAGCGTGTATTTCATTGTACGCTCCTCCGTGATCAATTCAGAAGACCTGTTGGTCAATGATCCGCAGCTTACTGCTGAGGCACGGAGTGTGTTAGAGGATGGAGACCTGAATACTTTTCACCAAATGTATGGTACACACCTGGTGTATGGATTTGTTACCGGTGGCGAATACTATGGTATTATAGAGTTTGAAGCAAAATCCGAAGAGGACAAAAGAGCCTTTGATGAGGAGTTCAGCGCATTCTCAATCGGTACGAGTTTTTCGGCAAGTATCAAGAGTCGTTTTTACCAACTGTCCAGGCAATACCGTATGAAAGTATACCATATGAGTAAGGGTGGTCTTGGCCTGCCTTCGGCACCACGGGATATCGAAGAAATGTATGCTATCGCACATGATTTCCCGCAGCGGATGGTTTCGGAAGGCGTGCCAATCCGGGTTATTCTGAGCCCCTATACCATTTTCCAAGAGTATGCAACCATATATTCAGACATTGATCTGGACCGGCGTTTTGCACTGATCAAACTGAATTATGATTACATCGACTACTACAACATGCGGAACAATATTGATTATATTGTTTCCAATCCGGATGAATATCGGTTCAAGCCCGAGACCAGGTCTAAGGATATGGACCGGTTACGCAAACAAAGCAGGGATATTTCCTACAGGTTCGCCGAGATAGATGCCACCCGGAGGATAATTATGGATCGCACCAGGCCGATACCGCCGTTCCCGATGTCTGCGAGAGACTATGGAGCAAATGTGTTGTTGCCTGTTCGCTATCAGGCTTTTATGCCTAAGTCGGAATATGTTGTTACACTTAATTCGAGAACGCTGTTTCCGCTGAAACACGAACGAGGGGATTGGGATATGGCCGGCACCCAACATTCCATTGGTATCATTGGAATGTTAACGCTGAATGGTGACAGAGGTCTTACCTTGAAAACCACCTGTGCTATCGATCAGTTCGGGAGTGGCGATAATACCCGGTTTACCGGTGTTTTAGAGGAAAAATTAATAGTTAATGGAATGAAAGTTCCCGGAGTCAGAGATGACCTGCCTCCTATGCCGGATGGTATAGTAATCAAGGAGGTCTCCCTTCAATTGGGGCAATTGTCTGCCAGAACGCCTTCTAATAATACTAAATGGGTTTGGCATAAAGGCCAATACCTAATCAGTAAGGCGCAATGCCGGACTAATACACAAGGCCGGGAGGGTGAGTCGCCCAATAATGGGATAGGCTGTTATGTTCATTACAGTCCGACTGTCATCAGATTACAACACACGGAGGATGCCCGCAGGCTGCCGATCGAATATTATCCGGCTGCAACTCCGGAAGTGAATATCCTGATGCACGAAACACCTGCAAAAAACACCTTGCGACAGCGGGTCATTTCACTTGATCAGTGGAAGCGGGTGAACAAAGTGCCCAATATGAAAAAACTGAAAGTGAAGAAGGAAATGCAACGTCTGAACTAGAAAGGTTCAAACACGCTCTAATACAGGCCGGAAAGCATGCGCTTTCCGGCCTGTATACTATTCGGCCCTGGGTTTTCAGAAGTGCCGGTGTAAGCGGTTTACCCCGACACCCGGTACAATACACTCAACACCCCGATCAGGTAAATCGTCGTGAAGATCTCCTTGTTGTACCGTGCCAGCCAGTTGGGCAGGTAGATATCAAAATTATCCCGGTTGGAGTCGGAATATTTTCGTGCCCACAAGGTGAGTGGGCAGAACATCCTGAATACCAACAGGACCAAACCTTCCAGCAAAACCAACCCAATGGCAATCCAGGTGAGGGTATTTACCTGACCGGTAAAACCACTGTACACGACATAAAAGATCACAGTCACAAAAAAAATCCAGACCAGGGTGTGCAGTACCTTGATCAGTCGAAGTTTATGGCTGTCCTGCATAATAAAAGACATTTGAACAAAGGTATGACCGGCAACAGGAACGATATGCGTATCCGGATCACCAGTCAAACTGATCTTGTTGTGCCCGGGCCTTCCTTCCGGGCTATCAGGATCAGGTCGGCCATGGCCTGCCGCCGCAGTTCAGGTGGTATCGGCTTCCGGCTCAGCAACTGGATCGAGAAGCCACTCTCCTGTAAGGTGTTGGTGAGATAATCGGCCTCGTGGTAATGAATAAATGCCTTCGGCCCCTCTCCTGAACTGGGTCCTTCCCAACCTGACTTTTCATAATCGCCCTCCATGGTACTCAGGTAGAAGATCCCGCCCGGTGTCAGAATGCCGGCCACATCCCGGATCAGGTCGGCCGCTTCTTCCCGGGAGATATACGGCAGGCCGAAACCAAAGACCACCGCGTCGAAGGGGCCGGAGCAGGTACCGGCATCCCGGCAGTCCAGCTGTTTAAATGTGGCGGATGGATTGTTCGCTTGTGCCAGTTCCAGCATGGCCGGAGAAAGGTCAGTGCCAAGGATGCGTAGGTCCGGACGTTTGTCCAGCAGGTATTTCGTGATATTCCCCGGGCCACAGGCCAGTTCCAAAACAGCCGGATTTTCCGTCGTGACCAACGCACAGAACAGATCAAAGGTGTCGGCATAGACCTGCTGGTCCATGAACTTGTCCTGATAAACCGAGGCATATTCCTCGAAAACGGCTACTGCTTTTTTGGTTTTATCCATGTATCTGTTTCCACTACTAACTTTTGCATAACAATTGTTCAAGACACATCTGTGTGAAAGTCTACACCTCCTGGCGCGTTTCATTGCCCGCGATAATGTCTTTGTATTTGTTATACAAGAACGAAATGATCAGCAGTAAAATACCCAGCGATAAAAACACAATGGTTTTGTCAATAGTATCCAGATGGGCGATATCATAGAAAAAGAGTTTAAGCAACGTCCCTCCGAACAGCACCATGGCGCTGATGCGCAGGTACTTCCGGCCTTTCCAGATGCCCAGTACTATGAGTAATAATGCATACACGCCCCAAAGAATGCTCAGGCCCAGTTTGTAGGATTGGTTTGCGCCACCTATGTCCATCCAGTGTAGCAGTTCGCTACTGGCCACCCACAATAGTGTCAGGTGCAATAAAATGTCAAAGCTTGGTCTGAAATTTGTCCGGATAAATTCCTGCCGGGTATAGGTGGAAGTCGTACCAAGGAGCAGGGCCAGGAAACCAAATGAAATGTACCGGACAGCGATATTCATCATCCCGGGCTGGTAGTAGGGAGCCTGATGGGGTGACAGGTAATTTTCACGCAACTCACTCAGCATATACAAACCCATACTCAGAAAAATCACCAGGTTCAGGAGCGTCAGACCCAGATTGACGTATCCCAGTGTCCGGTCCTTCCATCTCTTATTGTTGAAATAAACCAGTAAGGATGTAAATAAGAGGCTGTAATTGACTAGCCAAATGGTCTTAAATCCCAGCAGGTCAGAACGCCAGATCCGGCTGGACGTCGTTTCCGCCGCGTTAAGGATCACAACTCCGGCATTGGCAATGTGCTGGTCCCAGTAACTGGCAATCTCCAGCCGGAACGTAAAATAAAGCACATACAATAAAATGGCCGGGACGGAGTACCGCAGGATCCGGTAGAGCTCCTTTTCCGGATCGCAGGCCGTCGGATAAAGCTTGTTTTGCTGAAGCCGGAAAATAAATCCCGTAGCAGCAATGAACAGCAGGCTGCTCAGGAAATGGATATTGAATACGGGCGTGATCCAGGTTTCGGCCCCATGTGGTCGGTACTCGTTATATACCATCCCCCAATCGTGCAGCAGGCTGAAAAACGCCAGGTAAAAAAGCGGATATGCCAGCCGTTCGTAAAACGGCGCCTGCCGGGTACGCCCGATCCAGTATACTAACGCCGCCTCTCCGATCCACAGCAGGGTAACCCAGTTGCCATCCAGTTGAACCGGAAAGGACAGGGTAATGAACAGCAGGGCCAATCCGGATACCAGGAAAAATAGATTGCGGTCAGCCCCTTGAACCCGGTAAATGGTTATCGCCACAAAGAAATGAAGCAATGCATTTCCCAGTGTAAAGGCACCGAGCAGGCCCTGGCCGGTATCCGGGTGGTCCAGCATATCGTATCCGATGGCATAAAAGAGGAAGGAGTTGAGCAGGAGTAGCACCACGTCGTCGGCTTTGAACGCTTCCAACTTTAGAATTTTGTACCCGAGGAAAATACTGTAAAACAAAACGAAGTAAATGCTCAGAAAACTCATCCCCAGACCAAACTGTGCATTGCCATAATCGAGCAGATACCAGCTCAGAAAGATCAGCCAGGTAATCCCGAAAGCTGAATAATACACGCTTTTCCAGTACCTGCGGAAAGCGATGAACAGGATGCCCACATTGATTATTGCCGTGTAGGTCAGCAAGGTGCTGACCTGCCCGGACTCATCCCCAAGCAAATAGGGTACCGCATAGGCGCCAACCAGGCCCAGGTGTGCGATCACTTCCCTGTCGTACCAGATGGCGGCGCCAACAGCCAGCACGGTAAACAATACCATAAGCCCAAACGCCATGACCTGTGGCACCAGGCTATAAAAGCTGAACGCTGCAAACGTGATAAAATACGCAATGGAAACGGCGCCGCTCAGGAGCACAGCACTGAAATTGTGATACCGCTTTTTCAGCCGGAGCGCCACCCCAAACAGCCCGGCGCCCACCAGGTACCCCAGGATAATTCGGGTGAGTGGACTGATCAGGTCGTGATCAATGGCATATTTGGCGCCAATAGCTACGCCCAGAACCGTAATGATAATGCCCACCTTGCTGATCAGGTTTTCACCGATAAACCGCTCCAGATCGCCTGCTTCCTTTTCCACAACCGGGATCTTTGGCGCCGTGGGTTGTACTGGTTCCGGAGCCGGCTGCTGCTCAACCGGTGGCGACACGACGGTTTCAATGGCCTGCGCCTCCTTCACGGCATCTGGCTCCGGGGAATTTTCCCGGACCTGTTGTTCCCCGGTCTTTTCCTCTGCCTGCTGATCCTGCATGCGGTAAATTGCCATGCGCAGGCTGATGATCTCCCTTGAAAAAGCATCCTGTTGCTTTTTCAGGGCTTCCAGTTTTTCCAGTAGTTGCTGAAGCGGGTCCTGATTGGAATCCATAGTATCCGGATTTGTGTCGTGGACAACCGGCATTATGCCGGTTGTCCAAAACAGTGAATACACACATTCGTGTCGGACAGGGCGAAACCGGTTGTCAGGCGGGATACAATTTCTGTTGCAATCTACAGATAAAATGCGGGCCGGCCAAGTATCAAATCGGGTGGAACATCCTTGCGGATAAATGGGCCGCAATAACGGTTATTCCGTATTTGGGCTACGGACCTTCTCTTTTTTACCGAAAAGCCGCTTCATAGCATAACCGAACGACAGTCCCCCTATGGCCCAAACAGGTACTCCAATCACAGCCTGTTTCCAAGATAAATCCTCCCCGTAAAAGAAAGGCAGGATAAAGGTCATGAAAACATACATGAACAGCCCCCAGCCCAGGCCTATCCTGATCCAGCCCAGGTCCTCGTAGGGATTGGGAGTAGAGGCAACATCCAGGTCCCGGTATCGCGCCGGTTGCTTTTCCAGCCAGCGTGCTTTCAGCCGGTCGCGGAATGCATACCACAGCGGGGCAGTCAGGGCCAGCAATATGAAAGACAATCCGTTGGTAAGGCAGGGAATAATGCCGCCGCAGGCCGGGCAATAGAGCCCGAACCAGTTCCGAAAAGCCGTGCCGTTCTGGGTTGACCAGGTCCTGCCATCATGTAACTTTTCGCAATGCGGGCACGGGATCAGCGTCCGCTCGATCAGCGGCTTTTCAGATGTTTTGTCCAGCAGGGATACCCTGGGTACGCGTTGCCCCAGTACCAGCTCATTAAAGGCCAGACCAGGATTGATGATCCAATGAAGCAACATCCAGTGCTTCCAGGTATAGACTTTGTATTTATCGGGATCGAAATGCATGTTTCAATTATCTCTTTTAGGTTTTTGTTGTAGTACTGAATCCCCGGATGATCAACCAGGCACCTATAAAAAGTTCATTTAATATAATGGGCAGGGCCAAAAACAGCGCACCGGGGAAAGGAGCCGGGATCAGGTTTAACGCCAGGATCAAAATAACTCCGGCAAACCCCCAGAGCGCAATAAAACGGGGCAGGAGCCGGGTCATGTATAGCTGGTAGTAGAGCAATAACGCACTGATGCCGAAAAAGAACGGGATGAGCATGCCGGTCATGTGTGTGCGCATTTTCAGCAGGGTTTGGCCGTATAGATCCGCTTGAATGGTGTCGGGCTCTACGGCCTGGACGTACGCCTGACTCAGGTCCAGCAACCATATGGGTAGCACTGCCGCCAAAATGCAAAACACGGCTTCCAGTATCCGGAAAAGCAGATACCACAATGCCATACGCTCACCGTGCGGTTTCAATATGGGAAACAGCAGAACGGCAATCCCGATGACGGCAATTCCATTGACGATTTCCAGCCATACGCCGGTCCATAACTCGCTTTCGTGCCCGGCCACTGCCTGCAGGTAATCCGGTGCTGTAATGACAGACTCCAGAATACCGCCTCCGGTGAGGCTGGTGACAATGGCGAGGATAAAGAGTAGTCCGGTTGCTTTGGTTGTAAATGGTCGGGCTTGCATCTTTCCGGTGGTTAATATGAAACATTCAAAGGGCTGAATTGCCTGCCGGGCACAACTGGATAGTGGTATTCACAAATATACGGAGTAGCGGGCGCGGAAAACTGTCCGGCCTCCGGAAACTACCGGTGTGCTTTTTGGGCTCGGTGGTGCCGGATCGTCCATATGCAAAGCACCAGAAAGGGCGTTGCCGAAAGCAGGATCTGATGATCTATATTCATCAGTCCGATCAGGAAGATCAACAACAGGAGTATGCCAATACAAGCCATACCAATGTAGGTCAGCCGGATGCCCGGTTCTTTTTGGAACAATGTCACGAGTAGCAGGACTTGTCCAAATAAGGGGAGTAAAACGAAGGGGTGCAGCACCGAAACCGGATCGGTGAACAGTTTGACCAGAATATCACGCTCGCCTTCAAACAGGAACATGCTTTGGTCAGTCCCCCATTTCAGGTAGCCGATCAGGGAACTCAGGATCAGGCCAAGGTTCAGGAATTTGCTTTTCATCATAGGGTCTTTTTACAGGTGTGGCAAATCCGGATAAAAATACCCTTGTCTTGTACCGGGCCCTACTGAAATTCGACGGATGGCGGGTTTTAATAGCGTTCCGCGGGCAGACCGCTAGGCCTGCGGCAGGTAAACCAGCACCGCTGCATTCTTTTCCCGGAACAACTGTTGGGCAGCGTGATGCAGGTCATGCGGTGTCAGAGACTGGTAGAGGTCTACTTCTTCGTTCATCAATTCGGCGCGGTCCAGCATTTCGTAGAAGGCCAGGTTCTGGGCTTTGTTGAGGATGCTGGTTTCTGAAAATACCACCGTGCTTTCGAACCGGTGCTGGATCTTGGCCAGTTCGCGTGCATCGATTGGAGTGGTTTTCAGATCCTCCAGTTCTTTCCAGATCGCTGCCAGGGCGACTTCCGGGTCTGTTCCGTCGGCGGGTTTGCCTTCAATGATAAGCAGGCCGGGGTCCAGGTTAGCCGTCACATAGGCATCGATGCCGGAGAACAGTTGTTGCTCTTTCACCAGGCGGTGGTACAGGCGGGAGGATTGCCCCTGTGCCAGTACATCGGACAACAGATCAACGGGATAAAATTCTTTATCCAGCCGGGGCGGTGTACGAAAAGCCAGGTAGATGGCCGGCACCGGCACCTTCGCGTGTACGACCCGCCGCTGCAGTTCGGCCTGGGGAGGTTCTGCCGGCAGGCGGCGGTGGGCATCCGGTCCTTTCGGGATATCGCCAAACCACTTGTCTGCGAGTTTCAGGGCTTCGTCCGTATCCACGTTGCCGGCTATGCAGAGCACGGCATTATTGGGGGTATACCAGGTTTGATAGAAGGCGCGAACCTCCTCGATCGTGGCATCTTCCACATGTTCGGGGACCAGGCCGATAACCGGCCAGCGGTAAGGATGCTGGTGGTACATGAGTTCGGACAGGTGGTGCCAGGCATCGCCGTACGGTTCATTCAGGCAGGTTTCCTTGAATTCTTCCACCACTACCCGCCGTTGCACGTTCAGGCTCTTTTTGGTGATCTTCAGGGCAAGCATGCGGTCACTTTCCAGCCAAAGCGCCGTTTCGAGGTTCTCTACGGGCAATATTTCGTAAAAGGTCGTGTAATCGTTGGTCGTGTAGGCATTGTTTTCTCCACCCGCCCGTTGCAGCGGATCGTCAAAATCCGGCGCGTTGCGGCTGCCGGAAAACATCAGGTGCTCGAACAAATGTGCAAACCCTGTACGTTCGGGGGATTCATCCCGCGACCCCACCTGGTACAGGACGTTCACGGCAGCCAGCGGTGTGTTGCGGTCCTCATGCACCAGCACGCGCAGGCCGTTTTTCAATATGTATCGGGTGAAATGTACCATAGTTTTTATGGGTTGCGACGGGCGAAGGTAAGGGATGTCGTCAAACAGGCAGGTAATAATGCTATTTCGAAGAAATTGTTTTCAACCCGAATGCCTTAACGCCGGCGGGGCCAGTTGAGCAGGACAGAGGTGAGCAGAGGCAAAAAGAAGAACCCGGCGGTGATCAGGGAAACGATCAGGTCGGCCTGTTCACTTTCGATAAATTCCACCCAGGGTTCACCTTTGCTGAAGTG
>SBHD01000333.1 GCA_006226345.1 Bacteroidota bacterium | reverse complement strand
CCAGCATATGCTGGAGGGCATCCGTCAGGTGATATTCACCAAAGGTGCGCTGCTCGGTCTGGATGATATGTTCGATTGCCTGTAAAAGGGCTTTAACTTCCCGGATCTTGTACAGGCCGACCATGGCCATATTAGACTTTGGGATTCGGGGCTTTTCAACCATCCGCGTCACCATATTCCGCTCATTGATCTCGGCCACCCCAAACTCACGGGGATTATCTACTTTTTTTACGCCAATGCAGGAATGCGGGGAGTCGAGCATTTGCTGGAGATCAGCACTGAAGATCGCATCACCGAAAGCAATAAAGACCTGTTCTTCCTGTACTATTGCCGGATGGGCCGACCAGATTGCATGGCCCGAGCCCTCGCGGTGTTCCTGGTAAACGAACTCCGTATTCAGGTGCGGATAAGTTTCTTCAATATAGTCGCGTACTTTTTCTCCCAGGTAGCCGATGACAAATACAAAGTCAGTCAGACCGCTTTCGGCGAGTTTGTCTATGATAAAAGAAATGATAGGCTTGCCGGCCACTGGCATGAGCGGCTTGGGTTGCGTGTATGTATGGGGGCGAAGGCGTGTGCCGGCCCCGGCGACGGGGATGACGACTTTCATAAACAGTATGTCAAAGGTAGCAGCATTCCGCTAATCCCCGATACCATAGAGTAAATCTTTCAATCTGGAACCCTGAATTTCCGGCAGGGCATAAGCACTGTTGAACTTGAGGAGCGTGATATCAATATCACCTTTTAATTGGTGGAAGGAAGCGGGCAGTGCCGATGCACAGGTCTGCAAGTTGTCATAATTGGCTATAATGCGGGCAAACTTTTTATAATACGCGTTTCCCTGGTTGACGAATGCGCTGTATTGCTCCAAGAAGTGCACGATCCGGTCGATCGCAAACTGCAGGTTTGCATACATTTTCAGGTGTTGTATTTCTGTGCCACTATCGTTCTGAAGGGCCGCTTCGATGTAGGTTTCCAAATGGGAATACAGCGTTTCCCAATTATCTCTCGTCCGGCAATCGGGCAGGGTAGTGGTATATCCGACCTGCCGTGTGCATTCGGCGAACAAGGCCTCGCATTCCTTTTTTAGTGTAAGGTTGGCGTCACAGAGGTATTCTGTTTCGTAGTAGATAATATTCAGGTCCTGGTGCATGCGTACGGTAAAGTCGAGGATGCAAGATAGCCGTTCCATTTGGTCCTGTTCCAGCCGGTTGCCGCCGCCCAGGGCCAGTCCGGCAAGCGAATACATGGCAGACAGGTAGGGATTGCTACCCATAAATGCCGGCAGGGTAAAATGGAAGCGCCTTTGCAGCCGGTCTTCCAGTTGCCGGCGGATCCCTGTAAACTCCGGATAGGTGTGTGGATTGCTGATCCGCAGGATCTGGTGATTCGTACGGAGGCTGGTGAAGTGGTGATCCATACTCAGGATCTTTTCATACAACAATTTCAGCATGTCTATGCTTTTCCGGTACCGTAGGCGGAGGCGTTGGAGGTCCGCCTGTTCATGTAATATGCGCAAGTCTTCTTCGAGTTGTATTTTTTCCAACAGTAACGGATATCCAATTTCAGGAAGGCGTGCCTCTGGTTGGGCAAGCGCTGTATTGAGGTGCTTCAGGCGTTGTTGTTTGGGGGCGGCCGATTCCCGGAAGGCTTGTTGCAGGGTACTAAAATCTGCCTCTGCCAACAGTAGCCAATCCAGTAGCACCCGGGCACTGTCGCCGGGTGAAGCAATAGCCTGGAGCGGACCGGGCGACAGCAATATTGTCAGCAAACCAAGTCCGACCAAAAATAGGTGCGACTTGCTCATGTGCAGGTGGGGGTATGCGCGTGTAAATCAAAACAGATTTTTAGTGTTACTATAATTGCCAGATGTCCGGGCCGGAATGCAGGCTACTCCGGCTGGTCTTCAACCGGCTCAAAATGGATGTCTTTTATCAGGTACCAACCTGTAAACAGGAAGATAGCCGGGAAGACATAGATCAGATCAATACCACCGCTGCCCTGCGGGGAAGGGGTGACCGGTGCCGGCATTGCGGTGACTGCCGTGATCTCATCGCTACCGAAAATAAAATCCAACATACCATGGAAAACTCCCATCATCCAAAGCGCTCTGGTTCGAAGCAGCAGGGCGCCGAAATAGACGCCAATGCCCGTGGCGAATAATACCTGTTTGCTGATGGGGACCAAACTATCGGGTGCCCGGAACAGGTTCATGAAGTGGACCAACCCAAACAAGGCGGCAGCAATCAGCACTGCCCAGCGCGAGCGAAAACGGTCGATCAGAAAGGTTTGAATGAACCCGCGAAATGCATACTCCTCTGAAAACCCGATAGCCATCATACCCAGGAAAAACAACAACAAAACCCCGGGCGACACTTTTGCCATTTCCTGCATGTTTCCGAAGCCTAATAATAACATAATCCCGAAAGGATAGATCAGTAGCGGCCAATCCCGTACAGGTGTTATCCCCGTCTGTGTTAGCCGGTTCAGGCCAAGGCGCCGCATAGCCCAAATGGAGAATCCGATCAGCAGGCCGTTATGAAATATGGTACTGAGCTGATCTGCGACCAATGACTCTATTCCAGTATTGACCAGGACCCTGGCCATCAGGTCTTTTTTCAGGGCAATTGCGATGATCATAAAGCCGCCGATAATATAAACGGGGTTCGAACGGGAGTGCTGCATAATGCTACATCATTAGGTTAACTCAAGTGGCACAGAAAAACGGTTTGAGGGAATGCGGCACAGGTATTATGCTCCTTTTTTAGCAAACCAAGGTAAATAACTTAAGGCAAAACAGCTGCAGCCGCACACCTCAAACCACCGGATGTGTTCCATCCTGTTTTACCATTTAATCACGGCTTTGACGTGACAGTTGGACCAGTCCATACACCAGGTGGAAATACCCCATTCGCAAGCCGGACAGCTGCAGTCATTGTTGGCGCACGAACACCGGCTTACATCACAATCGATAGTGATCTCAATGGTTGGTGCGCCGATGCGCAGTTCCGAAGAATTGCCTTCCCCGCTGGAAAATATGCGCTCCAGCTCCTTTTTATATTTGAAATCTTTGTCCACGACGATCTGTCCTATGGCCGTCTGTACGTTACCGATGGACTGGAACGGGATCTCGGGTGTGTGCGGGTACGTTTTAGCGGAGGTGTAAATCCCGTCACCGGCGCGTTCGTCATACCCTTCGCCAGTGTCGGAAAACAGATCCTCCCCGAATCCGAAATTAGCATCCAGCCGCTCCTCCTTCAGAAAATCAAATACCTGAATTTCGCGTACATAGGAGCGCTGGTCCACCGTCCGGGTCCGAAAGTCAAGGAAGGCAACGTTGTCATCCCAATACCGGGCACTGGCCTGAGAATAGAGTTGTGCGGGGGAAGTCAGTAAATGGAGCGCCAGCAGGAGCGCGGCAATCTGCAGCATGTGTTTCATGATCAATACTATTTGATACATAGCCTACTCTGTTCGCTTTTCGGCTTCCGCGCCCGTACTCGGTTCAGGATTTTCCGGGTAACTCCTTCAGGTGCCGGCAACCGTTCGGTTTAGGGCAATTGACTTTTGTCAGTACGGAGTATTGGTCTGATGGCCTGCTGTCCTGTTCGCTGTTTCCGGATATTAACCTGCTTGCCAGCATTGGGACAAAAGTAGCCGGCTACTGGCCTGCCACATAGGACACTGTCGTCGGTTTTGAATGAGTAGTATTGAAATCATCTGAGTTGTAAAGTGCTGATAGTTAATTTTTTATATTTTTTATGCCAGTCGCGGTGCTGGCAGTGGAACAAAAAAAAGCCCGCCGGACGAGCGTCACGGCGGGTTGCCAAAATTACCGGGTTGCCGAAAGTATGCCAGGTCAGTACGATTGCTCCGGGGGTGAAGCGCCGGCAACCTGACGGTAACAAAACCAAATGATCGAAATGAAGGGCTGTTGTTCCGTATGGTCCGAATTACCCCAACAAACATCGTGGTATTCGCGCGCTGCCTCAAGACCATCTGTCGCCTAAACCAGCACGTGTTTTTTTTAATAGTCCTCTTCTAACTTCCTGAAAATCTGCAGATACTGGCAAAGTTTCCGGTCGCGCTGCGTGTGTGATTTGTGGACAGTTTTGTATGTTTGAGCTTATAAAGGACAGTCCCACCTTCCGGCCTTTTCCCATCCTTCCGTGCCATCCCGGGGCTACCTGAACAGCCAGTAAACAGGTTCTGTCGGTTGTCTCTGCCGAGCAGGCCCGCAACGCTTTGTGTTGCTTTTAAAGCTGTTCGCTATGATCCGGGAACTGAACGATCTGCTCCACTACCTGAAAACCAGCACCTGGCGCGCCGATGCCATCGTAGCCTTCCTGACGAAGGAAGATCCGGCCCTCCTTCAACTATACCGCACGATATGGGCGCAGCCACTTCATACCGATACGGCAGCCGCCCGGGCTGCTGGCGTGGGCCTGACCACCTATAAAAAACAGGCCCGGCAGCTCCGGTTGGTCCTGCAGCGCATGCTGGTTTTTTTCAATGCCGAAAAAGCCAGGGCAGATGTAGCGGTTAAAAACCACCTGGAGGGTATTATCGAAGGTGCCCTGCTTCAATTGCTGGAAGCGCGCGGCTACTTGCATGCACCCGGGGCATTGGCCAGGCGCTTACACCGCCGCGGCCGGGACTACGACCGCCCGGCCGTGGTTGTGGAGGCCCTTCGAATACAACAAACTCTGGCCCTGCAGGCGGATGACGGCGGCCGGTGGTATGATGCCTGCCGCGCAGAATATCTCCAATACCGGCATTATCTCGACCTGGAGGAATCTGCTACAGTCCACTGGCAAGGCCTGCAACGTTCAGCCCGGTTACCCCTGGCTGAACACCGCATCCGGTTGCAGCAAACCATGTGCTGGTTGGAGGAGGTGGCTCCGCTGGCCGGCCAGGTGCCGTCGGTATTGTTTCACCTGTACTACTACCTCGCGCGGGGTTACTGCCAACTGGAATCTGGTATGCCAACCGCTGCCCTGGCTAATTTCGATGCTGCAGTCTCCTGGTTTGAAAACCGGCCTTACCCGGCGTATGAAGCCCTGACTGAATGCCATGGTTACCGTGTGCTGGCCTGCCTGCTCCTCAACCAGTATGCGGACGGGGAGGTCTCCGCCCTGGCCAGCCTGGACCATACCGAAAACGGGGCGGCCCCTTTTTTCCGGGCTTACGAGCGGTATTTTTATCTGGCTGTGCATACGGATCACGCCGCTCAGGCTTTGGATATCCTGCATACGGTCTTTTTACACCGGCGCTTTTCAGGGCTGCCTCCGGAACTGCGCGAACAATGGCAGGTATTGGGGGCCTATCTGTTTATTCTGTACCGGTTGCGGGGGCAGGAATGGCCGGTTGATCTCCTGCCCGTCTATCGCAGCGGCCGGTTTGCTAACCAGACAGCCGGTCTGAGCCGGGACAAAACCGGTATGAACGTGGCCGTTCAAATTGCCATTACCCTCCTGTTGTTACTGGAAGAGCGCGAAGACGATATGCTGGAGCGGTTGAGCGCCCTGGCCCGGTATCGCAGCCGATACCTGCGCCTGCCTGGTGCCGAGCGGTCCGGACTTATGATCCGGTTGCTGAGTCGGTTGCCTCGCGTGCATTTCAGAAAGCGGCTGTTCCTTGAAGAAGCACAACCGGTGTTGCAGGAAATGGCGCGATACTCCCGCCAACTGACGCATCAGCACCGGGAACTGGAGGTGGTTCCCTTTGGTATGTTGGTGGAGGCGATCGGACAGTTTCTGGGGCGATGACCTGACATTATTATATATACAGCCTGCTGCCAGGAGGTGCTGAAGGCGGTTGGTCTTTGGGAAAATCTGACATTTTTGCAGAATTCGTTAAAGAATTTTTAACCCGCCTGAAAAATTTTCAGGATGTAACCGGCTGGCATCCAGTTTGATAGGGTAATGGTCAGATATTTACAAAATCGGTTTTGTAGATACCGTGCTTTTGACCGTTTGCGATTTTTTACAACCGTAGGCAATTGTTTAACTTTTAAAAAGCGAGGTAATTATGACTCTGGTTAAGCGAAATGCTGTCCTCTTTCCCGCATTCCCGCGTCTGTTCGACGACTTTCTGACCAAAGATTTCTTTGACTGGGATATGCGCAACTTCTCCAACACAAACACGACTATCCCGGCGGTGAACATTGTGGAATCCCACGACAGATTTGCTGTTGAAATGGCAGCCCCGGGCATGACCAAGAAAGACTTCCAGATCGAACTGGATCATGAAGTGTTGAAGATCACTTCCCACAAGAAAACCCGGGATGAACTGAAAGCAGATGACCGGTATACCCGGCGGGAGTTCAGTTATCAATCCTTCGAACGCTCGTTCCACCTGCCTAAAAGTGTGGTGGATGTCTCGAAGATCGAAGCGAATTACGAGAACGGCGTTCTCCGGATCGCGATCCCGAAACGGGAAGAAGCCAAAACTCTGCCGCCCCGGACGATCACTATCAAGTAAACCGGTTGGGGCTGTGCCAGCATACCCGTGTCTGTCCTGTAGGCACCGTCTGCCATGTGGCAAACTGCATTACCGTAAGGGAGCAGAGATGCCGGGTGTTTTATCCTGTGCCTCTGCGCCTGCACGGTGAACGGTTTGACACAACCGGCAGGTGATTGCCTTGTGGGGCAGGCCCGGGTATCCACCCGGGCACTTCCCCCAGCCACAAACACTTTGTATTATGACTGTCAAAAGAATGTATTGGGTGTCAGCGCTCATTGCTTTCGTTGTGACTGCTGCAACCTTCGGCGTATTCCAGCATTTTCAAAACGACAAAGCCATTCGCATCGAGCATGTCAGCAGCACACCGGCTGCTCGTGCCATGTATACTGTAAACGACAAGGGCGATGTTATACCGCTCGATTTTACCCAGGTGGCGGGTAAGGTCATGGATGCTGTGGTCCACATCAAGTCGACTCAGGCATTTACGGCGGGCAACAACCGGCAGAGACCTATGGATGAGCTCTTCCAAGACGATCCCTTCCGGGAGTTCTTTGGTCCGCGGTACTTTTTCCGGGAAGAAACGCCCAACCGCCAGCCACAACTGCGCGTCGGGTCGGGAAGTGGTGTGATCATCAGCCCGGATGGTTACATCGTGACCAATAACCACGTGGTAGCTGATGCTGCCGACCTGGAAGTAACGTTGCACGATAACCGGATCTACAAGGCCCGGGTGATCGGTACTGATCCCAGCACCGACCTGGCGCTGATCCAGATCAAGGAAAAAAACCTGCCCACGTTGCCATTGGTCAACTCTGATGATGTGCGGGTTGGCGAGTGGGTGCTGGCTGTTGGTAATCCGTTCAACCTTACATCTACTGTGACGGCTGGTATCGTGAGTGCCAAAGGCCGTAATATCAACATCCTGCGCGAGCAATTTGCCGTAGAGAGCTTCATTCAGACCGATGCTGCAATAAACCCCGGGAACAGTGGTGGTGCATTGGTTAACCTCGATGGTGGCCTTATCGGTATCAATACCGCCATAGCCAGTCCGACGGGAACCTACTCCGGCTATGGCTTTGCCATCCCGGCTAATATCGTTGGAAAGGTTGTGGAGGACCTCATGCAATATGGTGTTGTGCAACGCGGGGTGCTGGGGGTGATGATCCGTACAGTGGACGGTAACCTGAAGCAGGAAAAAGATCTTGGCGTTACGTCCGGCGCCTATGTGGACAGCTTACTGGAAAATAGTGCTGCCGGTGCCGCCGGCATTAAGCCTGGTGATGTCATCGTGTCTGTCGACGGTGTCGATATCGACGGTTCACCCAAACTCCAGGAAGTGATCGCCCGCCACCGGCCCGGCGATAAGGTGCAGATCAAAGTGGACCGGTCGGGGAAATCCAGGACGATCAGCGTGATGCTCACCAATCCGGGAGGAGCTACCACGCTGGCGGAAAAAGAACACCAGAATATCCAGCAGTTGCTCGGTGCCGAATTGAAGGACCTGAATGGCAGCACGGCAAAAAAACTGGGTCTGCAAGGCGGCGTCCAGGTAAAAAAACTGTTTGCCGGCAAACTCCGCAACAGTACCAACATGCGTGAAGGGTTTATCATCACCCGGGTCAACGGCAAATCCGTTAAAACGGTGGATGAACTCGTCCGGTTGCTGGAAGATACAGCGGGCGGAGTAATGCTGGAAGGCGTGTATGAAGACATTCCCGGCACGTATTATTATGCGTTTGGGCTAACCTGATGCTCCACAAACCATCATCCTGTGAAACATGCATAAGCCCAGTGCTGCCCGTCAGGGGTTTTGCACTGCGCTGCTTTTTGCCATTGTCTCCGGCTTATTCTAAACCCTGTTGCCGTACAGATAAAGGTGAATCCGCGAGGCAGGTATAACAACGAATACAATCAATAGCAAAACTATCCGGTATATGAAAACAAAACCCGTATCGGTAAAAGTGTTGGAGGCTACCCCTCAACACCTCAAAGTCAAGCTTCCGGCAGTGCATGTGCCGGTCTCGATTGACCGGGCGTTTTTCAACCAGTGGCTGGAATCCGGCCAGGTGCAGATCAGGTACATGGCACCATTTCGGGATCCGGTTTTGCCCATACCAGGAAAACGCGTACTATCCTGAACCAACTTCCGTACTATTGTATGAAGCAAGGCCGTTACTCTTCTGGTGACGGCCTTTTTTTCTGTCCACTCTCCCCATGACGGCAGCACCGTTGCCAGACCGGGCTGTTGCCGGTCACCGGTCGTTTTTCATCATTTTGCGCACACGGGAGCCAAAAGGCGTGACCAACTCATACCATAAAATTCCATTTGTCTGCAGATCGGAATACTGCAGGTGTACTTCATGGTAGCCGCCCTGGTAGGTGCCGCCGGTTTGGAACAGTTCTCTGCCCCTTGGGTTCAGGACACGGAAACGGACCACACCCGCATCCGGCAGAAAAAAGCCAATGGTTGTGCCGCTATGGAAAGGATTGGGCCGGTTTTGGTAAAGTTTAAGCTGCGGACCGGCAGTTTTCTGGTCACTGGTATTGGTGAGCGTGAAAAACTCCAGTTCCACCGGGCTTTCTACAAATGCACTGGTATAGGCAAGGCCATTCAGGATCAAGTCATCGAGTTCAAATGCCTCGCTGAGCATGCCACCAGTTTGCGTCACCTGAAAATGGAAGCGGAACACTGCAGTGTCCTGCGACAGGTTGTATCCCTGGTTTGCGCTGGCCCAAACCAGGCGTATTTCACCATTCTCAATATCGAACAACCCAAAGTCACCGGTAGCAAGTGGCAGGGCCTGCAGGATTTTCAAACTATCAAATTGCAGCCGGCTGGTATCGAACCGGAATGCACACTGTACGGCCGCCAGGTCGTCAAAAGCGGCTGCCTGCACCGTAACTGTCAGCGCATTCGGGGCCTCCAGTGCCTGATCCTCGACACGCCAGATCAGTGGGGCGGCGTCCTCATTGGTGCGGATCGGACAGTCGCCCTTCCAGGTATGCACCGGTAGTAATGATGAAAAAAATAATGGCACACACAACAGGTATGCTGTCTGATGCAAAAGGAAACGTCTCATGGGCGTAATAAATAATAATGAAATTGATACCGCAAAGCTATACCGACAGGATCAATCTCCAGGTAAAGTTCGGGGAATCCTTGTTTTTGTGCTTCTATGGTGTGCCAGGGTCTGAGCCTTATACTGTTACCAGGATCACTTTCTCTGCTTTGCCCCGCAGTTCGATCTGGCCGAGTTCTCTAGGACTGAACCGCTGCCTGCCCGGATGGATCTGGTCCAGCAATTGTTTGGAAAGCAGAATATTCACGCCGAGGTCATTGCATTTGGATTGTATGCGTGCGGCTGTGTTCAACACATCTCCGGAAAAAGCAATGTCGCGTTTCACTATTCCGATCTCTCCGGCCATCACATGCCCGTAGTGCAGGCCGGCTTTAAATTCCGGCTGGATGCCGTACGCTTCCTCAAAATACCGTTTTTTAGAGCGTATGGCTTCTCCGACAAGGAAGAAACATTGCAGGCAGTTGGCGTTCTCAACGCCCCGATCCATTTTCCAGCTGACAATGATCTCGTCACCCACGTATTGGTAGATCTCACCGCGGGTGGCCAGGATCGAGGGTGTGGCTGTTTGAAAGACATCTTTTATGAACTGAAAATACCGGACCTCACCCAGTTGCTCGGCAATGGTGGTGGAGGAACGAAGGTCCAGGAACATAAAAATGCGCTCTTCCCGTTTGGGATGGAAGTACTTTCCCAACAGGAAATCGCGGAATACCCCGGGCCCGTATTTATCGTTGACCAGCAATACAATCAGCGTTGCCAGGACCACCACCATCCAGAAAAAATAGCTTTGCAACTCCCACAGTTTGGTGTACCGTTCGAAGATAACAGCCCAGACCCTGCTATCCCAGGGAGCAAGTCTCAGTTGATTGCCCAAATAGTACAGGTTAGTCGGAATGGAAACTGCAAGGTAGGTGATGGAATAGGTGACGAAAATATTGACTATGGTCCAGCCATACGGCCGGGTGCGCAGCCACCGCTCCCAAAGAAAAATGATGATGGATCCGCCAAACAGCCCGGCCAATAAACCCGTAAGCAGACTGCCGGTAAAGGGCAGGAGCACGCTCTGGCCTTCCAAAGGGCATTCCCGCTGCAATAAAAGGGCGTATCCGTTTAAAAACTGAAAAACAGAAATACAAATCCAGACCAGGGTGATCCATCCTAATTTGATCCACCTGGATCTGGACCGGTACCGGGTATTCATTGCTTTTAACATATCACAAAATGTTGCGTTGGGAATTATGCAAGAAGAACAGGTAGCGTCGGAGGGCTGCGGCAGATATTTTGGAATAGTGTTGATCTGCTCCAGGCCTGCTTGTTACTGAGCACTATCAGTTACCTCCGCTCTTCCCGGATCTGAGTTCACTTAATCGGACCTGGTACTCCACCCGCTGATTGTTCCGGATGTCATAGATCTCCATCGAAATGGTCGGATCCGGATCTGACCAGTCGATCGTAAGCAGACCGAAATGGTTGTCCATGACGGGCCCTTCGATTCGGTTGGTATTGGGCGTGGCAAAGGACCAGGTAGAGGTTATGCCGCTGGCCGTGATATCGTAAATCGGGTACAGGCCCGGTGACTCCAGTTTGGAAATTTCACCATAATGCACATCCCCGGTCAGGAAAAGTACGCCGTTCGCCCCGGTTTGCCGGATCAGGTTTAGCATACGCTGGCGTTCATGCGGAAAGTTGGCCCAGGCCTCATAACCGTTGTACGAGATCCCAAACTGGGTGCCGGAGCCGATAATGCGCAGATCGGCAGGCTTGCATAATTCCTGTTCCAGCCACTTCCATTGCTCTTCCCCGAGCAGGGTGGAATCCGGGGTTTCATGTGGGTAATAATCCAAGGTATAGAAAAAACGGCCGTCGCCTTTTAGCTCTCCCTTGTAAGACCGCAGGTTGTCGCGGAAAGTACGGTTGTCGAGCAGGATCAGTTGAAGGCGCCGGCCCAGCCCTTCAAACATATAGGAATGATAGATCCCCGGGTGGTTGAACCTGTCAGAGCCGGCTGGTTCCTCCCAGAAATCCAGGAAGATCTGTTTGGATTCGGCTTTGAACGGATAATGGCGGCCCGCGTCATTCCAGCCATAGTCGTGGTCGTCCCAGGTAGCCAACAACCTGGTGCCGGCTTTCAGGCGTTGGAATTCCGGCTTTGCTCCGAGCTGCGCGTATTTGTCCCGGAGCACCTGCATATCTTTTGTGTCTCCATAGATATTGTCACCGAGAAAAATAAACAGATCTGGGTGGTGTTTCAGCACGGTATCCAGGATCGGCTGTGGCTGATCTTCATGGCCGCAGGAGCCAAAAGCGATCCGGGCGATCAGGGAATCGGGCTCTTGGGCAATTATGCTGCCAGCCAATAGAAGTAGAGAAATAGACAGAAAACCGCGCATATCAATAGTTTTGTGGGCTAAATTAGTTGTAAAGTTCCGAACCCTGCCCTTGCCCGCGATATATTCCCGGGTTTCCGGCGTATCCATTCGTTACCCACATGTCTGAAAATATGATCTCCTCTGCTGCCCGGTCCGAATTGCTTCAACTGATCGAGACGCATTATCCGTATTATTTTGATTTGTTCTGCGATTACAACCAGCATCCGGAAATTGGTCTGGAATGCCACCGGACGGCTGCAAGGCAAGCGGCTGAGCTTCGCCGGGTGGGCTGTGAAGTGACAGAAGGAGTTGGGCGTACCGGTGTGGTGGGGGTCTTAAAAAACGGCGCCGGGCCTACTGTCCTGTACCGGGCAGATATGGATGCACTGCCGATCCCGGACCGCCGGCCGGCGCCCTGGCGCTGTACTGACGGAGCCGCAGGGCACCAATGCGGGCATTCCATGCACAGTGCGATGCTGCCCTTTGTCGGCCGGTGCCTGCAGAACCTGCGGGACCATTGGTCCGGTACTGTGTTGCTGGTTGCCCAGGATGGAGAGGAAGGGTTTAACGGTGCATCCATTATGCTGGAGGAAGGCCGGTTGTACGAGCGCTTCGGTCAACCCGATGCCGCGTTGGCCTGGCATGTGTCGCCGACTTTGCCCGCCGGAACGGTCGGTATCGCCAAAGGCTGGGCGATGTCGCTCACACAGTTTGTCGATATTGAAGTATTCGGAGTCGGCGGGCACGGCGGTAATCCGCATACCAGCATTGATCCGGTCGTGCTGGCTGCACACCTGGTCACCAGGTTCCAGACGATCGTTTCTCGGGAGATCGCACCCACCGAGCCGGCAGTACTGACAGTCGGTGCGATCCATGGCGGCACGAAGCACAGTATTATCCCGGAAAAGGTGGAACTTAAGCTCACCCTTCGCAGCCGGACCATACCGGTGTACCGGCAAATAGTAGCAGCCATAGAACGTATCTGCCGGGCTGAAGCAGCAGCCTCGGGTTTGCCGGAGGAACGGTACCCAAAAATTACAGAGCGGCCTTTTATCATAAAGCCACTTTTCAATGACATCCAGGTGGCAAGTCGCCTGGAAGCGGTCGGGGAGGCCTTGCTGGGACCGGATAAGGTCCGGGAAGAACCGCCCTATCTTTTTGGAGAGGACTTTTCTGCATATGGCTTGGAAGGCGGGATCCCGATCACACTGGGTTGGCTGGGCAGCGTGCACCCCGATGCGTTTGACGAGACCGGGCAGCCCAACCGGTTCCTGCCCCCCCTTCACCACGAAGAATTCAACCCGTATCCTGATCTGACGATCCGTACCGGTGTGCTGACTATGTCAGCTACTTTGATGTCTATGTTGGATGGTTAGATGGTTGGATGGTTGGATGGTTGGATGGTTGGATGGTTGGATGGTTGGATGGTTGGAGGGTTGAAGAGAGAATTCCAGTTGTAAGAAGAAAATAACCAATATGCTGATTGGGAAATATCAGGTTGTCTTCCCTACAACCCCAAACCATCCAACCCTC
>SBHD01000406.1 GCA_006226345.1 Bacteroidota bacterium | reverse complement strand
TTCTTTTCAAATTTCAAATGAACCGCACGTGAACGTTCCTGTAATTTGAAATTGGAAATTTGAAAAGAAAAATTTGAAAAGTGTTCACCCACTCAGGGACGCTTGTTTCAGCGAAAAAACGGCCGCCCCTGCACCCACAGGAACCGGCCGTTTTTTGCATGTACTGGCGACGGATCAGAACGACAGTACCGCTCCGCCTTCCAGGATCGGCGCGTGGACCGCTGCCATGGAACCCATGATGGTCACACCGTCCAGCAGGTCGCTCGCTTCGTATCCCCGCATTTTGGCGCAGGGGGGGCATACGCCTACCGTACTGCCGTTGTCGATCACGTTCTGGATCATATCTTTCATTGGCGGATCCAGCGGGTTGAGGTGTGCCGCGTTGGCGGCGCCTTTGCGCACCCAGTCTACTCCCGAACTGACGAGGAAAATGGACACATCGAGGCCGGCGCCGATGCCGCCGTTGGCAATACTCCAGGCTACGGAAGAGCGTTCATCATCGAGGCCGCGGGTAATAACGATCACTAATTTTCTTTTGTCTGACATGACATTTGAATTTTTATGGTGGTAAAGAATAATGTACGTATTTGACGTGCGGTTCTATTTCCGGATGCCCGGAGTATAGGCGTGCAGGCTGATCGCCATGGCGTCATACGGATTGCCGACATCGTGGTAGGCCATTTCGTCGTCGATATAGGCCATACCGCCTTTGGTAAACCGGCTTACTGCAAGGGGCCGCGTTTTCGTGCCCGGCTCGTACCGTTTTTCTTCCACCCGGCCTTGCAGCACCTTGAATACACAGCCGCCCTTCGCGTGTCCGTGCACACCGGAGTATTCACCCGGCGCCCAGCGGATCAGCACCACTTTAAGCAGGTCGTTCTGTACGAGCACATACCGGCTTTGCGGGTTTTTCATAAACCGCCGCATGGCGGCCGGATCGGGGTTGCGCAGGTTTTTCAGGATGGAGATGAACTGTATGGCGGATGCCGATGTGCCGGCTGTTGCCAATGCTGTATACAGGTCGGCGCAAACCTGGCTCAGATCCGGCGCAATGCCCTGTACGATCGCTTCGGCCGCTGTGTCTGTCAGCAGGCCAAACGGCCGGGTAACGAGGGCCGCACGGTCCGGCATGTGAAAAGATGCCTGGGGTTTCGGGCTGTTTTCGGTCGTTTGGGTGAACCCGGTCGTAGCCGGTGTTTGGAGTGTCGTCTGATAATTGGATGGCGTTTTCATTGTCTTTCATCTTTGTTATGATGCAAAGATGCAGGGGGTTAGAACGGGCGGTTTTGCTCAAAAGCTCAAATGGTTGACTGATCGGGTCAAGTTTGAAAAATCAGCTCATCAACAGTGTTTTTTATACTCGGACGGGCTGTATCCCATGTGGTTTTTGAAGCTGCGGCTGAAGTGCGAAAGGTCCTCGAAGCCAGATTCGAAGGCCACCTGGGTCAGGTTCAGATCGGAGTTGGCAATGAGGTTGGCGGCGTGGTGTACCCGGCGTTTGAGGAGCCATTTCCCTGGCGATTCGTTGAACACCTGCTGGAAATCGCGCTTGAACGTAGAGAGGCTCCGGTGGGTCAGTTCGGCGTAGTCTTCGAGCCGGAGGTTGAAGCAGAAGTTCTTTTCCATGATCTGTTGCAGGGAGGGCCGGCCGGATTCGGTCAGGCTGCTGAAGTAGGCAGTCAAGCGCGGATCGGAGCTCATCAGGGTGATCAGCAGCTCTTTGAGTTTGAGTACGAGGATCTGATCCGGGGGCCGGTCTTTACCGCGGAAATAATTGAGCATCGAATGGAAAAAGCCCTCGAGGTATTCGGAGTTGGCGACCGGTGTGGCAGTGAAGGAGTGCGGGTCTTCGCTTTTGGGCAACTGCATGGTACCCCGTATTTCCGCATAGGTTTCGCGGATCAGTTCGTCCGACAGGAAAAAGCCCAGCATGCAGTAGGCGTCGTCAAAATATTGGTGGATGACTTCGGCGCCTTTTTTCAGGTAGAGGGTCTGGCCGGGCACCAGGGTCCATTCGCCGTTTACGGTCTTGTAGGTTTTTTTGCCGCTCAGCACATATACGAGGTAATCGTTGCGGGAGAAGATGCCGACCTGCTCGGCATCGATGGGGCAGGTATACTCCAGGCAGACCGTGTCGCGGAACTGGAAACGGTTGAAATGCAGGTTGTCTTTAACGATCTGATAGAAATTAAGCATTGCGGAACAGGAGGTTGTCTGGGATGGTTGGACGCGGCTAAACCGGAATGGGTTGCAGGCAGGCAATAACACCAGCGGTGCATAGTCATAGGACGACTCAAACTCGTCCTAGGATTATGGCGCCACCTGTTCCAGGGAAAAAATGCCAAAAAATTACCTGTCAAATGATAACATTTTCTATATTTAAGTATCAATCTGACAATTCCCGTAACCAATGAAAACTACACTGCTGTCCTTTTTCCTGTATGGTATTGGTATGTCCGTCATGGCCCAGCCGGCAACACCGGCTGTTGCGGTCGTGGATAGTCTTATCGAACGCACCCGCGATCTGGTGTGGGAGCAGGAGTTCGATGCGGCG
>SBHD01000013.1 GCA_006226345.1 Bacteroidota bacterium | reverse complement strand
GAAAAACAATAGTGCAAAAAAAAGGCCAATATGTAAAGTAGCCCTCGGGGATTACCCGGATAAATTGGTGTTGTTTTAACAATAAGTCCGTAATTTTGACCGGGATCAACGGATACATACGTATGAGCGAGATCGAGAGCTTCTTCAAGTCTGCGTTTTCGGTAGACAATGTTATCTTCGGTTTTGACGGGAGCGACCTGAAGGTTTTGCTTATCCAGCGTGGCGCTGCGCCATTCAAGGGTAAATGGGCATTGCCCGGCGACCTGGTATACCCGAATGAAAACCTGGACACTGCCGCCGAACGCGTCCTGGAACAGCTGACCGGCCTGCGCGATGTTTACCTGGAACAGGTCAAAGCATTTGGTGCGGTCAACCGCCATCCGCTCGGAAGGGTGATCACGATCGCGTACTATTCGCTGATCAAGATCAGTGATTTTTTGGTGACGCCCGCATCATTTGCACAATCGGCGAGCTGGCATGCGGTGTCGGAAGTCGGTGAACTGGCATTTGACCACAATGAGATCCTGGATACCTGCCTTAAAAGTCTCAAGCGTAAGGTGCGCAGAGCACCTGTCGGTTTTGAACTCCTGCCTCCCAAGTTTACCCTCACCGAACTTCAGCAGCTCTACGAAGCCATTCTGGATGATAAGTTGGACAAGCGGAATTTCCGGAAAAAGATCCTGTCAATGAACCTGCTCCTGGACCTCAATGAACTCCAGGAGGGTGTGGCGCACCGGCCGGCCAAACTGTATCAGTTTGACCGGGATACGTATGAAGCTTTCGTGGCCAAAGGCTTCAGCTTTGACCTGTAATTAATACAGTTAATCGGCAATGATGATCGTCTTGCCAGCCACCTGATCCGCACTACGCAACTCCAAAAAGTACAGACCACTCTGCCAGCCGTTAACCGGAATGGTAAAACTTCCGTTCGGAGCAGTTCCCGCGGTGACCAGTTGCCCCAGGGCATTGCTGATCCGCCAATTAACGGAATACCGGGCCGGCCACTCCACCCGTACCCAACTGGAAGCCGGATTCGGATACAGGCGTGGCTCCGGTGCGGTTGGTTTGACTGCAGTACTGGTAGATGTCGTACAGTCGGCCATTTCAGTGCGGAAAACCATCAGACCACCCCGAAGGTTGCCCACCACCATTTCCAGTTTACCATCCTTATCCAAGTCGCCAAACGTCGGTGCGCTGCGATTGCCGACATCCACATTCCCCCATTTTTCCGATACCACGGCATAGGGGTCCTGGGAGGCAACAATATTCGTATAGGCCTCCAGGTGTCCTTCCTGCGTGCCGGTGACCAGGAAAATTGCACCATTCTGTTCCTCCAGGAATACGGGTGTACTGAATCCGATATCCGAAAACTGTACCCGTGTATCGACGGCGCCCAGTTTGGTGAGGGTAGGGGAAGAGTTGAAAATGGGGTTGTCGGGCGCTCCGATGTTTTTAAAGAAATTCAGTTCGCCGGTGCGCTCCCCAACAACGATATCCTTAAGCCCGTCACTGTCCAGGTCGACGATAGCCGGGGTGGAATACGAGCCGATATCCATAGTGACCCACATAATATTGAAGTCCCGCTCAAATTGCATGGGGTTGCCTGCGCCGGCAGTGTTGCGGTAATAGTAGAGTGCTCCGCCATTACTTCCCACCAGCATATCCAGGTCTTGGTCGTTGTCCAGATCGCCAAAGGTGGGGCAGAAGTCGTAGTCGTTGGGCGCAAATTCAGATAGACCCTGCCAGTCCGAGTCGATCAGGGTGAACTCCGGAGCCATCGCAGTCCCGGTGTTTCGATACAGGTACAAACTCGCATTTTGGGCTATGCCCGGAGTAAAATAACCATAGTTGCCAATTACGATATCCAGCAGCCCGTCGGCATTCACATCCACCAATACCGGATGGGTGGCGGTGCCGGCATCAACCATGTCCCCGACCAGGAAGCGCTTGGTCTCCAATTCAAATACATGGTCCTGTGCCGTGGTGGCAGTATTGGGATAATACCAGACACCGTTGCGGTCTTCATTGACAAATTTGTTGTTCGGAGCAGCCACCATGTCTTTTTTACCGTCGTTATTCAGGTCGAGATAAAAGGCCGCCGGGAAAATGACAATGTCCACCGGCGTGTCATACCGGGGAAACTGATTGTCCTGCTCGGTCATCCAGGCAAAGTCCTTGGTGCCGCCATTGACCAGCTGGTTCAGGCAGCTGAAGGAAATATCGCCGAGTACTAATTCCATATCGCCATCGCCCTCCTGGTCGTATGTCATAACGGTGGAGCCAGGGTGTCGGGTGTCGTCGCGGTCGTCCACTACCGGCGGGCCGGAAAACCCGTTTACACAGGAGTCCTGTCCCGGGCTCAGGTCACATTCGCAGGCCAGCAACCCGCTTTCATAAAAAAGGCCCCAGCAGCGGTCGGTTACTTCAAAATGCAGGCTGTCCAGTCCGAAGCCTTTTTCCACCGACATATTCTGGACCAGCCAGACATGACCGCCGGCAGCGCCGTCAAACGTTATTATATCCAGGTCACCGTCGCCATCTACGTCGTCCACCGCAGGTATGTCGGTATCGGCGATAAACAGGTTATTCCAAAATCCGGGAAGCACAGAAGGGTAGTAGATATATTCCGGCACGCAACTGGCACAGCCCGGGTAGGTGAACAGGAACGGCGAGAACTTTAGCATATTATTTTCATAATACCCCTTAAAAACCTGCATTTCCTGTGTGCCCAGGCCCAGGGAGGCACAGAAAATATCTGCGGCGCCGTCCTGATTGTAGTCGCGCAGCAGTACATAGTCCTGTAATGGCGGGAAGTTACAGGCAAATTCAGGTGCGTACCGGTAGCTGGATGTGTTGGGGGTGCCCTCGTTCAAAAAGGTCAGAAATACATCTCCGGCGCGGTCGAAGACGACCAAGTCGGGTATCTGGTCGTTATTCAGGTCGGCTTCCGAAAACTGCGGGGCATTAAGGCCGCCGGCAAATGGGTACTGCAGTGTTTTGCCATTCTGGTTAACCGGATAGGTCAGTTGTTGAAACATCTGGTCCTGCGCGAAAAGGGATGTCGCTAGAAAAAGGCTGAAAAGGGGAAATAAACTTCGTACAAGCATTTCAGTTGTATTTTTGCTCGAGAAAGAAAAAGAGCGCTGACTGGCAAAGCTATGGGGTTTCCCGGGTTATTACGGAATATAAAACCGATGCTGCAAATCACGGACAAAATCCGGTCAGGCTGTGTCATTGTTATGTTGAAAAAACTACTGAAATAAATGGTTTATGAATTTAATGGTTTCCGGCCGGTTATTCACGCTTCTGCATTTGTGCATCCGCAGGCGGCAGTAACTGGGAATGTGATCATCGGAAAAGATGTCTATATCGGACCGGGTGCTGCTATCCGTGGCGACTGGGGCCAGATCGTTATTGAAGATGGCTGTAATGTGCAGGAAAACTGTACGATCCATATGTTCCCCGGTGTTACTGTCCACCTCCGGGAGTCCGCCCATATCGGCCACGGGGCGATCATCCACGGAGCTACCATCGGACGCAACTGCCTGGTAGGCATGAATGCCGTCGTGATGGATGAGGTGGAGATCGGTGAGGAGTGTATTATTGGTGCACTATGTTTTGTGAAGGCGGGTGAGAAGATCCCGCGGCGGAGCCTGGTAGTGGGTAACCCGGGCAAGATTATCCGGGAGGTCAGCGATGATATGATCAAGTGGAAAACAGAAGGCACCCGGTTGTATCAGCAGCTACCGGCCGATTGTTATGCCTCCCTGCGTCCCTGCGAGCCATTGCGCGAGGTGCCGGAAGATCGTCCGGTACAGGCTTCCGGGTACAAGGTGTGGAAAGGGTAGGGGGCTGTACTCGTTCTGCGAATTAAAGGCGTAGGACGAGTGTGAACAGTCCAGCCTCCGTAAAAAGGCGATGCAGCTTTTCAGGTGCATCGCCAGCAAACAGCGGAGAAAAACGTCCCCGCGATAGCGGGGACGTTGGTATAAAGCAAGTGTACAACAGTCGGTACTACACAATCGTGTTCCATTGGAACGGGTCGGGTCGCAGCCCGGTGCGGATCTCCTGAAGCAGTTCACGGACCCGAACCGCAAATGTATCCGGTCCGACAGGAGGTAATGGCAATGTATGTTCCTGTACCTGGATCAGTTCGAATGGCGCTGTTACTGCGGCGGTACCCACTCCGAACGCTTCCTGCAACAGCCCTTTCCGGTGTGCTTCCACCAGTTCAAAGGCACTGATCGTTCTTTCCTCGGCAGGCATGCCCAGTTCGGGGGCCAGCGCCAGGATGCTGTCACGGGTAATACCGTCCAGGATCGTATCCGAAAGTGGAGGTGTGACCAGCTTGCCATCTAAAACGAACATCACATTCATGGTGCCGGACTCTTCAATGTTGAGTTCTGGTGACCCGTCCGTCCACAGGATCTGATCGAAACCCGCCGCCTTGGCCAGACTTGCCGGATAGAGCGAGCCGCCGTAGTTGCCGGCACATTTGGCCGCTCCGGTGCCACCGGGGGCTGCCCGGATAAACTTTTCTTCCACCTTGACCTTGAGCGGGTTGGGGTAAAAGGGCGGTACGGGGCCTGTAAAAACGATAAACCGGTACGTATCCGATATTTTAACGCCATACATTGCGTCAGAAGCAAAAATCAGCGGGCGGATGTACAGCGCTGCTCCGGAAGCGCCGGGTACCCAGCCGGCATCCAGGGAAACCAGGCTACGGATACACTCCCGGAAGTATGCTTCGGGCATGGCTGGCATGGCCATACGTTGGAGTGAACGGTTGATCCGCCGGGCATGCCGGTCGATGCGGAAGACAGAGACGCCACTGTCGGCAAGCCGGAAGGCTTTCATGCCCTCCCAGACGATCTGTCCGTAGTGCAGGGCCATGGTGGCGGGCGGCAGCGAGAGGTTTTCATACGGAACGATCTCTGGTCGTTGCCAGGCCCCGTTCTTGTAATCGGCTACCAGCATGTGGTCGGATACGATGGTGCCGAAAGTAAGTTTTTCGAGATCGGTTTCCGGCAGGCGGCTTTTGGCCGTCTTCCGTACAGGGATAGTGTCAAAGGTTAGTTCCATTTTAATGTCAGCGCGTTGGTAGATTCCTGTTTCAAGCGGGATCTCCCGAAATCCCATTTTCCGGTAAAGCCTTACGGCCCTGGCGGAGGTGCGGGTATTGGAGTATAAAATCACCCTTCCGGCGCCCAATTGACGGGCTTCCTCCAACGCAGCTTGCAGTAGTTGTTTGCCGATGCCCCGGCCCCGCCAGGGCACTGCTACGGCCATCTTGGTCAATTCCAGCACGTTATTGCCGGCCGGCCGTAATGCCACAACGCCTGCAACCTGCCCGTTGGACACAGCGGAGAGAATGCTCCCACCATCCGACAAGATATGGATTTCCGGATTCTGTAACACATTTATATCGACTTCTTCCAGTGGATAATCCGCTTCGATCCATTCGCGGTTGAGTTGCCAAAAGGCTTCCCGGTATTGGGGCTTCCAACGGTCAATGGTAATGTCCAGGTGCATGGTCAGGGTGATTTTTAGTTGTTGCCCCTCGTGCTCGCTGCTCGTCCTACGACTCAAAGTCGCAGGACGAGCAGCGAGCACAGGTATGCAATTACTTGTTTTTGTTTCCGGGGCAAAGATCCTATCTTTGCTTTAAGAGAAACAGATTCAGTTTTTTATTTTTTAAGCATAACAGATGTCTAGGGTCAGCGATGATTTTTTGTATTACCAGGTCGCCGAGCGCCTGGAGCACATGGTAGAAAAAGGCGTATGGAAAACAGGCGACAAGCTGCCTTCCGTCCGCCACCTGAGCCGCGAGCAGGGGGTGAGTTTGAGTACTGCCTTCAAGGCCTATTCGGCCCTGGAAAGCAAAGGGCTGATCGAAGCGCGCCCCAAGTCGGGGTATTACGTCCGCTGCAAGCTGCGCCGGCAGCAGGCCCCGCCCCGGGCGCCCCGCTATACAGCGCCCCCGGAAGGCTTGTCGCTCGACGATATGATCGCGACGATCTATACCAACCTTACCGAGGAAGGCGTGGTGCAGCTTTCCCTGGCGGCGCCGGGGCACGAATTGTTGCCGGCTGCAAAATTAAACAAGTGTTTGCTGGAGGTGCTTCGGCTGAGTCCGACCAGTTGCCTGCAGTATGAAAATGTACAGGGCAATGCGATACTGCGTCGTCAGCTGGCCCGTTTGTCATTCAATTGGGGGGGCTCGGCATCGGCGGAAGATGTTGTGGTCACGCAGGGCTGTATGGAGGCGCTGTCGTTTTGCCTGCAAGCGGTGACCAGGCCGGGCGACGTGGTAGCGATCGAGCGGCCGACCTATTTCGGCCTTTTTGGCTTGCTGAAAAACCTCGGCCTGCGCGCACTGGAAGTGCCGACCGATCCGCTTAGCGGGCCCGATCTCGATTTTTTGCGACAGGCCATGAAAAAGCAACGCATTGCAGCGGCGCTGTTCATACCCAACTTCAACAATCCGTTGGGCAGTCTGATGCCCGACGACCGCAAACGCGAACTGGTAGCCCTGCTGGCCGAACAGGAGATCCCGTTGGTGGAGGATGATATTTACGGTGAGATGTATTTCGGAAAAACACGGCCCCGCACCTGCAAGAGTTTTGACCGGAATGGTCTGGTTTTGTATTGCTCTTCCATGTCGAAAGCACTGGCGCCCGGCTACCGGGTGGGCTGGTGTATGCCGGGGAGGTTCCGCAAGCAGGTGCTGCAACGGAAACTGGCGCACTGTATCACATCGCCTACCCCTACCCAGTCGGCTATTGCCCGGTTTTGCGAGACGGGCCGGCTGGATATCCACCTGCGGAACCTGCGCAAGGCCCTGCATACCCAATGCCTGCGCTACCAGCAGGCCATCGATGATTTTTTTCCGGCAGAAACCCGCGTTTCTCAGCCGCAAGGCGGATATGTATTGTGGCTGGAATTGCCCGAAAAGGTCGACTCTTTCGAACTGTACCGCCGTGCCCGGCAACACCAGATCAGCCTGGCGCCGGGACAGATCTTCAGTACCCGGGGCTGTTTCAGGCATCACCTGCGGCTGGGTTTCGGAAATCCGTACGGACCGGAGATCGAGCGGAGTTTGCAGACAGTGGGGAAACTGGTGCGGGAGCTGGCGGGGGCCTGAATGGCAGACCAGTTAAGTTTTCGGGCCGGGTTATTTGATAAGATACCTGCGTTGGTTTTATCAAATAACCCGGCCCGGATCATCCGGTTAAAAATTTACGATCAGTTTTTTACAACTATCAATTTCCTTATCCATTGCTTCTCACTGGTACGGAGTTCTACAGTATACATTCCATTCGGCGTTCCGTTCAGGTTGATTTCGAGTACCGGGCTATTGACTTCTGCCCATGGCCTTTGCATAATTGTCCTGCCTGTACGGTCATAAATCGTCAGTTGAACTTTTTCTCCAATAAAATCTCCCAGATTGACATAAAGCGAATTGCTGGTCGGATTGGGGAAGAAAGTGAAACTCTGTTCTTCAACTCCGGCCTTTAAGGGCTGGTCTGTATCGGCCCTGTTTGCAGCAATTGGCGCGACAATATCAGGGGCGCACATATCATAAAGTTTGTTCACTTCGCGAAGTGCCTTGGTGTGTTCCATAAAGAACGGCGAAATAACACCTCCTAACGCAAAGTTGCTAAGTCTAAACAAATCACGAACAGTCGCTTTCGGTGGCAGTGCCTGCAGGATAATTGGAGGAATATCGCAGCCGCAGTCTCGGAGCATCAAATCACCCAAGCCGGGTTCGAGGCGAAGGTTAATGGCCAGTATCACCGCTTCAGTCAGGAAGGCATTATCCAGTTTGCCGGTTGTGGCATCCAATAAATTGGGCCCCGGGTTGCAGTTAATACCATCAACCATATAGTTACCAAACGG
The DNA here is from genome assembly GCA_006226345.1 of Bacteroidota bacterium. Lineage (GTDB taxonomy): Bacteria > Bacteroidota > Bacteroidia > Chitinophagales > Saprospiraceae > M3007. Next base: position 53,784 of record SBHD01000013.1, on the reverse strand, counting down.
CAGTTCCCAGGGATCGCCACCTTGTCCTGGCATCCATTGTATGATACACGGCGCAGCCTCTGTTCCAATAGTCAGGGTATGCGTGCGGTATCCCAGTATTATCGGATCATTAACGCCATCTCCATCCACATCCTGAGCGAGTGCTGCTTTGATCTTGTTAATAGCTGTTTTGGTGATCATCTGCGGCTTTTGGACCATATTGCCAGATTGATCTTCTGCAGTCCAGGTACGTTCGATCGTACATTCCCACTGACAGTCGCCGGAGAGCACAACATCCTCGAAAGTAAGATCAACATCACAATTATCGGTAGCGGTAGCCATGCCAGAGTCGAAGGTGTCGGCATCACAGTCTACTACAGCGTCTGCAGGAACGATGAGTTCCGGAGGCAGGTTGTCAATGACCCGGACTGTGACCACACATTGATCAGAAAAGCCATAAGGCTGATCCGTTACCGTAAGTGTGACTATTTGATCTCCCAGTACTGAACAATCAAATGCATTTGCACTTAGTTGATAGGATATGGGGTCTCCATCAGGATCATAAGAGCCGTCATCTACCTGAGCTGCTGTAATAGCAGCCAGCCCCAGATGATCCAGGGGCACCTCTAAAAAGTCAATACACTGTGCCACAGGCCTGCGGTAAGTTCTGTATTGGACTTTGCCATGATTTGGCCAAACGACATTTCCACCGGCCTGAATATCCGTGTAGGCGCATGTGGGGCCTGCATAACTGCCACCACCGCCGCCACGGCCCGTAGTGCCGCCGCCACCGCCGCCGGAATAGCCGCCGCCGCCGCCGCCAGCGCCCCATGCGGCTCCACCACCACCAATACCCCAGCCTCCGGGTTTGGTACCGCTACCTCCATTCCCGCCAGTCGGGAATCCATGCCTTCCGCCTTCCGTAAATCCGGTGCCATCATAAAAAGCGCCACCGCCGCCGCCAGAGAGCAGTCCGCCTCCTTCCCCGCCATATCCATAGCTCCCTCCGTAGCCCGGTAAAATATCGCCGTTGCCGTTGCCTCCTGATTCTGAGGTCCGGCCTCCTTGTCCATCCTCATTATCCACGCAAATTCCCAAGGGCGCCATACCCTGATAAGCGCCGCCGCCGCCGCCGGCAATAGTGATGATATTCCAGTCCGTTTCATTCGGTCTCTTGTACAGAATGCCGGTTCCGCCGCCGCCGCCGCCATAAGCATAGCCAAACAAGTCAGCAATGACATAGCCACTGACATTGTCTTCCATGGAGCTGCCGCTTTGCCCGACAATAAAACGAATAACAGACCCGGGCGGGATTTCATTTGTTCCTTCGCCAATGTTTATCCTAACATTTGCTCTTGCCCCTTCACCACCGTTTGCCCTGCAAGAATTATAGTGTACCCAGGTAACTATTACCCAAAGTTCAGCGTCCACTTTTGCATATCCTCCATCACCACCATATGCAGTGAATTCTATTTGGGTGATAGTAGGATCATTGGGGACGACAAAGTCCTGGTAAGTCCCACTTGCATTGATCTCGCCGTTGCCGGTCAGATAGGGCTGTGTAAAACTTATTTCATGTACAAAAAACATCAATGAAAAAAACAAAAGAAAAGTACGGTGCAGCCCGTAGAGTTTTGTTGGTATCAGGAACCAATCATTCGAAAATTTAGATGCTCTATTCATGATTTCTGTTTTTAATTAGTTAATTGTTATTTTGGTACATCTAGAGATTCAATTAATCCTTGACCATCTACTGGAACATTGCATTGAAACTGTCAAGCCACCACCATGGGTTGTAGTGAGATGATCAAGCAGATATTTAAAAGTGGCTGCAGGCCAGTGATGCCAGGTGTAGAAATTGCGAGACCACCAAAGCCAGAATAGCTACACGAGGCCACCGGTGGCTATTAAAGGATGGGTTTTACTCCCCATCAGTACAGGAAAAATGAGCGGTGAGAATGATGAATAGGTAAGACAGCGAAGTTGGAAGACAAAAGAGCAGAAATGTTTCCCGGAAAGTCAAATACAGGCTTTTCGCACAAAGCACGCTTTGCATTACCTCTTTATAATGCTGTAGATGTAAATAAATGCAATGTGCCCCCTTCCTCAAGCTGCTTCACTTCAAAAGGGGCCGTTAACCGGTAGGAAGCGTAGTATGGGTAATGCCTTTAAACACAGCGTGCGCAATTTGCCGTTTTTATGCTTTTAATAGCAATGACTCCTGACAGCGGGGGTAATGATGTTATAATAATCCGTTTAACCTGTCTTGTCGAGTCTATCAAGCATTTTTATTCATTGGGAAACGGTGAAAAGGGGTTAGAATAAAACCGGTGGTAACCGAACGTGTACGATCCGGAGTCGCCACGATCCAATAGCACTTAGTAATGCCTGCAGAGGTAGTGAAACCAACGGCAACCTGCAGTGCACAATCTACAAATACCGTACAGGTGTCGGCCGGACGTTGTCCGGAGGCGGGGCGGGCAGGCAGCGAGCGTGAAAAAGAAAAAGGCCACCACAAACCTGTGGTGACCTTTAGTCGGGATGACTGGATTCGAACCAGCGACCTCGTCGTCCCGAACGACGCGCGCTACCGGGCTGCGCTACATCCCGAAAACAGCGCATGTGGATGATATCGGGAAATTCCACATGCTATTATTTCCTGGAGCCAGACATGGGATTTGAACCCACGACCTGCTCATTACGAGTGAGCTGCTCTACCGCTGAGCTAATCTGGCATTTATACTTGCCGGAAACGCGACAATTTATGTGCCAGTTCCCGGCGTTGAGTGCTTTTCGTTTAAAGCGGCGGCAAAGATACTGCCGACAAAAGGAATTGCACAAAGTTTTTACCGATGAATTTATAAATTTTTCTCGGGGTGAAGCGTAGCAGATGCGGTCCGGCTGGGCGGCGCCTGCTACAAACATCCTACCTTTGCTAAAAAACAGGAATGGAACTCAATATCCAGACGCCGGCCCTGCTCTTTCCGGCTGTTTCGCTGCTGATGCTGGCATATACCAATAAGTTTCTGGCCATCGCCAACCTGATCCGGAAACTATATTCCGACTATGAGAAAGATCAGCATATCAGCCTGATCGCCCAGATCTCCAATCTGCGCCGCCGGCTGATGCTGATCCGCCTGATGCAGGTAACGGGGGTGGCGAGTATCCTGAGTTGTGTGGTGACCATGTTCCTGGTGTATGAAGGGTTTCAGGGCTGGGCCAAACTCATATTTGCTATAAGCCTATTGCTTATGATCGCCTCGCTGGTGATCAGTCTGCTGGAGATCTTCCTGTCTATCGGGGCCCTGCGGCACCTGTTGCGCGATCTGGAGGAGAAGATGTGACCGGTAGCATGTGGAAAAGCAAACAAAAAATTTGCCCTGTTGCACATTTCGTTGTACCTTTGCGGCATAATTCTGATCGAATAATACGAGAGGGAACCACTGGTTCCCTCTTTTATTTGTACGAATGGCTTCCGGGATGACTACCCGGTTTTGTTTTACCCCCTGCCTGCCCGCATTGTCCTTGTAGTATATGGAACTGACTGATCGAATTGCTGAACTGCTGGAAGCAAAATTTGCGACGGAAGAAGCGTTTGCCGATTGCTTCGTAGTAGATATCGAACTCAAACCCGGAAACAAACTGCTGGTTTTTACCGACAGTGATTCCGGCATGAGCTTTGGCAAGTGCCAGCAGATCAGCCGGTACCTGGAGCACCACCTGGATGAAAACCGGTGGCTCGGCGAAAAGTATGTGCTGGAGGTGAGCAGTCCCGGGATCGGCCGGCCATTGAAGTTTTTACGACAATACGCAAGTAATATCGGCCGGAAAGTTGCGGTCTCCCTGACCGATGGAAGTGAAGAGACCGGGTTGCTGCAGGCTGCCGACGAACACCAGGTGGTCCTGAAACAACAGGTGATGGAAAAACAGGGTAAAAAGAAAGTAAAACTGGAGGTAGACCGGGTTATCCCGTTCGACCAGATTGATAAAACAGTAGTGAAAGTTAGTTTTTGAGGTTTATTCGTTGATTGGTTTATTTGTTTGAACGTGGGCAAGGGTTGGCCAAGGCACCATAATCATGAGGTCCACGCCACTTCAACGCCCCGCCTCAAACCAACCAATCAACATTCCAATAGTCAAGTCAACCTATAAAACAATATAAATGGTCAATTTAGTAGATGTATTTTCCGAGTTTAAAACCGGGAAAAATATAGACCGCCCCACAATGGTGCGCGTGCTGGAAGACGTTTTCCGCACCCTCATTAAGAAAAAATACAACTCCGACGAGAACTTTGACGTGATCGTCAACACCACCACGGGTGACCTGGAGATCTGGCGCGTGCGCGAGGTCGTGCCCGACGGCGAGGTCACCGATGAAAGCGCCCAGGTGAGTGAAACCGAGGGCCATCAGATCGATGAAAGCCTGGAGGTGGGTGATGAATGCTATGAGCAGCTGGATATCGAAGACTTCGGCCGTCGTGCGATCATGGCTGCCCGGCAGACGCTGGTATCGCGGATCATGGAACTTGAAAAAGACGAGATCTACCGCAAATACAGTGAATGCGTCGGTGATGTGGTTACTGGCGAGGTAAACCAGATCATGAAAAAAGAACTTCTGGTACTGGACGACGCTACCGGTAACGAACTCGTCCTGCCACGGGCCGAAATGATCAAAGGCGATTATTACCGTAAAGGCGATATGGTGCGCGGCATCATCAAGAAGGTTGAAATGCGCAACAACGCCCCATATATCATGATCAGCCGTACGGATCCGAGCTTCCTGGAAAAACTGCTGGAGGCCGAGGTGCCGGAGATCGAAGACCGCATCATTGAGGTCAAGAATATCGTCCGCCTGCCAGGCGAACGTGCAAAAGTGGCTGTGGAAAGCCACGACGAGCGTATCGATCCGGTAGGCGCTTGCGTAGGTATGAAAGGTAGCCGTATTCACGGTATCGTGCGTGAACTGCGCAATGAGAATATTGACATCATCAATTACACCACGAATATTCCGTTGTACATCCAGCGCAGCCTGACGCCGGCCAAGATCACCACGATCGATATTGACGACGAGCGCAAACGCGCAGCCGTTTACCTCGATCCGGATCAGGTCAGCCTGGCTATCGGTAAGAGCGGCTCGAATATCAAACTCGCTACCAAATTAACCGGCTACGAAATTGATGTATACCGCAATAACCAACAGGAATTTGAGATCGATGACGTAGATCTGGAAGAATTCAGCGACGAGATCGAACCCTGGGTGATCGAGGCACTGAAAGGGATCGGTTGTGATACTGCCCGTCAGGTACTCGAACTCAGCGCGGAAGAGCTCCTGCGCCGTACAGACCTGGAAGAAGAAACGGTCCGGGAAGTACTGGGTATTCTGGCCGCAGAGTTTGAAGAGAACGAATAAGATACACCGCCTGGCGCCGGGAACCTCCGGACCGCCAACGGGCCAAACCGTTGAAAAAAATACCGGGAATTCGCTTTTTATAGGAGCGCCGGCGCCAGGCCAGTGTTTTTATCCGACATTAAAACCGTACCTTTGCACCGTTTTTTCTAACTACTAAAACGATCCAAGCCTTCTAGTACTTAAATTTTTCCGGGCACAGCCCGTCGGACACGACACGTTACGTATTAAAATTTTTCAATTAGCAGGAAAAAACACTGCATGGCATTAAAATTAATTAAGGTAGCCAAGAACTTCAACGTCGGTTTGCACACGATCGTGGAAACGCTCCGCAACAATGGATTTCCTGATGTGGAAGACAAGCCTACGGCAACTATTACCGATGAAATGTTAACCATCCTGGAACAGGAGTTCCAGGGGGATATGGCTATCAAAAAAGAGGCGGACAAACTCGCTCGGCCGGTTCTGAAAAAAGAAACGGTCACAGCATCCGGAAGCGCTACACCTACAGCCCCGGAAACCCCACCGCCGGCACCGCCGGTAGCTCCGCCTCCGCCCAAGGAAGAGGCACCCCAGGAGCCCAAGCCGGAAGTAGAAGAACCCGAGCGGATCGTCCGGGAGCGTCCGGCCTTACGTGTCGTAGGCAAGATCGACCTCGATGCTCCTAAAAAAACGGCAAAAAAGGAAGAGCCTAAGGAAGAGGCGCCTGCCCCGAAAGAAGAAAAACCGGCAGCAGAAGCACCGCCTAAGGAAGAAAAACCGGCCAAGGCCGCCGAAACGCCTCCTGCAAAGCCGGAAAAAACGGAAAAAACGGAAAAGCCGGCTGCCGCTCCACCGGAAACTCCGGCACCAAAGGATGCGCCGCCTTCCGGCGAAACACCGGAACCAACCGGCGAAGAAGGTGAAGATTTTTATCGGGCAGATGCTCCTCAGCTGCGCGGCCTGAAGATCCTGGGACGTGTGGACCTGGAGAAAAAGAAAAAAGAAACCACCGGCGGCGATAAAGCGAAAAGCACTGGCGCCCGTGATGACCGGAATAAAGGTCGCGGCGGACAGCGTGCGGATAGCGATAGTAATGCTGATCACAAACGTAAACGCAAACGCAAAAAGGTGCAACAGCCCATTACGGCGGAGGCTATCCAGGCTTCCCTGACCGGAAGGGCTGGCAATAAGAAAGGCCGGGGCCGACAGGGTGACCAGAAAGAGGTTTCCCAAAAAGAGATTGAAGAGCAGATCAGGAAGACCATGACGCGCATGGGCGCCGGCGCCAGCCGGAAACGCCAGAAGATCCGCCGGGACAAGCGGGAAACCATGCGTGAGCGCGCCGAAATGGCCGAAATGGCCGAACAGGATCAGAAGCTCCAGGTCACCGAGTTTATTTCGGTGTCTGACCTGGCCTCCCTGATGAACATCAAACCGGCTGATATTATCAAGGCCTGTATGACCTTGGGCATCTTCGTGTCCATCAACCAACGGCTCGATGCCGAGATCATCGAGGTTGTTTCCAGCGAATTTGGCTATGAAGTTGAATTTATCAGCGCCGAAGAACAGGTGGAAGTGGAAGAGGAGGAGATCGATGATCCGAAAGACCTGCGCCCACGTCAGCCGATCGTTACGGTGATGGGGCACGTTGACCACGGTAAAACCTCCCTCCTTGACTATATCCGGAGTGCTAATGTGGTGGAAGGCGAGGCCGGAGGTATTACCCAGCACATCGGTGCCTATGAGGTAATGGTCGGAGAAGGCGACGATGCCAAGCGGATCACCTTCCTCGATACACCGGGTCACGAAGCCTTTACCGCTATGCGTGCCCGGGGTGCCAAAGTAACGGATATCGCTATCATTGTGATCGCAGCCGACGACAGCATCATGCCACAAACCCGGGAGGCTATCAGCCACGCCCAGGCGGCTAATGTACCGATCGTATTCGCGATCAACAAGATTGATAAAGACGGCGCCGATCCGGACCGGATCAAAAATGAACTGGCCCAGATGAACCTGTTGGTGGAAGAATGGGGCGGTAAATACCAGAGCCAGGATATTTCTGCCAAAAAAGGCGCTAATGTTGATAAACTGCTGGAAAAGGTGTTGCTGGAAGCCGAAATGCTCGACCTGAAAGCGAACCCCTTCCGGCGCGCACATGGTACGGTTCTGGAAGCCTCCCTGGATAAAGGCCGGGGCTATGTGGCCAAGATCCTGGTAGAAAACGGAACGCTGGATGAAGGTGATCCGATCATTGCCGGTGAGTTTGCCGGTAAAGTACGGGCCATGTTCAATGAGCGTGGTAAACGGGTCAAACTGGCCGGGCCGGCTACACCGGTATTGGTGCTGGGTCTTGCCGGAGCCCCGCAGGCCGGTGAAAAGATCAAAGAAACCGCTACGGAATCCGAGGCCCGGGATATCGCATCCAAACGTGCCCAGATCATCCGTGAACAGTCCAACCGGGCCAATAAGCGGATCAGCCTTGACGAGATCGGCCGCCGCCTGGCACTGGGTAACTTTAAGGAACTCAACCTGATCGTTAAAGGTGACGTGGACGGCTCTGTGGAAGCCCTCAGTGACTCGCTCATCAAACTGTCGATGGAAGAGATCCAGGTCAATGTTATCCACAAGGCCGTCGGTCAGATCGTCGACAGTGACGTTATGCTGGCTTCGGCATCCGATGCCATTATTATTGGTTTCCAGGTTCGCCCGTCGCTGACCGCCCGCAAACTGGCTGAAAAAGAAGGGGTGGAGATCAAGATGTACTCCATCATTTACGAGGCCATTGAGGAGGTGAAAATGGCTATGGAAGGCATGCTCGAGCCTACCAAGGAAGAAGAGATCATGGGGCAGGCGGAAGTGCGCGATGTATTCAAGATCTCCAAGGTGGGTACCGTTGCCGGTTGTTACATACAGGAAGGCAAGATCAACCGCAACCATTACATCCGGATTATCCGCGACGGTATTGTGGTCTATCCGGTCAACGAAGGCCAGCATGTGGAACTTACTTCACTCAAGCGTTTCAAGGAAGACGTCAAAGAGGTGCGCTCCGGCATTGAGTGCGGTATGACGATCAAAAACTACAATGATATCAAAGTTGGTGACGTTATTGAATCCTATGTGATCAATGAAGTAAAAGCGACCCTGTAAGGGAGCTTCGTGCCGTCACCGTTAACTTTTCTGAATAAAAAATGCCTTCGTCCGCTGCGAAGGCATTTTTTTTGCTGCAATACGTAAATGCTGTACCCGACCGGTGGATAGCCGGACACCCCTGATAAAACCGGAATTCGCTCTATCAGGTAAAACACAAAACGCAATACATTGAAAGGAATCATTTTGGCCGGAGGGCTAGGTACCCGGCTTTACCCGCTAACCCTGGCTGTCAGTAAGCAATTGATGCCGGTGTACGACAAGCCCATGATCTATTATCCGCTCAGTACCCTCATGCTGGCCGGTATCCGGGACGTACTGATCATTTCCACACCGCACGACCTGCCCAAATTCGAGCAGTTATTTGGTGACGGCTCATCATTGGGCATGCATTTCTCCTATGTGGCCCAACACGATCCGAACGGCCTGGCCCAGGCTTTTGTCCTCGGTGAGTCATTTGTCGGATCGGATCCGGCCGCCTTAATCCTGGGGGATAATATATTCTATGGCGCCGGCCTGGGCGAAATGGTGCGTTCGTGCACAGAACCCGATGGCGGGATCATCTTTGCATATCAGGTTGCCGATCCGGAACGCTATGGGGTGGTGGAGTTTGATGATGCTTTGCGGGCGATCAGTATCGAGGAAAAGCCGGCCCGGCCCAAAAGCCACTTTGCCGTGCCGGGCTTATATTTTTACGATAATACCGTAGTCGAAGTCGCTAAAGCGCTGAAGCCCAGTGCACGCGGCGAATATGAAATTACAGATGTCAACCGGCATTACCTGGCACAGGGCAAACTCCAGGTGCGGGTAATGGGGCGGGGCTATGCCTGGCTGGACACAGGTACGCATGAGTCCCTGATGCAGGCCGGACAGTTTGTTCAGGCCATTGAGGACAGGCAGGGGCTCAAGATCGGATGTATTGAAGAAGTAGCCTGGGAAATGGGCTTCATAGGTGATACGCAACTGGAGCAATTGGGGCACAAATACCTGAAAAGCGGATATGGAGAATATCTGTTGAACCTGTTGCGCGACGGTTCGGAATATTCAATGCTGTAGACTGGCGGATGCCCCGTTACTGGGCTGCCAGCACGATTGCATCCTCCGGGTCAGTTTTTGCAGAAGCCGGTAAAAGTCCGGTTTCGGTAGCACCAATCGTCTTTTGCGAACCGTTCAGTTCGCCAGCTCCGGCCAGGATACCAATACCCGCTCCAACCAATGGTCCGGCGGTTGGTTTGGCCTGTACACCGGCAATGCCGCCAATCAGACTTGCCTCAACGGCTTTTAATGCCAGTTGCTGCTTATTGGTTGTCGTTTGAAAGGTCGCATTGTTCATATCCGGATTGCCCTGTGCCTGAATATAACTGCAGGGAAGGGCTATGGCGAGATAAAGGACTATATGCTGAATTTTCTTATGCATGACTGTGTGTTTTTGAAAGTCTGCTACAGGTATTGAAAATTTTGTGCCAAAAAAACCGGGTCGATTATTCATTTTTGTTAACTGTCTGATTGTCAAGTGTTTAATTTTTTAAAATTTAACACGCGAACGTTTATATGTATTAATTTTTGCATTCGATCGATTATGGGAATTTTATTTGGAGTGCTCGTGCTGGCACTGTTAGTTGCGGGCTTGTTCTATCAACGTCGACAGAATAAAGCATGGGTAAAGGAAGAGCGATACGAAGAAAGCGGCAACTGGATCGATAAGCGGGCAGGTGAGCGGGGCACCTACGGTTCGCGGGATGCCGAACGCGAAACAGAGCGCCAATCCATAACCCGGGAAGGCCGTGTGCGGGAGTTGGCGCAGCACTGGCGCAATTATGCGTTTGAGCAATACCCGGGGTTTCATGAATGGACGGATGACCAGATCCGGAAATTTACGACCGAAGCCAGGGGGCTGGCCAGGGAGGTTGTTGAAATGGCCGAACATTGTCTGAAAGGTCGGCCGGAGGAAGCAGTGCCAGCAGCAGACCCGCTTTCGCCACACCCCCAGGCGCTGAAAAGAATTACACTCAATTACCTGTATGATCAGTACCCCGCTCTGCTGGATCGGGATATCGAAGTGTTGCAGCGGCTGGACCGGGCTCTGGCCGCCAAAGTCAGTACACTGCTCCGCTAAACGAGGGGCTGAAACCCGGAAGACTTTGCATTTTGGAACTACCTTTGCAAACTTTTTTACTGCCCTGTGCAGGGTTCACTCAATCACTCAATCACTCAATCATTTCAGTCTCATGTTGAAATCCTCCCTTTTCGTAGCATTCTTCCTGGCAGCCTTTACCGCGCTGAACGCGCAATACGTTGGACCGCGGCTGTTTCTGGATGTTCCATCCATTTATTTGCATACGCCGGATGTTGAAAACCTCAAGAACCGAGTTGGTGCCGGCGCAGAAGTTGCCATGAATGTAGGCACGCACTGGAGCATGGCCCGGTTGGGGCTTGGCACTACCTTTACTTTTAACCCCAATGATGAGAATTTTAATGAAACGACCCTTTGGGGGCCATATGGATTGTTGGAAGCGGGTGCCGGCTTGTACCGCACCAACGGAAACCAATGCACAAAAGACCACCAAAGTGCCTTTACGGCAATTGGAAAGGCTGGTGTCCGGTACGACTTTAACTCGAAAGCTGTGGTTTCGGCCGATGATGCCGAACCTCAACAGCTGGATTTTACACTCGGTGTGGAACTCGGGTATTTTTATATCCGGGATGAATTCCGCAATATGGACTTTGTCATCTCCGGCAACTACCTCACCAAGGCGAAGGTCATTTCCGTGAACTTTGGTTTTAAGTTTTTCCTGAACCTACGGGAACGCGTATAAACGGGACCGGGCAGGTCAGCCATCCGTTTCAGGACGGATGGCTGACAGCCGCGGCGGGCCGCCGCAGGTGGCGGTCATCTTCCGTTTGACGTTCCAGGGCCCAGAAGCCGGTCCAGCTAATGGCTGCCAGCACTGCCAGAATTATCCAAAGTACATCGTACCCCCAACGTGCGATCACCTGTGTGCCCATCAGCGGTGAAATGATATTCGCAACGGAATAGCCCATTGTGTATAGTGCCATATAACTTCCCGCAGTGCCTTTGTTGGCATAGCTGAATACAAAATTGGTGCTGAAGGGCATAACAAAGATCTCCCCGAAGGTGATGGCTAATATAAAGATCAGGGCCGCCAGCAATGCACCTACCGGGAACAGGAACGTCAGATAGGCCAGTGCATAGAGCGTTACGCCCAGCCGGACATATTGCAGGCGTGGCCGTTTCCCTTCGATAACATAGATCAGCGGCATTTCAATTAAGAAGATGATCAACCCGTTGAGGGCAGTGATCAGGCCAATCTTGTGCTCGCTCCAATGGTACGTTTCCTTGAAAAATACCGGGATCGTCCACAGGAGTTGCATGAATACGATCGCATTCAGCACGGTGAAAAAGGTAAACAGTAAAAAATGCCGGTCCTGATACGGAGAGGTGTCAGGCACAAGCCTTTCGGCTGCAGCCGGAGTATCCGTATGCGCTGTTTTGGGTTTTGCAGGCTTGGGAGCGATCAGCAACCAGAGCATTCCTGCGGCAAGCAGGCAGGTGAGCCCGTCAACTACGAACAGCCAGTGCCAGCCCAGGCTGGCAAGCATACCACCCAGTGCCGGTGCAACGGTCCAGCCGAGATTGACCGACATCCGGTACAACGAGATAGACCGGGTGCGGTTTTCAGGTGTGCTGTACCGGGCAAAGGCCACAGAGTTGGCCGGCCGGAACACTTCGGAGATCAGACTTAGCAAAAAAACGGCCCCGCACATCAGCCAGAAGTTGCCAAGAAACATCAGCAAGACCAGCATTATCCCGTTCAATACCAGGCTCCAGAGCATAATGGGGTAATAATTAAACCGGTCTGTCAGTTTTCCCCCGCTGTAAGCCCCAACAAAAGCGCCGGCACCAAAACACCCTAATACATATCCGGCTTCCTCGATCCCGTAATGCAAATGCTGCGTCAGGTAAATTGTCAGAAAAACGACCACCATAGCCCCGCTCCGGTTGATGAGGCTGACCAGGGATAAGAACCAGATTCGAAGGGGAATTCCGGAGTAGGAGCTCCGCCAGTGGTTGAATATGCGATAAAGCATGGCGAATGACGGCTTTGTTCTGTATAGTGTTTTTGCTGTTTTACCGGCCGGGGTCAAACGTGCGAACAGGTAAATAGCATTGGAAAATAAAAAACTGCTGCAGCATGATTAAAGTTTCCAAGTTGAAAGAAAATTTGGAGAGGCCTCTTAAAAAGGAAAAACGCCGGCTGCATTTGATAGCAGTCGGCGCCGTTCATACAATAGAAAGGATTAGCTTCCGATTGAGTAAGACATCCGGGTTCGGTGTCCGATACACCGGATATTTCAGCCGCTAAAATCGAAACTTTACCGGTAAGAACAAATTTTTTTCAACGAACCGGAAAAAAGCGACATAAACGGTGGAGGCTCCGGAATACATCAACCTCCATTCGTTTGTGTATGTTTGCAGTTGCCGGGTGTATGAAAGCAAGCACCTTGAGGCTCATCCAGATGATCATTCAGCCCATACTCACTACACGCCTGTGTCTGACCGCTGCCACCCTGCCTATGTTGGAGGCTGTAGTTTCGGAAGACTGGCCGGTGTTATCCACTATACTTGGTGGGGTGGACCTGGCAAAAAACTGGATGCATTTCCCGGAGGCTCTGGCCTGGATGCATGGTTATTTGAAAGAGAGCCCGGATGAGGTGGGGTGGTGGAGTGCGTTTGTACTGCACCAGGCCGACCACCGGCTGATCGGCACCTGCGGGTTCAAAGGGGCGCCCACTCCGGAAGGAACCGTCGAGATCGGCTATGAAATCGCTCCGTCCTACCAGGGCAGCGGCCTGGCTACGGAGGTGGCTGCCGCCCTGATCGACCATGCTTTCCGGCAGGAAGCAGTGCAGGCAGTAATCGCACATACACTGGCGCAGGAAAATGCATCCGTGGCTGTATTGCGAAAACTGGGATTTCAACTGGCTGATGAAATGTATGATCCCGAAGACGGGCATATCTGGCAATGGCACCTGAACAAGCCATAACCAGCTTTGTCCGCTGGCGTCAAAGCCTGTCGTAATAGCTACCCAACTACATGTCTACAAGTATCTTTGGCATTGCTCTGCCAGAGTCGCAAGGCAATACCTTCAATGTTGTCGCAGGGCAATACTTTTAATTTTATTGTAATTTGATCTAAAATGAATCTCAGACTTTTACTCGCATTATCGTTTTGTGTTTTCCTAGGTATGCCGCTTTGGGGCCAGCATGGTACTGGCTGGAGGGAATTCCTTTATAAGGGGAACGCCAATTATTTTGATATCTGCCGTGATGTGGAACGTTATTTTGAACTGGAGGTTGGCACGGAAGCTGAATCCGGGGATGGCGTTGAAGGGGAGGATGAGGGCTCTGCGTATAACCAGTATCAACGCTGGAAGTGGTTCTGGTCTACACGGGTCAATCCCGACGGCTCTTTCCCCGACATGGATCAAATGGCCGATATGCGGGAGTTCGCGGGGCACTCCACTGCCGTTCAGAGCAGAGGCGCTGCTGATGATTGTGGCTGGACGCTTATCTCACAAAGTACATGCTCAGGCGGGTATAGCGGCATGGGCAAAGCGATATCCATTGCGTTTCACCCAACTGACCCAAATATCTATTACGTCAGCGGGGAAAGTGGCGGGGTTTGGAAAACTACCAATGCCGGCACTAATTATGCTTCAATCAGTCAGGGTCTGCCGTACAATGCCGCTTCCAATCTTGTGGTGGACCATTCCAACCCGGATATCCTGTATACCTCAAACGGTAATTTTCAAAGCTACGGAAATATATACAACACCGGCATTTACAAATCATATGACGGCGGTATGACCTGGGAGCCGACGGCCCTCAGCTGGTCAATTTCGCAACAGGTCGCTGTTCGTCGAATGCTTATGAGTCCGCAGAATCCGCTCATTCTGCTTGTTGCATCCAGTAACGGCCTTTGGCGGACGGAAGACGGCGGAGATAGTTGGACCATGGTACGTAGTGGTAATCATATGGACCTGGAGTACAAACCAGGCGATCCCTCTACTGTGTATACGACCCAAAATGGTGTCATAAGTGAGATCTACAAATCTGTTAATGGTGGGCAAAGCTGGCAGCAGTTGAGTAGTTTCTCTCTGCCCAATAACCGGTTGAACATTGCCGTTTCTCCGGCCGACCCCGAATTTATAGCAGTGTTGAGTCGGCTGGGTTCAATCCATAAAATATATACGAGTGACGATGGTGGTGCCAGTTTTACCTTTCGGTCTGAAGCGCCTCAAAATACAGAGGTGCTCCATGCCTCTCCTTTCAATCCGAATATATTGTATTGTGGATTTCAAAATGTATTCCGCTCGGATGATAAAGGTGACACCTGGAACCGGATCAGTCACTGGCATGGTGGCACGCCGGATCCGGTCGTTCATGCCGATCAACACTATATTGACTGGCAGCCTGGCACACCCTATATTTTCTTTTGCAATGACGGCGGCGTCTGGCGTTATGATGAACCTGCACAGGAGTGGCTTGAACTGTCCAATACATTGATCATTACCCAGTTTTACCGGATCGCTGTGGCGCAAACCGACGAAAACTTTATGATCGGAGGCACTCAGGATAACGGCGGCCGGAAGCGGGTTGCTCCCGGCCTCTGGGAGGCCACTAATGGCGGGGATGCTATGGAAGTGGCGATCGACTACACCGATGCAGATATTATTTATACTACCTATATCAACGGTCAACTGTACCGATCAATGGACGCCTGGGTCAATGACCAGGGTTATCGTATCAGCAACAACCTTCCCGGCCAGACCCCCGATCACGACCTAACCGGTTCCTGGGTCACGCCCTATCAGCTGGACCCGGTCAATCCAAAAGCATTGGTACTGGGTTATGCCGATGTATACCGCACGACCAACCGGGGCGAATCCTGGACGCAGATCAGCAACAACCTGACCGGAAATGCCAATGCCAAACTGGACGCGCTGGCTATTGCTCCTTCCGACCCGAACACGATCTATGCTTCCAACGGAGCTACGTTGTACCGCACTACTAATCTGGGAGGAAACTGGAGCGCATTAAGTACTCCCAGTTCGCAGGCGATAACGTCCATTACCGTACATCCACACAATCCGGCGGTCCTGTATATTACCAAGGCTGGTTTCAGCATCGGGAATAAGGTATACCGTTCCGATGACAGCGGGGCCACCTGGGTCAATATTTCCAGCACACTTCCAAACGTGCCAACCCACACCCTGTATCTCGATCTCGCTGCCGACAGTAGTTTCGTGCTTTTCGTGGGAAATGACCTGGGGGTATGGTACCGCACCAGTACGATGAGCGACTGGGTCGGCATGAACCAAAACCTCCCGATCACCTATATAAGTGATCTTGAACTACAGCGCAGCTCCCGCAAGCTGCGCGCCGGTACGTATGGCCGTGGAATCTGGGAATACGACCTGCACCATTTACCGGCACGTGATTTTGCTATTTGCACTGACCAGACCCGGGCGCAGGTATGCCTGCCTGACGGGTTTGCGGCCACAGTTTCGGCAAATGCCTGGCAGGATACCGGAGGCCCGTTGAACCTGGCCATTGAAGGCTTGCCGGCCGGCGCGGTTGCCGGCTTCAGTGCATCGGAATTGGAGCCGGATGGCACTGTGGTCTTGTCTGTTGATTTTGCTCCGGGTACCGCTGAAGGCGAATACCCGGTAACCGTGCTGGCTGTATCCGGAACGGATACCGCCCGGGCAACAATTCAACTGACGCTGGTCTCCAACGATTTCAGTGACCTGGGGCTCCTGGAGCCCGAGAACGGCGCTGGGGCTGTCAGCCGCTGGCCCTTACTGCGTTGGGACGGGGTGGCTGACGCCAATGCATATGATCTGGAACTGGGCACCAGCCCTTCCTTTGACCCCGGTACGCTTGTAGGTACTTACACCAACCAGCAATATGATTCCCTGTTATGGAGCCAGGTGCTGGAAGAAGGCCGGACCTATTACTGGCGGGTACGCCCGGTCAATGAATGTGGCGTTGGAGCCTGGACAGCCCCGTTTGTATTTGCCACATCGGCCAAGAACTGTGTATCGCAGGAGGCCAACGACCTTCCAAAACCGATCACCCCAAACGGAACACCAACGGTGGAGTCTAAAATTACTGTGTTGAGTGGCGGTCCGATCAGCACGGTCAAGGTGAAGAACTTCCAGGGAAATCATACCTTTTTTAAAGACCTGGAGGCCTACCTGGTCAGCCCGGCCGGCACGGAGGTGTTGTTGTTTAAAGAGCGCTGCGGTGCTTTTAGCGGCAATTTCATGCTGGGCTTTGAAGATGATGCACCCCAGCCATTTGGGTGCCCGCCACCCGCAAACGGGAATTCGTTTCGGCCGGAAGGCCAGCTCGGTATCCTGGAGAATGAAGATGCCGCTGGAGTCTGGACGCTCCGGGTGAAGGATAATGTGGTCAGTTCAGGTGGACAGATGACCGGCTTTGCAATTGAGTTTTGTTCGGAAAAAGCCCTTAATCCGCCTGTTATCGTGCAAAACCTGCCGCTTGCGGTGGCAGCTGGTAACAATGCACAGATCACTGCAGACCTGCTCCGTACGGAAGATGCCGACACGCCACCTGTCGAACTGGTTTATACGCTTATGACGGTGCCGCAGTTTGGAGATCTACAGCGCTACTGGACCGGGGCCATGCAGCCCGGCGATCAGTTTACACAGACCGATATTGACAACGGCGGTATACGGTATTTTGACTACGGCTGGGGAGGCAGCACGGACCAGTTCCGGTTCAGTGTATCGGATGGGGCCGGCGGCCTGGCCGCTGATACCTTTGTTATTGCTCCATTGCCGCTGTTTACCAGTGAGCCGGATACCAAACTGCATTTTTCGCTGATGCCCAATCCGGCGCGGGAAAACGTGACCTTATCCTTGTCCGCTCCGCTGAGCGGTCCGGCGCAACTGACGCTGGTCAACCTGGCTGGTCAGCCACTGCGCAGCTGGACTATGGATGCCGGGCAGGAAACTATGGTGCTTGAACTGGAAACCCTGCCTTACGGCATATACCTGCTACAGGTGCAAAGTGCCCGGGCAACCGGTGTGCGCAAGTTGCTGGTGCACGGGCAGTAACAGTGCTATCCGGGCTCCTGGTATTAGTTGTGCTTGCTGCCAGGAGCCCGGAGTAGTTTTATCCGGGCCATTCAAGCACGATGCCGGCGTAAACCAGGCCGCCACCGAAGCCTATCAACATCAGTTTATCTCCCTTTTTTACCTTGCCTTCCCGTATGCCGCGGTGCAGCGCCAGCGGAATGGAGGCAGAGGAGGTGTTGCCATAGACCGATATGCTTTCTAGTGTTTTCTCAATTGGGAAGCCGGTTTGGTTGCAGAGGGCTTCGATGATCCGCATGTTGGCGCTGTGCGGGATAAACCAGTTGATGTCACTAATTTCCAGGTTGGCGCGTTGGGCCAGTACGGGCATTTGCGCGGACACGGTATTGACGGCCCATTTGAATACGGCCCGTCCGTTTTGGTGGATCTTATTGTCGGTAATGATATCCTGCCCGTTGATCTGTTTCCGTTTTCCGGAGATGTACAGGTCTTTTCCGCCGTCGCCCTGGCTGCCGGCAACGGCAGCCAAAATATTTCCTTTTTCGGCTGCTTCGACCAGTACGCAACCGGCGCCATCGCCAAACAAAATACAGGAGGTCCGGTCTTCGTAGTTGGTGAATTTCGTCAGGGTTTCCGCTCCAAATACCAAAACCTTGCGGTGCGTGCCGGCAGCAATGAGCCCCTGGGCCAGTATAACGCCATAGCCGAAGCCGGCGCAGGCGGCAGAGATGTCGATGGCTCCAGCATGGGTAAGGCCAAGTTTGTCCTGTACCTGTGAGGCCACACTGGGCATGATCTGATCGGGTGTGACGGTGGCTACGATAATGAAGTCGACATCGTCAAGCGTAACGTTGTTTTCCTCGGCCAGGTTGAGTGCTGCAGCCGTACAGAGGTGCGAAGTGAACTCGGTTTCGGCAGCGAAACGCCGGGTGTGTATGCCAGTCCGGCTTACGATCCACTCGTCTGAAGTTTCTACAATGGATTCAAAGTATTGGTTGTCAACAATGCGTTCGGGGACATAGGTGCCAATGGCGGTAACTTTTGCCTGCATAGGTCAGCAATAAATAAAGGTGTAATGTAACAGTTGCCGGGAGCACGACGGCCACTCCGGTTTTTTAAAATATTTGTAAAAAAACAGAATATAAGTTTATCCTGGGCCTATTTTTTGGAATAATTTTTTGACGAAAAACCAAATGGCTGTTGTATTCAATGGTTTTGATTTTGAAATCCAAACAATCGGTTTTTGTTTCCCTGAACGGCGTGTGCTTTTAGTTGTCATTTTGGGAATCGCCGAACAATATTTTATTTTTTGAAGGGTGGCTTCCATGTGCGAAATGTGTATTTTTTTCAGCGGGTCATCTTATCTGGTCCGGAAAAGAGGCTGGTTGGCAGCCCCGTCAGAAGTGCCAGCCCGGCAGTGTGGTATTGAATCGCCCTGAATTCCATAAAAATTTCACTCTGGTTTGGAAATATCGCCGTCCTACAAGTATCTTTGCGTTCGCTTTTAAAGAAGGGTAAAAACATTTTGTCCTTTCTTTATTGATTTTGAACGAGTTATAATAAAATACAGTTAAAACGAAGGTATGCCTACCATTAATCAGCTGGTGCGCAAGAGCCGCGAAAAAGTGGAGTACAAAAGTAAGAGCCGTGCGTTGAACTCCTGTCCGCAGCGTCGGGGTGTTTGCACACGTGTATACACCACTACTCCGAAGAAGCCGAATTCCGCGCTTCGCAAGGTGGCAAAAGTGCGTATGACCAACGGCATCGAGGTGATTGCCTACATTCCGGGAGAGGGCCACAACCTGCAGGAACACTCCATCGTGCTGGTGCGCGGTGGTCGTGTAAAAGACCTGCCGGGTGTACGTTACACGATCGTTCGTGGCGCACTGGATACTGCCGGTGTTACGGACCGTAAGCAAAGCCGCAGCCGTTACGGCACCAAGCGCCCGAAGAAGTAATTTTACTATCAATGAGCAGTGGGGCGAATGAATCGCTTCACATTTAACTTAAATAAGTAATGCGTAAACACAAACCGAAACCTCGAGTATTGGCTCCCGATCCGCGGTATAACGATACGATGGTCACACGTTTCGTTAACCACATGATGTGGGAGGGCAAGAAGAGTGTTGCGTTCAGTATCTTTTACGATGCGATGGATATCGTCAAGGAGCGCACCAACGAGGACGAGTTAGCCACCTGGAAGAAGGCATTGAACAACGTTATGCCTCAAGTGGAAGTACGTAGCCGCCGGATTGGTGGTGCTACCTTCCAGATCCCGACCGAACTGCCAGCCAACCGGAAGATCTCGATCGGCATTAAATGGCTCATCAAGTATTCCCGTGCCCGCGCTGGCAAGGGGATGGCCGAAAAACTGGCTGCGGAGGTAATCGCTGCCAGCAAAGGGGAAGGCAACGCCGTTAAGAAACGCGAAGACACGCATAAAATGGCTGAATCGAACCGCGCCTTTGCTCACTACCGGTACAGGGGCTAAACGCGGAACCGAAAAGCATGCTCTACCGTTGAAAAAGCCCGGCGCACCTTATAACCCGCCTGTCTTTTTCGACGGTTTTGCTATTTTAAGAATAAAAAATGCAGTTGCGCAATTTAATTTTTCAAAACTTATAAAAAGCAAAACTGTTTTTCGCCAAATTTTAACTATTTAATCAGGCGTTTTATTCTTGGAAATAAAATTTTCATCCACAAGGCCCGTTCGCAAACTTAATCCTGGTTTAATATAACCCCCAGACGGCCTTTAATACCACAAAAACCAATCACACATTTAACAGATATCCCGCCTTTGCTCCGGCTCCGGCGGGTACAACTAAATCACTCAATAATTACGTATTAAAATGGCAAAGGACCTCCGGTTCACCCGAAACATTGGTATTGCCGCACACATCGACGCCGGCAAAACAACGACTACCGAGCGTGTGCTCTATTACACCGGTGTAACCCACAAAATTGGTGAAGTGCATGACGGTGCTGCTACCATGGACTGGATGGAGCAGGAGCAGGAGCGTGGTATTACGATCACTTCTGCTGCAACTAAATGCATCTGGAAAGTTGAGGACAAGCAATATGATTTCAATATCATCGATACGCCCGGTCACGTAGACTTTACGGTGGAAGTTAACCGTTCGCTGCGCGTACTGGACGGGCTGGTATTCCTCTTCTCCGCTGTAGACGGTGTGGAACCGCAGTCTGAAACCAACTGGCGTCTGGCTGATAACTACAAAGTGCCGCGTATCGGCTTCGTTAATAAAATGGACCGTACAGGTGCCGACTTCTTTGCCTGTGTAAAAGACATGCAGGAGAAACTGGGCGCCAACGCCGTTCCGCTTCAGGTGCCGATCGGCAATGAAGAGAACTTTAAAGGTGTGGTTGATCTGGTTACCGGTAAAGCTATCATCTGGAATGAACACGACATGGGTATGACCTATGAAGAAGTGGCTATTCCGGCTGACCTGACCGAAACAGTGAACGACTACCGTCAGAAACTCATCGAGGAGATCGCTACCTACGATGATACCCTGCTCGAAAAATTCTTCGATGATCCGGACTCCATCACAGTGGAAGAAATGCGCGCAGCCATCCGTTCGGCTGTTTGCGATATGAAGATGACGCCGGTGATGTGTGGCTCCGCATATAAGAACAAAGGTGTACAGGCTTGTCTGGACGCTGTTTGCTACTACCTGCCGTCTCCGGTAGATGTGGATGCTGTAAAAGGTACCAACCCTAAAACCGACGAAGAGATCACCCGTAAGCCTACGGTTGACGATCCGTTCTGCGCCCTGGCGTTCAAGATCGCCACGGACCCGTTTGTTGGTCGCCTGTGCTTTATCCGCACGTACTCGGGCCGTCTGGATGCCGGTTCGTACATCCTCAACACCCGTACCGGTGACAAGGAGCGGATCAGCCGGATGTACCAGATGCACGCCAAGCAGCAAAACCCGATCGAGCACGTAGAGGCCGGTGATATCGCCGCTGTGGTTGGTTTTAAGGATATCCGCACAGGTGATACCCTGAGTGACCTGAACCACCCGATCGTACTTGAAAGCATGGTCTTTCCCGAGCCGGTGATCGGTTTGGCGATCGAACCCAAGACGCAAAAAGACCTGGATAAACTGGGTATGGCGCTGAACAAACTCGCTGAAGAAGACCCGACCTTCCGGGTACGTTTTGACGAGGATACCAACCAGACGGTTATTTCCGGTATGGGTGAGCTGCACCTGGAGATCATTGTAGACCGCCTTCGCCGTGAATTCAAGGTGGAATGTAACCAGGGTGCACCGCAGGTAAACTACAAAGAGGCTCTCACGACAACGGTTACGCACCGCGAGCGCCTGAAGAAGCAATCGGGTGGTGCCGGTCTGTTCGCCGATATGGAATTCGAAATCGGTCCTGCCGATGCGGATTTCCTGGAAAGCGAAGACTACAAAAACGGCAAGACCAAGATGCAGTTCATTTGGGGTATTGTTGGTGGCGCCATCGACAAGAACTACATGAAACCGATCACGGACGGCTTCAACCAGATGATGAAAAATGGTGTGCTGGCCGGTTACAACATCGACTCGATGAAAGTGCGCGTTTTCGATGGATCGATGCACGCAGTGGACTCCAAGCCGATCGCATTTGAACTTTGTGCAAAAGACGGCTTCCGCTCTGCTGCTCCAAAATGTGGCCCGCAGATCATGGAGCCGGTTATGAAACTGGAAGTGATCACGCCGGAAGAGTACGTTGGCCCGGTTATCGGCGACCTCAACCGTCGCCGCGGTATGCCGAAAGGCCAGGAGCCGCGTGCCGGTGGTGCTGTTGCTATTCAGGCTGATGTGCCGCTCGCTGAAATGTTCGGCTATGTAACGGCACTGCGTACCCTGACCTCAGGTCGTGCTTCTTCGACCATGGAATTCTCCCACTACGCCGCTGCGCCGGAAAGCGTAGCCAAGCAGGTGATCGAGAAAGCCCGCGGTACCGTGAAGGCATAATAAACGGACGATTCCGTTCTACATAGTAGGGCGACAACTGGCCAACCGGCAGTTGTCGCCTTTTTTATTTTCCGAGCACCCGTCCTAACGATAATCATTTGGGGTAATGACCTGAGTCCAGATGAGTAACCTGCTGTTTTATACCTTTATACCCACAAATACTTTGTTTGGAGTATGGACTTTCCGCTCGATCACATCCGGAATATTGGTATTGCGGCGCATATAGACGCTGGTAAAACGACCATGACGGAACGCATGCTGTTCTACAGTGGCGTTACCCATAAGATCGGTGAAGTGCACGAAGGGAACACCGTTACGGACTGGATGGAGCAGGAACGGGAACGTGGTATCACTATTACTTCTGCGGCCACCCAATGCGACTGGAATCTGGACGGCCAGCCTTTTCGGCTTAACATTATCGATACACCCGGGCACGTGGACTTTACTGTAGAAGTGAACCGCTCCCTGCGGGTACTGGACGGCCTGGTCTTTATTTTCTCGGCCGTGGATGGTGTGGAGCCTCAGTCCGAAACCAACTGGCGGCTGGCCGATGGCTATGGTGTGCCGCGCATTGCCTTTATTAATAAAATGGACCGTCCGGGTGCCGACTTTAACCAGGTAGTGCAGGATATCCGGACCAAATTGGGTGCCAATGCATTGCCCCTTCAGGTGCCGGTCGGGGAGGCGGAAACCTTCGAGGGAGTGATCGACCTGATCACGCAAAAAGCATTATTCTGGGACTTAGCCGATCGGGGTATGGTGATTCGGGAAGCCCCTGTGCCTCCTGAATTGGTTGAGGTGGTGAACAAGGTACGTAGACAGTTGCTGGAAGAGATCAGCCTGTATGATGAAACCTTGCTGGAGCAATACCTGTCGGACCCTGGATCGGTAGACCCCAATGCACTGTACCGGGTACTGCGGCAGGCTGTTTGTGCGGGAAAGATCGTGCCGGTACTTTGTGGCTCGGCATATAAAAACAAGGGGGTCCAGCCTTGCCTGGATGCCGTTTGTCGTTTTTTGCCGGCACCGGCAGACCTGGATGCGGTGAAAGGTGTGCACCCCCGTACCGGCGAGCAAGTATTGCGAAAACCGGATCCCTCTGCTCCGTTCTGTGCCCTGGTATTTAAGATCGTAGCCGATCCGTTTGTCGGACATTTGTCGTTTTTACGCATCTACTCCGGCCGGGTAGAAGCCGGAAACCAGGTTTTAAACGTCCGTACCGGAAACAAAGAACGGATCACCCGGATGTACCTGATGCATGCAAACAAACCAACGACTATACGGGAGGCCCGGGCTGGTGACATCCTGGCAGCAGTAGGACTTCAACAGGTCCGTACCGGTGATACGCTTTGTACACCGGAGAGTCCCGTCTTGCTGGAGTCGATGGTGTTTCCTGAGCCGGTGATAAGTCTGGCCATCGAACCCAAAACACAGCATGATCTGGACAATCTCAACCAGGCCCTGGAACGACTGGCTGAAGAAGACCCGACTTTTCGGGTGGCCTTCAACCCGGAGACCAATCAGACGATCGTAAGTGGGATGGGGGAGTTGCATCTGGAGATCATATTATCCCGGCTGGAACGCGAATTTGGCGTAGCCGTGAATAAAGGCCGGCCACAGGTAAACTACAAGGAGGCGCTGACCACCACCACCCGGCACCGGGAGTGCCTCGATGCACAATACGGTACCACCCATTTGTTTGCCGAACTGGAGTTTGAACTTGGCCCGACGGATGCTGAATTTCATTCCAGTGAAGCCTTCATCAGTGGTAAATCGCGCATGCAATTCGAATGGGCCGTACAGAATGACGCTGTGGATGCCGCTTACCGCGAGCCGATCCGGGCAGCCTTTTCTTCCATGCTGAATAATGGCGTACTGGCGGGTTACAGCCTGGAATCGATGAAGGTACGCGTTACTGGCGGGCAGATGCATCCAACGGATTCCAAACCCCCTGCCTTCGAGCGTTGTGCCGTATTGGGTTACCGGTCAGCAGCGCCCAAATGCGACCCCAGGCTGCTGGAGCCGGTCATGAAAGTAGAGGTCGTTACCCCATCCGAATTCATCGGCGCCGTTCTGAGCGACCTCAACCGCCGCAGGGGCGTGCCGCAGGGACAGGAAAGCCGGAGTGGCGATGCGGTGGCCATACAGGCAGAAGTGCCGCTATCCGGATTGTTTGGTTATGTGACGGACCTCCGTACTCTGACCACCGGGCGCGCGGTCGCCAATCTGACTTTCTCGCACTATGCACCGGCACCTGACCCGGTCGCACAGGCCGTGATCGACCGGGTACGCGGACATATCCGGCCCCCTGCTCCATGATCAGGTGCAGTGCCGGAAAACGTGGTTATATAATTCCCCTTACCGGTTGTAGGATGGGCAGCGGATCTCCCCGAAATAGTACTGGATACTGACGCCCAGGAAGGCATACATATCGTTGTTTTTACCGTTGCCGCGTTGGCGGCCGGGCTCACCGATCTGGGGTTCACCGGACCGGTCAGCCAGCTGAGCGGCAATGTCGCCGCGCAGGGACCGTATGTCCCGCCAATCAGCATATACACCGCTGACATCATCCAGGTAATCGGTGAATACACTGCGGGCACTAAGTTCTACGGTCATGCTCCAGCGATAGGAAAAGTCCACCTTAAAGCCCAGACCATAGGCTATTGCTCCCTGGGTGGTGCTGTACTCATCTCCCCGAAACTGACCTTCCGTCCCTAATTCAGGCAGATTATACCAGACCCCATCCAATTCAGCCTGTGGCTGATAATAGAAGATGGCCGGACCGGCAAAAACATATGGTGTGTAAAAATATTCGCGGTGGCCGTGCATATAGGGTAGGAAGTTAAACTCCAGCAGCATGGCGCCGTCTACAATATCACTTCGGAACGATAAGTTCCGACGTTGTTCGTAAATATTCCTGGAATCGGCATCGGTTGCGCTGATCCGGCCATAGCTGGCTCCAAAACGAATCGCCAGCCGTTCGTTAAAATTGTACCGGGTCAGTAAGCCACCGGCAAAATGTGCCCGGTTCACCCGGTAATTGGTGTTCAGGTCGCCAAAATAGTTGGATGCGCCAGCCCAGCCGCCCAGTTCCCAACCTTTCATTTGGGCAAATGCGGTACCGGATAGTAGCAGAAACAAACTACAGAACAGGGCACAAAGTCGAATTCGGTTCATGTGTCGGAAATTGTCCTCCAGCCGGATTGCCTGAAAACGATCTCGGTTGGAGTGCTTTTTTATTAAAAAACGCGCGCAAAGGTAGGCAGGATTTGGCCATACTGCGCCGGCGGGCCGTATTTTCCGGGACAAAACGTCCTTTTTTACCGGAATGTTTTAACCGGACGGGGTTTTAATTGCGGAATGGCCACATACCGGACATCTCGATATGCCCGGACTTCAGGCTTCAGGAACGGATAATCGCCGGACGTTGGGACATTTCATGGTAACACAGTACGCTTTCCGCAAAATAGTGGCATACAAAGCTGCGGCGGGTAGCGCCGGATTTCCGGATCGGTCCGCCTCCGTGTAACAGGTTGGCATGCCAGATCAACACGTCGCCGCGTTTGGCCAGGAACGTTTTTTTCTCCAGCCCGTGCGCTGCGATCAGAGTTTCTACCTTGTCTTCATAACGGCGGTTGCTGTTTTGCCCGATGGTAAACGGGGTATTGCCGGAATCGTAATCTGTGGTCATGATGTAGGGTAACCGGTGGCTGCCCGGATAATAGAACAGGGCCCCGGCATCTTCCGTACAGTCTTCCAGTGCTGTCCAGGTAGCGATCAGGTAGCCTGGTGGTTCCGTTGTCATGTGGATGGAGTCGGAATGGGCCCGTTGTTCGCTGCCCTGGATAAAACCCAGGGATTGAAAAGGAATAACCGGTTTGCCAAGCAGAAAAGAAAGGAGGCGGAGGAGTTCCGGATGCCGAAAGAAACGTTCATTGGCCAGCGCGCTTTGCTCCTGCAGGTTGAAGATCTTGCGGCCGGTATAATTAAAATCTGTTTTGCCGGAATTCAGCAGGCGGTCCATTTCCAAATTCAGTGCCCGGGTATCCTCCGGACCGTAAAAGTTTTTCAGTACCAGGTATCCGGAAGTTACAAACTGCCGGATGTTGGCCTGCATATCGGCGGGCATCGCCTGGAAGTCCGGATGCTGTTCGAGTTGTGGAAGGGCATCGGGACGGTCGAGCCAGGGAATGTCCGGATGGTGTGGTGAAAAGTCAGCGCTTCCGAGCGGGCTGATAATGCTTTTATGCAGGTTGAGTTGCCGGTAAAGCGCCTTGTTCCGGCGGAGATGCCGGATATTCAGCAGGTTGTTGATGATGTAAACTACCTTCAGGCTCCGGAGCAATCCTGTATATTTTTGAAACAAACGTTGCAGCATAGAATGGGGATGGTGAATGTTTGCCGGCAGACCGGCCGGGTGGTAAAATTAGTCGATGGTGCGCATTTACCGGCAGGCAGGTTACCGATTAACCTAAATAAAAAAGCCCATGCGGTGGCGCACGGGCTAAAAACGTGTGTTGATTGTAGTTCTCTTAAAGTATCGAGGAGGTAACGTGCATGTATTTGGGGGGCTCTATTGGTTGGAAACCATGTCCTTGACCAGCAGTTGAAAGCCATTGCCGTGAATATTGACAATTTCTATGCTGGAGTCCTTGGCCAGGTATTTACGCAATTTGGTTACGAACACATCCATGGAGCGTGCCGTAAAATAGTTGTCCTCATGCCAGATCTTGGTAAGGGCTTCAGAACGCGGGGTAACATCGTTCATGTATTTGCAGAACATCCGCAGGAGTTCCGCCTCTTTGGGACTGAGTTTCCACTGATTTTCCTCACCGGCCGGAGCATCGTTGAGCGTCAGAATACGGAGCGGATAATTGAAATGGTATTTTCCAATCACGAACTCACGCTGTTCATCGCGTGGATCGCTGGTTTTGTTTACCCGTTTCAGCACCGCCTGTATGCGGAGCAGGAGTTCCTCTGAGTTAAAAGGCTTGGCAATATAATCGTCTGCTCCGATCTTGAAGCCCTGCAGCACATCGTCCTTCATGGTTTTAGCCGTCAGGAAGATCACTGGCACATCCTGATCGCGTTCCCGGATCTCCTTGGCCAGGGTGAATCCATCTTTACGGGGCATCATTACATCCAGGATGCACAAGTCGTATTGATCCTTTTTAAATGCTTCCAGGCCGAGCATGCCGTCATTTGCCAGGGTCACGGCATAGTCGTGCATTTCAAGGTAGGAGCGGAGTACATCTCCAAAATTCTGGTCATCCTCTACGAGCAGGATTTTGTAATTCGCATTCGCCATAAACCGGTTTGTTGTAGTAGTTTGTGTAAAAGTAAGAGGGGAAATGCGTGGATTAAAGTTGAACTGAATTAGAAGGGCAATCGGTTTGGAAGTTCATCTGGCAGGGCGGTTTTAGCAGGTTACTGGTGGTTATAACGCAATTTCTATGGTCACAGTATACACAAAAGTACGCTGGGGGTAAATTTGTTAAAATTGTAAGGTATTCACGTGCTTTAGCGCAATCAGCAACATACAGCGGTGGCAAAAAGATGCCATGGCTTACCCAATTATCCTAAGGGTTAAGGTCGCGTTAAAAAACTGCGTTTAACCGTTCAGCCGCTCCTCCGGTCGAAAAATTTTAGCCGCAAGCCTGTCCTCCGCGCAACTTCGAACCATCGGATTTGTCTATGAGTTGTCGTTAATTCCGTGTTAATTATTGCTTGGCCTATCCGACCAATTCAAAACTACGAATACTTTCGTAGTGTGTTTGCCAAACAAATCTTGTCCTAATAAACGATCCGCCCTGTTCGGGATGCTGCCAAACACAACAGGGTAACACTAAAACAACTTTTGCTATGAAAACAGTCGGAACAATCCTTACAACCGCTTTGCTCCTTTTACCCTGGTGTCTATCTCCGATACTGGCTCAGGACGCTCCGGCAGGAGCGGAGAAAAAAATTGTGATTACCAAACGGATGATAGATCCGGATGGTACGGAGATTACCGAAACCATTGTGAAAAAAGGGAAGGCCGCAGAAGATTTTGATATCGATACCTATATCCGGGAGAACCGCGGCGAGAACGTAGAACTCGATGTCCGGGTGCAGGGCGGCGATGACGAGAAGAATATTGTGATCCGGCGCGCCCGCAAGAAAACCGGGGAGTGGCTGCAAGACCTGGAGGATAACGTAAATTACGCTATCGGCTCGGTCGGTATCGATGGAAACCGCCCTTTCCTGGGTGTACAAAAAGACAGCGATGAAGACCCGGACCAGCCGGGCATGTCGGTTCAGATCGTTCGCGGTTCAGCGGCGGATAAAGCCGGTTTGCGCAGCAATGATGTGATCCTGAAACTCAACGATACCGATATCAACAAGTGGGAGGATATCACGACAGTCATGAAGGCGGCTCAACCGGGTGATAAGATCCGGATTGATTATACCCGCAACGGGAAAGCCGGTACGGTGGAAGCCGAACTGACCCGTCGCAACGCCGTAAAAGCAGATCCGGAAGCACTGCGCCATGGTTTTCTTGGCGTTACCCAACGCGGAAATGCCGACAGCGATATGGCCGGGGTTGTAATCGGCGTGGTGGAAGACTCCGGTGTCGAGGAAGCCGGCCTGCAGGACGATGACGTGCTGCTGCAACTGAACGATACCCCGATCAATGACTGGGAAGACATCACGGACTTTATGGACTACACCAAGCCCGGTGAGTCCGTACAGGTTACCTATTCCCGCAACGGCCAACAGCAAACGACAACCGTAGTGCTGGGCGAACCCAGAAAGGTAAACTGGGAATTTGACATGCCCGATCTGGATTTCGATATCAAAGTGCGCGAAAAAGAAGCCTGCCTGGGTGTCTACACCTCTGCTTTTGGTGAGGGGGAAGACCAGGGCGCCAAGGTTTCTGATTTTACCTCGGAGTCGGCAGCCCGCGAGGCTGAAATGGCCACCGGCGATGTCATCACCGCCGTAAACGGCATCCGCGTGAAAAGCCACGACCAGCTTTGGGACGAGATCGCCAAATATCAGGTAGGTGATGAAGTATCGGTTGATTTCCTGCGGGAAAACCAGTCAAAGCAGGTAAACGCCCAATTGAAAGCCTGCAAGGATAATTCCAACAAGGTCATGTTGATGGAAATGAACGAAGCGGGCGGCGACATGCAACGGGAGTTCTTTCTCTGGAACTGGGATCCGGAAGATCAGAACCGGTTGCGGGAACGCCGGGTGATCACTATCCACCGGGGTGCCGAAGGTGACGCTCCCAAAGTGGACCCGGTACCGGCGCCGCAACAGGCGACCGACCGGACCCTCCAACTCGATGGCTTCCGCGCTTACCCGAACCCGTCGCAGGGGCAGGTGACCGTTGAGTTTCACAGCACCCCCGATCCGGTGATCGTATCCCTGCTGGATATGTCGGGCCGGCAGTTGTTCCGGGAGGAGTTGAATGCCTTCAACGGCGACTATTTCCAACAGTTCGATCTGTCGGAATACGCCAAAGGAACCGTGATCATTCATGTATTGCAGAACGGCAAGGTATTTACAGAGCAGCTGATCGTGAACTGATCCGAAGGGTGATTCCCACCCTGTTTAGGAATACAAAAGGGGCAGCGCTACCGGCGCTGCCCCTTTTGGCGTATTTATGCACACCATTTTCATTAAATAATCGTTTTGCCCGTAATTTGCAGGACATCCCTGTAGTTCAAATCAAAAACCAAGGCATATGATAAATGGTAAAAAAAACTGGGGCGGAATCCTGCTGTTACTGACTTTGTTTCAACCCGCCTGCCAGTCGGACACTGAAAAAGTGGAAGTAAAAAATGAATACGGGCAACTGGAAGTATATGAGCGCCGGAAGCAGGACTTTGCGAAGGAAGGCCTGTATCAGTTATACCACGAGAAGGGATATCTGTTGCAGGAAGCGCAGTATGTGAACGATACGCTCCATGGAACCCGCAAGTTCTTTTTTCCCAATGGCCAGGTAGAGCGGGTGGAACAATATACCCATGGGGTGATTGACGGCCAATACGTTCAGTATTATGAAGACGGCGTTAAACAATTGGAGCAGGCGTTTAAAAATGGTGCGCTGGACGGCCTCAGCACCGCCTGGTATCCCAACGGCCAGATGAAGGAGAAAGTGATGATCCGCGATAATGAAGAGAACGGACCGTTCACTGAATGGTATGAAAACGGCAACTTAAAAGCCGAAGGGAACTACCTGGATGGCGATAATGAGGACGGTACGCTAAAATTATACGATACCCTCGGGCAACTCGAACGCGTTTTAGAGTGCCAAAGAGGTGCATGTCAAACTACCTGGGTACGGGAGGGGCTGGAAACCGAACAAGAATAGCACCCCCGCTCCAGTTATGCTACATATATGAAAAAAGATCTACACCCCCGGAGTTGGCCACTGGCGGCTGGTACAATATCTAATCCCAAACCAATAACATGGAGTCCGGCGGCGCTGCTCCTCGCTGTTTTGATGTTTGCCGGGCTGCCTGTTTCGGCACAGATCACCGGCGGACAGCATGTGTTCCAGTTCCTGAGTTTATCCCCTTCCGCCCGGATCACCGCGCTGGGTGGTATGCAGATCACGGTGCGCGATGATGATGCGGCATTTGCCGCTGTCAACCCCGCCGCACTCAATCCGTCTATGGACGGGCAGTTGGTATTCAACCATAATTTTTTCCTGACGGATATCCAGCATGGCTATGCCGCATTTGCTACCCATTTGCCCCGTATTGGCTTTACGATGCATGGTGGCCTGCAGTATATGAACTATGGAAAGATCCCGCAGACGGATGTTTTTGGTAACATTCAGGGCGAGATCAAAGCCGCTGAAACAGCATTTACACTCGGTGGCGCACGACAGTTGAGCGACCGTTTTTCCTTAGGGTTAAACTTACGCTTCGGCGTTTCCACGCTCGATGTCTACCAGTCTACAGCCCTTGCTGCCGATGCCGGAGTGCTGTATGCCGACACCGCCCGGCGGTTTACAGCCGCCATGGTATTGCGCAACTACGGCGCCCAGATCTCGAAATACACCAATGAGCGGGAAGACCTGCCTTTCGATCTGCAGATCGGGTTTAGTAAGCGCCTGCGATATTTGCCCTTCCGGCTTACCGTGATCGCCCATCACCTGCACCAATGGGAGATCCGGTACGATGACCCGGCCTTGCAGAGTGGTCAGACGCTCCTGTTCGGCGACGACCAGAGCAATTCTTCCGGTAATGCGGGGCTGGACAACTTTTTCCGGCATTTCACCTTCAGCGGTGAATTCCTGTTGGGCCGGAATGAATCGTTCCGGATACGGCTCGGGTACAATCACCTGCGCAAGCAGGAACTTAGTGTGGAAAATTACCGCAGCCTGGCCGGCTTTTCCGGCGGTGTCGGTGTAAAGGTCCGCCGTTTCCGTATTGATGTGGGCTATGCTGCCTACCACCTGGCCGGTGGTGTGCTGCACTTTGGGATCGGGACCAACCTGAAAGAGTTTTTCTAGTTGCAGCGGGGGGCATTGTGCCTGGTCAGTCCTTAACCCTTCCCAGCCCCATAGCCTTGATGATCAGGTTTGGAAGTGGTTTGGCCGGATCAGACCGCCTGTTCAGGTGCAGGTACCAGTTCAGTTTTTTCAGGATAGGCACCTTGTGGGTTTCGACAAACTCGATCAGCGTACCATCCGGATCCTCGATATAAGCAAAATAGCCGGCGGCCTCTCCCATGTCGAAACTGCCACTGGAATCTACGGTGAACGGATGCCCGTGCGTTGCGCAGACTTCTTTCAGTTCTGCCATTCCGGTAATATCAAAACAAAGGTGGATAAAACCCAGGTCGCCCCAGTAACGATTTTCATAAATACGTTTGGGCGGGCGTTCAGCCGTATCCAGCAGCTGCACCAATTCGATCTCCGTATCGCCCAGCAACCGGCTGAAAGGACCCCGACGCTGTGCGGTGTGCCCCAGTAAAACGCGGCGCATCTGCTTGTCGCCACCGCCGAGCACTTCCAGGTCCGAAAACTGATCCGTTGTGTCGTAGATGACGTTATCGTATCCAAGGATAGTTTTATAAAAGTCAATGGACCGGTCCATATCCGAAACGCCGATAATGGTGCCGTACATTCCGCCGGTGTGTACCGGCCGGTTTTTTGCAAACCAGGAATTACTGCTGACAATTTCAAAAATATTGCCCCAGGGATCTTTGACAAAAAAGTGTTCAAGGTCATCCGGGCGGGTACTACATTCCCCTAATATCTCGACCCCTTGTTCCCTCAGTTGCTTCAGGCAGGCCTGTACATCTTTACACTTGATCTTGCCGGCAAAAATACCCAGGTCGCCCAATTGCGGTTCGAATGCCGGCGCAACCGGTGTCCGGCCGGTATATTGCCAGATCTCCATGCCACCGCCGCCCTGCATATTGAGTGCCAGAATGGCGTGCCGATCCTGGGGTTGTCCGCCGGTATAGGGTAACATCAGTCCGGCTGTCGCGGCTTCCTCAAAAACCGGCACATCCATACCAAAATGACGGCGGTACCACCGGAACGCCTCGTGGACGTTTTGTACACCAATACCTACCTGTTGAATACCTGAAATGAACATGGTCATATTAAAATGCTTTTGTCCCGGCATGTTAGTTCCGGTACAAATAAATTCAATAAATGTTGTTGGCTATACCCTTGGTATGAAAGGCGCGCAAAGATAGAGAAATACCTTTGTAGCGCAGGTGCCGGTGTTATGGTAATTCTGTCATAAGACCTTTGGGTTTTTCGGAATACCTTACCTTCAACCGCTGATTGAATATGCAAACGGTATCTCTATTTGAATTACAGGAGTATATCCGGCGTGTACTGGCCCTCAACTTCCAGGAGGCCGTATGGGTCACGGCCGAGATCGGACAGGTCAGCCGGTCCCGTGGTCATGTGTTCCTGGACCTGGTACAAAAAGGGCAGGATCCCGAATCTGCCGTAGTGGCTCAGGCTCCGGCTGTACTTTGGCAACGCACCTACCAGCAGATATTTTTGGCACAGGGTATGCTGCTGGAGCAAGTCCTACAAGAGGGGAGCGAAGTGCGCATACAGGTGGAAGTTGACTACCATGAGCAATACGGACTTAAACTGGTTGTGCGTGATCTGGACCCCGCCTATACCCTTGGGCAGTTGGAACTGCAGCGGCGTAATACGATCGAGGCACTGCGCGCCGGAGGCCTGCTCGGGCGAAATAAGGCGCTGCCGGTGCCGACTGTACTGCAGCGCATCGCAGTGATCAGTTCAGCGGGTGCGGCAGGTTTTCAGGATTTCCGGGAACACCTGGCGCAAAACCGCTTTGGATATACCTTTTTTTGTCAACTGTTCTCTTCAGCCGTGCAGGGTAAAAACCTGGAAGCGGAAATCACGGCGGCTTTCGCTGCAGTGGAGCGACAGGCCGACCGGTTCGATGCAGTAGTTGTTATCCGGGGGGGCGGGGCACGGATGGACCTCCGCGGGTTTGACCAACCGGCAGTCTGCCAGGCAGCAGCTATGTTACCTCTGCCCCTGTTTACCGGGATAGGCCACGATATGGATGAAACGGTCCTCGATATGGTGGCTTTTGCTGCATTAAAAACACCGACTGCCGTGGCGGACTTTCTGATCCAGCACAACCTCGAATTTGAAACGAAGTTGTTGCGGCTGTCCGAACAGTTCCACAGCCTCGCCGGTTATCAGCTGCATAACCGGACACTCGAACTGGAAAAAACAGAAGCGGCCCTGCACTGGAATGCCGGCCTAC
The DNA here is from genome assembly GCA_006226345.1 of Bacteroidota bacterium. GTDB lineage: Bacteria > Bacteroidota > Bacteroidia > Chitinophagales > Saprospiraceae > M3007. The sequence continues at coordinate 19,363 of SBHD01000013.1, read as the reverse complement.
GGCTTCGGGAGGCCCGGCAGGCGCTGGATCTGGCAGAGGCTGGTCTCCCAGCGTTGGTCCGGCTTCAGTTGAACCGGGCTGCTGCTGCTTTGGACCAGGCAGAAGCGCTCTGCGCTGCGCTTGCACCGGAGGCGGCCTTTCGCCGGGGATTTAGCCTGACCATGAGCCAGGGGGCTCTGGTACGGAGCGTTCAGGATTTGAAAGAAGGTGATACGATAGAGACGTTTGTTCAGGACGGCGTAATTGCTGCAAAAACAGTACAACTCAGACCGGGGAATAAAGGAGAGGACCAATAATATCGGGCGGGCTCCGTTTCTTTGTGGCACATGCCGTTTTGCCTGGATTTTTATCCCGGTCGAAGTACAAATTAAATTTATGCGAATTACTCTATTCTGTTGTTTTCTGTTGACAAGTGTGGCTGCTGTTGCACAGACTACCTACTTACATTGCGGCCGGTTAATGACTTTGGCCGAATATACCCCGCAAACTTCCATGACCATCGTCGTGGAGGGGGATCGTATTGCCCGCATTGAAAAAGGATATGTTCAGCCTGCAGCCGGCGAACTGGTAATCGACCTGAAAGATAAAACCGTGCTGCCGGGCCTGATCGATTGCCATGTACACCTGGAATGGGAGATCAGCCGGCAATCCTACCTGGAGCGGTACACGCTGAATGACGCCGATTATGCGATTCGCGCTTCCGTTTTTGCCCGGCGTACGTTACAGGCCGGCTTTACTACCGTGCGCGACCTGGGCGGGCGGGGCGCCAATATCGCTGTGCGTAACGCCATCAATCAGGGCTGGATCCCGGGGCCGCGGATCCTGACCTCCGGCCGGATCATCAGCATAACCGGCGGGCATGGCGATGCAACTACCGGATCACGCTGGGATCTCTTCGACCCGCCTCCCGGTGCGGAAGATGGCATAGCCGATGGTCCGGATGCCTGCCGCCAGGCGGTGCGCACGCAAGTGAAACGGGGCGCCGATCTGATCAAGGTGACCGCTACGGGCGGGGTACTCAGCCTGGCACGTGACGGACTGCTGCCGCATTATGCGCCGGATGAATTGGAGGCCATCGTACAAACGGCCCATGACCTGGGCGTGCCGGTAGCTGCACATGCGCATGGAGATGAAGGTATGCGCCGGGCGGTTCTGGCCGGTGTAACTAGTATTGAACACGGTACGTTCATGAGCGATACGACGATGGATCTGATGCTTCGGAATGGCACCTGGTACGTACCTACGCTTACTGCCGGCTGGGCGGTCAGCGACAGTGCCCAGTATGTCGACGGGTTTTTCCCCGAACAGGTCCGGCAAAAAGCCCTGGGGATAGGGCCCAAGATCTCTGCTACGTTGACCCGGGCCTATGAACGCGGACTCAAAATTGCCTTTGGTACCGATGCCGGCGTATTCCCGCATGGCAAGAATAATCTCGAGTTCTATTTCCTCACCCGTGCCGGCATGTCCAACCTGGACGCATTGCTTTCAGCGACCGTCCATGCTGCGGAAATGCTCCGGCTGGAGGATCAGATCGGGACACTGGAACCGGGAAAAGCCGCCGATATCATTGCGGTGGAGGGTGATCCGCTTCAGGATATCCGGTCGATGGAAAAAGTCCGGTTTGTAATGCGAAACGGCAAAGTGTATAAATCCTCGTCTGCAAACGATTAGATCAGTACGGATGCGCCATCTATTTCTCACCAACCGTTTTTTCTGGCTGTTCGGCAGCCTGGTGGCCGTTTTTGCCCTGGGCTTCCCGTTACCGGCGTTGTTCCCGGTTGCACAGGCGCTGCTAGTGTTGTTGGGAGTAGCCTGTCTGGTGGATGGTTGGTTGTTGTTTGGCCAAAAGCCAAATGTTCTGTGTGTGCGCGAACTCAATCCGGTATTCTCGCTGAGTGATCCGAATCCGGTGACCCTCAAATGCTATAATGCCGGAAATATGCACGTCGCACTGTCTGTAGTGGATGAATTACCGTTTCAGTTTCAGCGGCGTGACTTTGAAGAGCGCCTGGGCCTGAATCCAGGCGAACGGTTTAATGTGCAATATGACTTGCGGCCGCTGTCCCGTGGTGTATACACCTTTGGGAATATCCTTGTTTTTGTGGCGACACGGTTGGGGCTGCTCGAAAGGCGGGTGATCTTTCGGCAACCACAGGAGGTCGCGGTATATCCCTCGATCATTCAGATGAAGCAGTTCGAGCTGCGTGCAATGCAGCATATTGCGCATGAGACCGGCATCAAAAAGATCCGGCGGATCGGCCATAGTTATGAATTCGAGCAGATCAAGAATTATATTCAGGGTGACGATTACAGAAGCATAAACTGGAAGGCTTCCAGCCGGCGCGGCACGCTGATGGTGAATCAGTACGAAGACGAACGCAGCCAGCAGGTATACTGCCTGGTGGACAAAAGCCGGGTTATGCGCATGCCGTTCAACGGGCTGAGCCTGATGGACTATGCCATCAATACGACGCTGGCGATCAGTAACATTATCCTGAAAAAACAGGATAAAGCGGGGCTGCTGAGTTTTTCAGATGTAGTTGGCGCTACTATCAAGGCCGAGCGCAGTGCCGCACAATTGAACCGGATACTGGAAGCATTGTACCGGGAGAAAGAACGTACGAGCGAATCTAATTATGAACTGTTGTATGAGGCCGTTCGCCGGCTGATCAGCATGCGGGCGTTGTTGTTGCTGTTTACCAATTTTGAGAGTATGTATGCCCTGGAGCGTGCATTGCCGACCCTGCGCCGGCTCAACCGGTTTCATTTGCTGGTGGTGGTCTTTTTTGAAAATACGGAGATCCGGGACCTGGCCAATGAAACGGTGGAGCGTACGGCGGATATTTACCGGCAAACCGTGGCGCGGCAATTCCTGCAGGAAAAAAAGGAAATGGTGTTTAAACTCCGGCAGTACGGTATTCAGGCGGTGCTGACCAAGCCGGAAGAGCTCACGCTTAATACGATTAATAAATACCTAGAGCTGAAGTCCCGCGGACTGATCTGATCCCGTATACACCTCACTGATTTACACATCCCTGAAAAATATGGAAAAGTACGAACAGCAAAGGTTTTTACGATTTTGGGAGCCACGCCGGCAGTCCGGGTGTTTGCGGTATTTGGGCAGACAGGCCGTTTATCACAGTATTCTGCTGTTTTTTGTAATCGTGGTGGTGGACTGGGTGGATTATACCTCGCTGGAAGAAGCGCTGAACAGGCGGGTAGAAAAATGGCAGACCCTGTTGTTTCTTCCGCTGATCGGACTGCTGATCGGTTGGTTCACCTGGCGGACGAATGAGCGCTTATATCGAAAATATACTTCAAAGTCGTAATTTGGCCGTGTATAGCCCCGGTATGATCAATCAAACCGGTCGCATATGAACGAAACGGAAAAACGACAATTCCTGGACCACTGGGCCAAAACCCGTCGACGGGGGATAGTGCTTTATGTGTTGCTGACTTCTCTTGTCTGGGGCACTTTTGCAGTTGTCTTCCTTCGCCTGGTCATGTTACTATTGGAAGAAGGGCTTACGTTGGAAACACTGGTCCACACGTACCAGTCCCGGACCTTTCTGTATCAATGGGGGATTTTCCTGGCAGGAGGCATCCTCTACGCCACCACGTTGTGGTTTTTTTACAACTGGAAATACAGGCGGGTGAAAGCCGAACTGGAAAAGGGTAAAACCGATACAGCATAAAAAAAGCCTTTGTTTCGCTATGGATTGGAAACAAAGGCTTTTTGTTTTTAAGTGCCTGGCAATTACACCGAAGTCACTAGTTGTCCGGCAGTAGGAATATACAGCTGGCCTTTGAGCACATTGCGGGAGATCACTATCCGCTGCACTTCGGAGGTGCCTTCATAGATCTGGGTGATCTTGGCATCGCGCATCAGGCGTTCTACGTGGTATTCCTTTACAAAACCATATCCGCCGTGAATCTGAACGGCTTCGGTTGTATGGCGCATGGCGACTTCTGATGCAAACAGTTTGGCCATGGCTGCTGCCTGGGCAAAATCCTGGCCCTGGTCTTTTAACACGGCCGACCGGTATACCATGAGCCGGGCTGCTTCAATATCTGTAGCCATATCGGCAATTTTAAAGGCAATGGCCTGGTGCTGGCTGATCGGTTTGCCAAAAGCTTCGCGTTCTTTGGAATAGGCTACGGAAAGTTCGTAGGCGCCGGCAGCGATACCCAGGGCCTGCGAGGCGATACCGATACGACCGCCGTTGAGGGTGTTCATGGCGAACGTAAAGCCAAAGCCATCTTCCCCGATGCGGTTTTCTTTAGGGACCTTCACATCATTGTACATGATGGTGTGGGTATCGGAAGCGCGGATGCCAAGTTTGTCTTCTTTGGCACCTACGGTAACGCCGGGCCAGGAAGTCTCAACGATAAAGGCATTGATGCCTTTGTGTTTCTTTTCCGGGTACGTTTGGGCAATGACCAGGTGCACATTGGATGTGCCGCCGTTGGTGATCCAGTTTTTGGTGCCGTTGAGGATATAATGGTCGCCCATGTCGACAGCGGTAGTCCGCTGGCTGGTAGCATCCGAGCCAGCTTCCGGCTCCGACAGGCAGAACGATCCGATCCATTCACCGCTGGCCAGGCGGGGAAGATATTTTTGCTTTTGTTCTTCTGTCCCGTATACTTCAAGGCCCCAGCAGACCAGCGAGTTGTTGACCGACATGATCACGGAGCAGGAACTATCCACTTTGCTGATCTCTTCCATGGCGATCACATAGGAAAGAGTATCCATGCCGCCTCCGCCATATTCCGGGGCAGTCATCATACCTAAAAAGCCCAGTTCGGCCATTTTCCGGACTTGTTCCCGCGGATACTCCATGTTTCTGTCGCGTTCGATCACGCCGGGTTTAAGCTCGTTTTGCGCAAATTGACGGGCAGCCTCTTGTACGGCCAGATGTTCTTCAGTTAGCTGATACATAGCGTTGAATTTGAAACCGCTTTCAGGGAAATGCCAGCGGGTACGTGATTTGATTAGAGCACTGTGTATTTCCCGCCGCTTGGCAGGCAGCACAGCAGTATCCGTATAACAGAACAGGGTAAAAAACGTTGGGCGAAATTACGCCAAAATGGTGAAATTTGATAGATGGTTGGATGGTTGGATGGTTGGATGGTTGGATGGTTAGATGGTTGGATGATTAGATGGTTAGATGGTTGGATGGTTGGATGGTTGGATGGTTGGAGGGAATTCCGTTTGTAAGAAGATAAAAAACTAATATGCTGATTGGAATAAATCAGGTATGCCTTCACTCCAACCCTAAACCCTCTAACCCTCCAACCCTCTAACCATCTAACCCTCCAACCCTCTAACCATCTAACCATCTAACCCTCTAACCATCTAACCATCTACTTAATTACATGTTCTTCTGCAGCTTGCAGCACCTCCTTGTTCGGATTGGTACCGTAGTGTGCGAATGCGATCACGCTCAGATGTTCTTCTTTCCAGTCATCCGGTACGATCATCGTGTATTCCCGGGTGATAACGGAGCTTGGGTTTAAGGCTTCATTGATCACATCGCCGGTTGCTTGAGAAAGGACGTCACGAAGTACATGCCGGTGGTAGTAGTCGGGTACTTTGTCGAGATTGACTTTCTGATAGTCCTGGATACTGTCCTGCGTGATCAGAACGGTCAGGCGTACCTCATCCGAAATAGTATTCTCGGGTGCGAGGTTCACCGACACATTCAATTTGCGCGTGACGGGGTCAAAGCCGGTTTCCAGGAAGACTCCGATGATGGGGTCTTTGGCCAGTTCTTCTGCAATAATGCCGGCCCAGATCGAACGGGGGAGGTAGGGCTCGGTTTCGGGCGGAACGATACGGCGGTTGATGGCCGCTGTCGGGAAGAAGGACGGGTCACCAACGAAGGAGGCTAGTTCGCCGCCCTTGGTAGTGCGGAAGTCATATTTGCTTTCCGGATAAGGCTGGTCATACCCAGGTGCGGCGTGGATGGAGACGATGATCAGGTTTTCGCCATACTGGTTGTCCAGGCCGACCAAAGCGGCGGTGCCGTCGGGGCAGTTGGGGCAGCGGACACCAGTCAGCTCTTCCGCCAGTACCTGGCGCTTGCCTACACTGAGTTCGGGAATGGTAATGGGCTTTTCTTCACAACTTCCCAGAAGCAGGGCGCCCAGGGCTGCCGAAAGGAGAATGGTATTTTTCTTCATGACCAAAAATTTTCAATTCCAGGTTTGCAATTGCCGGCATGCTGGCGGTTAGAAGGTCGAGTTGAGGTTAAGCCGTACTCCGTGGAAGGTTGGCTCGTACCGGCAAATCCCGCCGGCGCAGTTGATCCCTTCCACTTGCTTGACGTAGGCCAGGGAAAAACGGTTGGCCCGGTGGGTGTACACGATCCCGATGGTCGGATAGTGCAGCCCGTCAAATTTTGTTTTCTCCTCCGGGTAATCTTCTTTATTCGCATGCGGGATCTTGTACATGTCGGATACATAGAGCAGCCAGTGCGGCGCCCATCCCAGTTCCACCAGTGTAAACGCCCAGGAGCCGAATTCGTTTTCCGTATTCAGGTATTGTGCTTCCAGACGCAACGACTTGCGCGGGGTGAATTTATACAGCCATTCCACGTATGGTGTAATGGCATCCACATAGTCGTCTTTGCCCTGATAAACGGCAATGTTGTATTTGAGAACCTGCAGGCCGGCAAGCAATTGCCATTTGCGCTTGTACTTAAACGTGACTTCCGGGGCGATTTCCCGGTAAAGTTCTACTCCGTCGAGGAGGTAAATGTCAGATACATTGAGGCCGACTGACAGTTTTTTATTGATCGAGTAGCGGGCATCGAGCTGAAATCCCTTTTCCCCGAGTTCCTGGGTGTTGGGTGAAAAACGGGCCGGAAGGCGGAAGGTGTTCTGCCGGGCCATGGGTGGAAGGAAGTTTATCTGGCCCTGTACACCGATCTGGAAGGGATCGGTGCGGAAGCGGAAGTTCTTGGTGTATTTTCCTTCGAGCGTAATGCCTAGGCCACTGGAAGCATACGTAAAACTGGTGTAAGCCGTGTAGCCGTCCGTATTGACCAGTTTGCCCAGGCCGCCGGTGGCTTTTTCCTCAAACTCATTGAAGAGTACATCCTTGGTTTTATACGCCCCCTCTATATACCAGGAAAATTTTCCGGCGGTCAGGGTGTTGTAAAAGGTCATCGCATAATTGTTGTACTGCGCTCCGATACTGTCCTGGGGGGTATAGGTGGCAATTTCATTTACAATGCGGTTGACGGTTTCGTCATCAAAAGTGCGGGCTACTACACCGACACCTGGTGCCAGCGAAAAGTTTCCGGTGGAATCCGGCTTGATAAAGCCTTCGAGCGCCCCCCCGCGGATCACAGAACCGTAGGTGTTGAACTGGCGTTTTTGCCGTCCGGTAAATGCTTTGATCTTCCAGTTATCATTGAATTTATAGCCAACCTTTACACCAAACAGGGCATTATCGATCATAAGTGCCCGTTCTTCATATGCCCGGAAAATGATCCCGGAGCCAATCTGGTCATACAGATATCCGCCGGAAAGATCGAAGTTGCTGATTTCCTTATGGATATACCAGCGTCCGATACCCTCATCGGTAAACGAGCCGGTCGGATTGAGCAGGTTGGAATTGTTGAATAAGTCGAACCGTATACCCATATCAAAACCCCAGTTGGAGTAATTGAGGGCGAGCCAGCTTTCAGCACCGAATTTCTGGTTGTCGTATTGCGGGGTGCCTGTTGCGCCGATCTTCTCGTCGGTGATAAAGAAGTTGCCGTTGCTTTGAAGGCTGCCGGTTAACCGCCCGCCGGAATCCTGGGCGTGCAGGGCGGAGAGATCGGACAGGCAAAGGAGCAGAAATAAAGAGCGTAAAAGGTGTTTCATGCGTATCAGGAGATAACATTGTTGTGCGAGGACCCGAAAAACCTGCATGGCAGGGTCTGTCGGGTCAGGGGGCTGCATTTTGGCAAAGGTATAGAATCAGGGAAAAACTATCTCTGGAATTCGTGATTTGGAGCTTTACAGACAATTATCCGGCACCAATATTAGTTTGCCCGGGAAAGTATATGGTAAAATGAAAATAAGTGATACATTAGCTCCGGTTTCAATTTATCTTTTTTTTTAATCCTGTGAACAGTACGCCTCTGGATTGATCTGATCCTGCCTCTACTGCAGGTGCTCAAACTGTAGCGTCTTTCGGTTTCCATCCCTTCCCGGTTCGTTCTTTTTCCGGATAAACAAACACTACTGACCGGAACCTTCTGCCAGGCAGACGGGTTGCGCGTACCCTGTATTGGTCTTGGACTGCATCCCGGACCAGCCACAGGCGTTGCCCTGCGGGCCGGTGACTCTTTTCTTTTGCTTGATATATTTTTTTAATATATGCATTAGTCTTATCTTTAATCCGTAATCTATTGGTAATCATAACTGGCGTCTATGAAAAGTCTTTTACCACACCTCTTGGCTGGTTTGCAAAACCACCCGCTTTTAGTTATTCCTTTCATGCAAAGACGATTGATTATCCCGGATGCTGATTCCTGATCGGGGTCAGTAGCACTGTTTGCATTCCGGATTGATGTATCGGTTGGTATGACCGATAAAGGGGACTTGTACACCCCTGGTTCCGGATTGTCCATTAATCTTGGGAATTTCATCTGAAAATCAATCGTCCATGCGTGATTTGACAGAATTGGTATGCACTCTGCCATGGGGCAAGCTGAAGAACAGCTCCCTGTGGGAGGTCGTTTTGCAGCCAGGGTCCAAGATGGCCCGGCTGTTTGACATTGTTTACCAGCAAAAGGTAACCGATGAACAGGATATTGCGGACCTGATATACGGTCCGGGCGGTTCGTTGACCAAACTCCGGAGTTTGAAAAACAAACTGAAAGACCGGTTGCTGGAGCTCCTTTTCCTGCTGGATTTTCGCGAGCCCGGGTATTCTGACCGGCAGCAGGCGCATTTTGAGTGCAACAAACGTTGGGCTACGGCCATGACCCTCCTGGCCAAAAAGATCAAGGACCCTGCAGTGGAGCAACTGGAATTACTGCTCCGGCATGCCCGGCATTTTGAGTTCACCGATCTCACCCTGAATACACTCAACCACCTTCGGCTACACTACGGTACCATTGATGGTGACCAGAAAAAGTACGAGCTGTACCGCGAGTTGTACAAACATTATCAGTCAATCTGGCTGATGGAGAACGAGGCTGAAGAGCTGTACACCCAGCTGATCAACCGGTATGTTGCCAGCCGTGCCCCCCAGCAGGACGTGGAGTCCAAGGCAACCGAATATTATGCAATAGTATCGCCTTATCTGGCCAAAAGCGGATCGTTCCGGTTGCAATTAAGCGGCCGGCTGCTGCAGATGATGGTCTTCAGCTGCCGTAATGACTATGCAGCCATGGCTGACCTCTGCGAAGAGGCGATTGCGTTTTTCCGGGCCAAGCCATACGAAAGTTATCTGCCCTTACAGGCTTTTTATTATCAGCTGGTCGTCTCTTGTGTGCAATTGCGTGATTTTGGGCGGGGCCAGCTGATCATCCGGCAAAACGCCGATATCTACGAAGCCGGCTCGTTCAACTGGTTCAAGGTACAGGAGCTGTACCTGTTGCTGGCGCTTCATACCCAGCATTACGATGATGCTTATGATACGTGTATGATGGTGCTGGGGCATTCCGGTATGACGAAACAACCCGCCCAGATCCAGGAAATGTGGAAGATCTATGAGGCCTATATGCACCTGCTTATCCGGATCCGGCGCGTCGACCGTATGCCGGAGCAGAAGTTCAGGCTGGCGAAGTTCCTCAACGAAACGCCGGTCTTTTCCCGTGACAAACGGGGCATGAACATCCCGATCCTGATCCTTCAAATGTTATATGATATTGCTGACCAGCGGTACGATTCCTGTATTGATCGTCTGGAAGCGGTTGAAAAATATACATCCAGGTACCTGAAAAAAGATCAGCACTTCCGGAGCAACTGTTTTATCAAAGCATTGGTACAGATACCTGCCGCTGCATTCCATCGGGAAGCAGCAGCGCGCAAGGCTGACCGGTATCTTGGTATGCTCCGTGAAATGCCGCTCGAACTGGCAAATCAGGCCTATGAGATCGAGATTATTCCGTATGACGATCTCTGGACTATGATCCTGGATATTCTGCCCGGCAAGCGTATTTCCATCTGACCGATTCCCTTTCCACCGATTTAATTCCGTCTCAAAACGTCGATTTTATTCAAATTATTTTTGAATTGAATTTGGTTTTTTAGTCTTGTTTTTGAAAATGTAAAATGTTGATTTGTAGCACTTTGTAATTTTTGTGTGAGAATTATGCTCAAAAAATGCGCGCGAACGAGCCCTGTTTTTTGTCCATAGTTCGGAAGTGCTGGACCCTGACTTTTGACTTCGTAACCAACAAACGAAGTCATCATGGTAAATCAAATCAACACTCCGCATTTCAACTCCAACAACACTGCTCAAAACCAAGTAAACCATCGCTTAGAAGACGTGATTATTGTAGACATTACCGGCGTTTAGTTTTTCGGGTTTTTCCCACATTCCATTTACGGGCCTCTGTCAGTAAGGTACGGTCCACCCGGCATGAAGTGTCGTTCGGGTGACAGAGTTGGCAAGCTGTTTGCGCATAGTTTTTTTGCTGCATTGCTTCAGGTTGAACAAATTAGCGGGAAACGCCGTAGGTTTGTTCAATATAATCAACCGCTATACCGCCTTACAACCTGGCGTCCGACATGGATGAATTGCGTGAACTTGTTTCGATTGTAACCAAGCAAAAGTTAAGGGCTGCATCACTGCTCACTGTAAAGGCCTTACAGCCTGGCCCGTTGTCCATGCGGTTATATAATCTGATCGCAGAAGGCAAAGTAGAAACAGATGAGCAGGCAATGGCCGAGTTGTATCCCGGCCGGGCCAAAACGGTATCCTACCAACGGATCAAAAAGTCCCTGCGGAAATACCTGGTGCAGATGTTGCTGGTAATCGACCTGAACCTGCCCCACTACAACTCCCGCCAGAAAGCCTATTTCGAGGCATACAAAAACTGGGGAGCGATCAAGTTGCTGCTGGGGAAAAATGCCCATCAGACAACCCTGACCCTGGCCGGAGAGGTGCTGCGTACATCACAACGGTATGATTTCACCGATCTGGCACTTGATATGGTGCGGACCCTGCGTTTGTACCATGGCTCCATCGAAGGCAACCTCAAAAAATATGAAAAATATGGTAAACAGGTGGAACGGCTTGAAAAGGTCTTTTATTTCGAGAACCTGGCCGAAGACCTGTATACGGATCTGGTCATCCGTTTTATCAATAACAAATCCACCAAACGGGAAGTCCCGAAGATCGCACGGGCATATTTCAACCGCATTGCTGAAGGCCTGAAGGCCTACGACTCCTACCGTCTCCATTTTACAGGCCGGCTGATCGAAATCATCATTTACACCAGTGTAAACGACTATAAGAATACGATCGCCATTTGCGACAAGGCTATTCGGTTTTTTGACAACAAGCCCTATGTAGCCAATGTCCCCCTGCAGGTATTCCTGTACCAGGAAATGGTCTGTTATGTGCAGTTGCGTGACTACCCGCGCGGCCGTAAGGCTGCCGACCGGGGGCTGAAGCTGCTTGAATACGGTTCTTTCAACTGGTTTAAATACCAGGAGCTTCTCCTGCTGCTTTCCCTACACGCCAGGCAATACCAGAACGCCTATACTATTTATAAGGATACGATCCGGCACCGCCGCTTCAAAAGCCTGCCGGGTAGTATTGTACAGATCTGGAAGATATTCGAAGCCTATCTGTACTACCTGATACAGGTGGAGCGGATCGAAGTGCCGGAAGGCGAGACCGTGATCAAACGTGTCCGGATGATGCGTTTTGTTAATGATGTGCCCATTTTTTCCAAAGACAAACGCGGGTTGAATATTCCGGTCCTGATCTTTCAGATCCTGTACCTGATCCTGACCAAGGAATATGACAATGTGATCGACCGGATGGAGGCTATCCAAAAGTATTCATCCAGGTACCTGAAAAAGGACGACAACTACCGAAGCAACTGCTTTATTAAAATGGTGTTGCAGATCGCCGATTCCGGATTTCACCGGGCGGCAGTGATCCGGAATGCTGAAAAGCACGTCAAAAACCTGGAAGGTAAGCCGCTCGATTTTGCCAATCAGTCGCACGACATTGAGATCATTCCATACGAGGATCTTTGGCAAATGGCGCTCGACTCCCTGGAAAACACCATCTACAAGCCGCGTATCCGGAAGAAAAAAACCGCCAGCCAGGTATAACACCGGTAGTCCGGTCCTGCCTGTTTCTGATGGCCTGGTCCTTTTGGGCCGGGCAGTCTTGTGTTGTGGTACCCTGAAAAGCATCGGGCGACCGGGTATTGCTCCGGAGCCTCTGGTCAGGCTACTTTTTCCATTCCTGTTTTATGTAAATGCCGTATCACCTACCGGGCCCGCTCTTTCCATTGTCCGGTGATGCGGCTGCCTTTCCGGTATTCCGGACGCATACCGTATTGCCTTTCCGGCCGTTCCAGTGCGTACGTCAACCCTTCTGTGGCAGCGTCATTCTTTCCTGTTTTGCGCACTGGTGCTCTGCTTCCCAGGTCTTTTCCCAGTATTGAAAGTAAAAAATCAAGTTTTTTTTACCGCGTTTTGCTCTCGTTTTCCGCAATTGAGAGTATAGGTTTTGTTGATTTTGTTGATTTTTTAATGTGTTGATTATCAGTATTTTGTATTTTTTTTAATGGTTTTTTTATTCGTTTTACGGTTTGTTTTTTTGGTTTTGATGTCCTGGCGGAGGCGGTAGCCGGGGGTACTTTTGTATCAACAAACAAAACAAACAAGACGACAAACAATAACGACGAACACTGTTAACGCTGTAATCAATATGTATAATATGAGGACGATTCAGAACACGACTTCAGCCCGGTTAAACCGGGCGTATTCCGGACAGAAGGTCCGCGCAGATGTGGTGCTGGGTTCGCCCAGTGCCAACTGCAGCGGAGTTGGTATTTGCCGGGTAATGGCACGTAAAGGCGAAGGGGAAATTTCCTGCCCGACGGTGAACTCCTGGATTAGTATCACTACGGACGGCAAGTTACGCTTCGAGTTTGAAAAGAACTCCATGGAAGGTCGCTATATGCGGCGGCATTTCCGATGGCTACTTTTTCAGGTGATCGAAGAGTATGTAGTACCACGCCCTGTCCTGGGACCATTAAAATTCAAAGAACGTACCATCAAGCCGGGTATTTACCAGGTGTGGGAAGTGGACGGTTGGTTTATCGTCGAATTTTAATGGAGGCCCCCGCCTCGAAAACCCCTACTCCAGAAAGCGCATAATCCAACCCTCCAGTGCATTAGGGTTGTGAAAGGAGGATTCCTGCTGCGGTTGCCTGCATGGCCAAACAGACCGGAACAGAAGCCTGGCCTGGAATCTCTTTTCACATTTTGAGTTAAACGACCCGGAACTCCGGGTTTGATTATAAAGCCCCGGCCAAACCATATAACCATTCAAAATACCTGATTCGCCGGCAGTTGTAAAATCGACGGTTTCGGATCCTTTCTTTTAATACTCGGGATATGCTGTGTTTTTCATGCCGGGAACGGCAGACAGCCGCCAATACCGGCGGTCGTTACCCAACCGGGAAGCACAGGTAAATTTTGAACATACTGGAACAGGCTTGTAGCCTTTACGACGAACCGACTGCATGAGGTGGCAGTGCGCGGTGTCCGGACGGCCCCGGAGCATGCATGTCTCGCATGCCGCATGATTCGGGCAATACGACACCGGTTGCATCTACAGGATAACGGAGTAGCACATTGAATTCGGATGTCTGCGCATAACTGTAGTAACCTGCGCATGCAGCAGACAAAGAACCAGGCGGATACTGCCTGGTTGGGCTTCGGTAAGCAACTACAAGCCGGATACACGAACACCTGGCCAGCCGGGCACGACAGCCTGCATGCATATGTACCGGTTTCCCGGGATATCAGCATGGCGGCAGAATGCCACCGGTCAGTATCAAAATTAATCCAGAACAGCCACCAGGTAAAGCGGCTACCCAGACCGCTCACCCGGGCCATGCAGCAAAAATGCAGCGCGGACAAGGCTGATCTGAACCAAGCCAAAAGTGTAGTCAACAGGTCTCTCCGGTGACGCAATGGTGCGCCGCCGGCCAGGACCCGGCATGGCCGGTCGATTGATACGATCAGCCGCGCCGAAACGGACGCATGGCAACGGTCGGCAGCCGGAGCACAAAGGGTGCACGGTCAGCCGGTCAACGGATACGGCTCCGATGATAACGATCACCGGAAAAGTATACGAGTAAGAACACTTCCGGGATACTGTCATTCCGGCTTTTTCAACTCAAGCCGGGATGACAGACACCTGGGCTCCGCAAACACCGGAGTATCAATGGACTGATAACGAGGCAGGTATGCAACCAGCCTTTAAAGATATATCTGTTCCCGCCAAAAGTGGCGCGAACCTAATTCCCGAGTGTTCGCGAAGGGGGTAGGGGAAGTAGAAAGCCTGTGAAGTAGTTCGCTTCCTCTAACCCCCAATAGCGAGACCGAAATAATAATACCGCCCCCCTCTGTGCATACCGGGTACCCCGGTATCCGGTATGCCAAACTAATCGATTTACCTCCTTGCCAGTGGGCTTTTGCCTGGTGGCGGGGCAGGACCGCACGATGAGTATTAGATAAAAATCTCACGGCAGAAATAGTGTGTAATTAACTGTAAATCAAAATAGTACATCTGAATCATTAACACTTAATCCACGCATTTAAATTTTATTTCATCATGCGAACTCTCGAATTTTTCATCCAATCCGGAATGCGCCGCCTCGCCTGGCTGGCCCTTTCCTGCAGCCTGTTGCTTTTTGCACAAGCGTTTACCGGTTTCGTACCGGAGGCTCCAACTCCAGACCCGGTGTCGGCAGTTTCGCCGGCGGCCGTGACTGTTGAAGCCAGTTCGAACGGCCCGATCTGTGCCGGCTCGACCTTGAATCTTTTCGCGACCATCACGAGTGGGATGGCGCCGTTCACATTTAGTTGGGAAGGCCCGGCTGGATTTACCTCCAACGAGCAGAATCCTTCCCGTGCTAACACCATACTCACGCACGCGGGTACCTATACCGTTACGGTAACAGAGCAAACCGGTATGACCGGAACAGCGACCGTAGCAGTTATAATTTTAGAATCGGCCACAGCAAATGCCGGTCCGGATAAAGTGCTTTGCGTAGATACGCAACATCAGTTGGATGGTGCTATCGGAGGCTCGGCTTCCAGCAGTACCTGGACGGCCTCTGTAGGTGGCGGTGCTTTCCTGCCCAATCCGAATATGCTGAATGCTGTTTATCAGCCGCCGGCCGGATATGTGGGGGATATTATCATTACCCTGACTACGAATGACCCTCCGGGCGCTTGCCCGGCAGCTAGCGATCAGCTAAAACTGACCTATGGAGATCCGGATGCCATGGTATGTAACGACCTGGTAGAGATATCCATGGACGATGACTGTAAAGTCACCATCACGCCCGACATGGCTTTGGAGGGCGATGTGCTGGATTCGCTGTACACGGTAGAGATCTTCACGCTTCAAGGCGTTAATATTGGTAATATGATCACCTCGCAGTGGGTGGGTATTCCATTAAAAATAAAAGTGACGGACAACTGTTCCGGCAACTTCTGTATCACGGATGCCATTGCATTTGATGTGGTGCCTCCGATATTCTCGCAATGCGAAAACATTACGGTGCCCTGTGTGGTAGACGAATACACCCCGGAATTCCTGTATGACTCATTGGGTATTGCAACTGCATACCCGCTTGTTTCGGATAACTGTACACCGGTAACCCTGGTATTTAAGGACACGTGGGTAGATGTTCCGTGCGGCGGCTCTTTCAACGGGCTTGACAATCTGAGTGGTTATGTAAAACGCGTATGGACGGCAACGGACCAGAGTGGTAACAAGTCGACCTGTACCCAGTACATCTATTTTGAACGGATCAGTATTTACGACCTGGATCTGCCTACTGATGTTACTGTATCCTGTGATAAGAACATGACTGATCCAGCCGTAACTGGTGCACCGTCGTACACCTTCAACGGCTTTACCTATTACCTCGACGGAACCAATACTTTCTGTGAAATTAACGCCACGGCAACTGATCAGCTGGCGCCCTTCTGTGACGGAACGTATTCCATAATCCGTACCTGGACGATCTTTGATCTCTGTTCGCCATCTTCCAC
Source organism: Bacteroidota bacterium (assembly GCA_006226345.1). Lineage (GTDB taxonomy): Bacteria > Bacteroidota > Bacteroidia > Chitinophagales > Saprospiraceae > M3007. The sequence goes on along the minus strand of SBHD01000013.1, from coordinate 3,094 downwards.
GGATCCGCCGAACCCGATGACACATATTCAGGTGATCAATGTGGTTGACGTGACCGGGCCTGCCATTACCTGTCCGGATGACATCACGGTGAGTACTGATCCGCTGGACTGTTGTGCTACAGTCAACCTGCCGGATGTGATCATGGAGGATGCCTGTGGACGGGTAGCCGATGCTACTGCACTTATCCTGGTGATCGATCCGATCACCGGCGACACGATCGACGAGATCGAACTGGATGGTACGTTGCAGGACTTCCCGGGCAATGACCCGCTGGATAACGATACACTGGCAGTATTCGGCAATACGCCCTGTCTGCCGATCGGTGAACACATTGTAATTTATTACTCAGAAGATAACTGTGGCGCCTCGGGCTCCTGTTCATTTACCCTCACGGTGGAAGACCAGGTCCCGCCGGTAGCAGCCTGCGATGAGATCACTCAGGTTTCCCTGGGTATCAACGGGATGAGCCTGGTAAATGCGTCCACATTTGATGATGGCTCGTACGACAACTGCGGTAGCTGGTACTTCAAAGCACGCAGGCTGGAACCGAATGCCTGTCAGCCAAGTAACCGGTTCCACGATCAGGTTAAATTCTGTTGTGAAGACGTTGGAGATACCATTCTGGTCATCCTGCGTGTCTATGATGTGCCCCTGCCGTTGGGAGAAGTCAGCCTTACGTTTGAAGAGGAGCATTCCAACGACTGTGAAGTGCAGGTGTTTGTTGATGACAAACTCAAACCGGTTTGCATACCGCCGGCCAACGTGACGGTTAGCTGCGAAAACTTTGATCCGAGCCTTTGGGCATACAATATGGCCACCGGTGCCGATAACTGCTGCATCGATACCATTACGACGAGTGCTAACTACAGCCTCTTCGACACAGTATGTGGCAAAGGGACCATAACCCGGACGTTCCGCGCGTTTGACTGCAATGGTCTTTCCAGCCAGTGTACCCAGCGGGTTACAGTGGAATATGAACAGGATTATTACGTGAAGTTCCCGAACGACGTTATCGTAAATCAGTGTGATGGCTCGGGGAACTACGGCGAGCCGGTGTTCTACGGTGAGGACTGTGAGTTGCTCGGTGTTTCCTATGAAGACCATGTCTTTACGGTCGTGCCGGACGCTTGCTATAAGATCGAACGTACCTGGACGATCATCAACTGGTGTACCTACGATGCCAACCAGGGATGTACGTTCGTCCCAAACCCCAATCCAAATTCAACGACCAACCACCCGACGAACCTGGTGGGCCCGACGGTATCACCATACGGTACACCGGCTCCCTGGGCGCCAACGGTGGTCAAGGTAAACCCGAATGATCAGAACCCGACTGCTTACAGTTCTTTCTGGTCTCCTGATGTAAATTGCTACAAGTACAAGCAGATCATTAAGATCATAGATGGTGAGAAGCCGAATATTTTCTGCCCGACGAGTCCGGTTGAGGTTTGTGACCTGACGGATAATGATCCGCAATTCTGGAATGAGTCGTACTGGTACGATCCGAAAGTTCAACTGCACGACCTCTGTGAAGCACCTACGGACCTGTGTGCGACGGCATCCGATGCCTGCTCCCAGACGAATGTGAGCCTCCGTTACCTGCTCTTCCTCGATCTGGATGGCAATGGTACGATGGAAACAGTCGTGAACAGTCAGGCACCGAATGATCCGAATGTGATCTACTACAATAATGCCGCTAATGCCAACTATAGTGGTGGTGTGGCGCGGGCCTTTGATAAACGCCCTGTTCCGCTTAACAAAAAGTACCGGTTTACGATCGAAACGGTGGTAAGCGGCCAGTTCAAAACAGCCTGTGTACGCTGGAATACCATAGAAAAACCGAACGAGTATGTGGTTCCGCAACTGCCATACGGCACGCACAAGATCAAGTGGATTGCAGAAGACGGATGCGGCAACGAGAATGTATGCGAATACACCTTTGAAGTCAAGGACTGCAAGCAGCCCAGCGTGGTTTGTCTTAACGGATTGTCCACGAACATGATGCCGACGGGCATGATCATGCTGGATCTCCAGTACTTCCTGGATACGGCTTATGACGGTTGCACACCGAACTCCCTGCTGGTGTACGGTATCCGCAAGGCTGGTCAGGGTGTTGGCTTCCCGTTCCTGCCGAACGGACAGCCTCAGACGACGGTTTCTTTCACCTGTACCGAACTGGGCTTCCAACTGGTAGAGATCTGGGCAATGGATGTGCACGGCAATGCCGGATTCTGTGAGACCTACGTACATGTTCAGGATAACGCGGGTGTCTGTACTGCCTCCAACGCTACGGTTGCCGGATGGCTGCAAACAGAGTCAGGTGACGGCCTGGAAGAAGCCAACGTGCAGATCGTATGTACATCTCCGACCGGACAACCACCGGTGGACCTGTTTGACCTGACGGATGATCACGGACATTATCAGTTTAATAATTCCGTACCCATCCAGACGAACTATACCCTGACACCGTATAAGGATAATGATCCGCTCAATGGTGTAAGTACGTTTGACCTGGTATTGATCAACAAGCATATCCTGGGTCTGAAGCAGTTCTCCACGCCGTATCAGTATATCGCGGCAGATGCCAACAACAGTGGTAACGTATCCACCTTTGACCTGGTCGAGATCCGGAAACTTATCCTGGGTATTTACACGGAACTGCCGAACAATACCTCCTGGCGTTTCATCGACAAGAGTTATGTGTTCCCGAACCCATCCGATCCGTTCCAGGAGCCGTTCCCGGAATCCAAATCGGTCTGGAACGTGCAGGGACCACAGATGGAAGATGACTTTATCGCGGTGAAAGTGGGTGATGTGAACAGCAACTCCATTCCGAACGGACTGATGTACAGCGAGGATCGCTTTAACGGGACACTGTTATTTGATGTGGAAGACAGGTTCGTCAAGCCGGGTGAGTATTTCACAGTCACCTTTACGGCATCTGAAAAAGCAGTCGGCTACCAGTTCACCCTGAATTACTCCGATCTGGAGATCGCGGACGTACTGCCGGGTGCGGGCATGGATGAGACCAACTTTGCGGTATTTGCCGACAAGCAGGCGCTGACAACTTCGGTGCAGGTGCCGGATGAAGTG
>SBHD01000191.1 GCA_006226345.1 Bacteroidota bacterium | reverse complement strand
GATCCGGCCTCTCCGTCCAATTGTTGTGCGGTAAAAGAATACCATGTGCCGGATTGTCTGCTGAAACAATGCGATATCACCAATCTGGTGGTGGAAACCGGCGACTGTAACCCGGACGGTACCTATGAAGTGTGGATCGATTTTGATGTAAACAATGCGCCGTCGCTGTCTACCCACTTCGGTGTGTGGGCCAATGGCCACCTGATCGGCTTCTTCCCGCTCACCCAACTACCGCTGTACATACCGGCTTTCCCTACAGATGGCGGACCGAATGACGTGGTCAAGATCTGCCTGTCCAACACCGGCTCGGTGAGCTGCTGTGCGGTGGAGGAGTTTCCGGTACCGGACTGTGTGGGTGGCGACTGCAAGATATTTGATGTGCAAGTGATCACCGGGGATTGCCATAACGACGGCACCTACACGATAAAGGTCAACTTCCAGGTGGTCAACCCGGGTAATGATTTCTTCGAGCTCTGGGCCGGTAACGGTGATTATCTCGGCCATTTCCCATTGAGTGACCTGCCACTGGTGATCGAACATTTCCCGTGGGGCGGTCATGATGTGGATGTGCTGAAGATCTGTATCAACGACAATCCGCACTGCTGTAAAGAGGTAGAGTTCAAAGCGCCGGATTGTGTAGGCAATACCGACTGCAAGATCTATGACGTAGTTGTCGAAACTGGCGACTGCCACGATGACGGTACGTATGTGATCAAACTCAACTTCCAGGTGGTCAACCCGGGTAATGACTTCTTCGAACTCTGGGCCGGCAACGGCGACTATCTGGGGCATTTTCCGCTGAGTGACCTGCCGCTGGTGATCGAGCATTTCCCGTGGGGCGGTAACGATGTGGATGTGCTGAAGATCTGTATTAATGATAACCCGCACTGCTGTAAGGTAGTTGAATTCAAGGCGCCGGATTGTGTCGGGCCGAACTGCGAGATTCAGGATCTGACGGTACATACCGGTGATTGCAATGACGACGGCACCTACCACGTCTGGGTCAATTTCCATGTGATGAATCCGGGTGCTGCAGGACAGTATGGTGTTTGGGCCAACGGACAGTTCCTGGGTGTGTATCCGCTGGATGACCTGCCGCTGCACATCGAGCATTTCCCGACCAATGGCGGTCCGCATGATGTAGTGAAGGTGTGCCTGTTGAATGCCAGCTCACCCAACCTGCCACCGCTTTGCTGCGAGGTGCTGGAGTTTGCCGTGCCGGACTGCGTACCGGATATCCCGTGTGAGATCAACGACCTGATCGTGGAAACCGGCGATTGCAATGCCGACGGGACTTACCATGCCTGGGTGGATTTCAAGGTGGGGAATAACACCTCGCTGGACCTGTTCTTTGGTATTTGGGCCAACGGGCAGTTTCTCGGCAGCTTCCCGCTTTCCGACCTGCCTTTCCATATCGAGCACTTCCCGACCGACGGCGGTCCGCACGATGTGATCAAGGTATGCCTGGTGACGCCGAATGCGACGGTGCCGCTCTGCTGCGAAACGATCGAGTTTGCCGTGCCGGATTGTCTGGGTGGCGACTGCATGATCTGGGACCTTCAGGTGCTGAAAACGCCCTGTCTGTGCGGTCAGTTTTTTGCCATACTGACCTTCGAACACAAAAACGGCGGAAGCGAAGGCTTTAACATTGTGGGCAACGGCATGAACTACGGTAACTATCCGTACAATCATCCGCAGCCGATCATCCTGGGGCCGCTGGACGGTGACGACATCACGTCGTACGAGTTCCTGGTATACGACTATCTGCATCCGGATTGCCAGGATGTGTTTGAGTTGGGCAAAGTGGATTGTATGTCACAACAACAGCAGGATCTGGCTACTGATCAACCGATGGGTGGCGGCCGGCTGACCCTGTCGCCCAATCCGACCAGCAGCTGGTTGTCGGTAACGGCTCAGTTGAATACCGGTACGGTTGTCGGGCAGGCCACTGCCGAGATCCGGCAGGCAGACGGACGTCTGGTGCGTACGATTGTGGTACCGGATGCCAGCAACTTCCAGCTGGATGTATCGGAGTTGCCGGCGGGGCTGTACCGCTTGTCGCTGCAAACGGCTGTCAGCCGTCTGGAGAGCACCTTTGCTAAGCAATAAAGAATTGCATTTGATGTAGTATTTTTGAGTGGATCACACTCAAAAAAACGGGCCGCGCGGGAATACCGCGCGGCCCTGTTTGTTTGGGTACGATTGAAATCTGGCGGAAGCCAAAGACACACCTAGTTTCTTCCGGGAGCACGTTGCTGGCGTTTGGCCCGGGCTTCCTGCAGTTTGGTCAGGAGCCGCTCGCGGAAGATCCGTTCGGCATTGGGGAGTTTGGCGATTTTCCGGGTGGGCAGAACGCCGCGGAGTTTTTGCACGAGTTCTTTTTCCAGATCGAGCTCACTTTGTCTGGAATCTAAATACCGCTTGATCTGTTCCTCCACTTCACTGTCGCTCATGGCGTCCAGTTGTTTTGCGGGTTTCAGTTTGTTCTGCATTTGGTCGCGCTTGTCCTGGTACTCGTTATAAACAGGCCAGAATCCTTGTGCTTCCTCGGTGGTGAGTTGCAGCACTTCGGTAAAAATGGCGATACGGTACGATTGAAGGCGCTCTTCGCGGTTTACTTGTCCGGGTTGGGCCCAAAGGGAGGCGCCGAACAGGATTAAAACGACATTGACAATCAGGCGCTTCATGGCAAATGTTTTTATACGGTGAATACTGATGGATGTTGGTTTTAAATACGGCGGATGCCTGAATAAATTAACGGGTATATGTAGAACAGGTTCGTGAAGCCTGCGTGTGGTCAAAGCAACAGGTTTTTTAACTCCTCGTCGGTCATATCGCGCAGCAGATCTTCCAGGTCTTCCGGCGCTATCTCGAGGGTAGTGGCCGGTGAATTTCGCGTATCGGAACTGTTGCCAGAAGGCGGATCGAGGGTGATGCCGGGCAAGTTCTCGCCGGGTAATACTGCAGCGATCTGCTCCGGGTCCAGTTCCATGAGGTTGTCCATCAAATAGATCTCGGCGTCTTCCGGCGTGATGGAAACATTGGCTAGTTCAGGGCTGAATGCATAGTCTGCTTTTGGCTGGAAGTACCACCAGGCAGCCAGTGCGAGTACCAGTACACCGGCAAAAGCCAGGGCTGCCCTGGGTTGCCAAAGGCTTTGCAGCCACTGCCACAGGCTGGGTCGCGGGGCTGCAGCCAGGGGCTTTCGCTTGGCGCCGATAGCATCCAGGTGGCTGAATACTTCTGATTCCAGGTTTTCGAAATACTGTGGCGGTACCCGGTGCCCGTCATCGCCCTGACGGAGCGATTTCAGAAAAGGCGCCAGTTCGTCCAGCTCTTTGTTCAATCGATCCTTGTCTTTCATAGTCGCTTTCTTTATCTGGTCCTGTAGGGTTATAGATGGTCCGACTCGCGGAAATAGGTTTCGATTTTTTTTACAGCGTGGTGAAAGGAGGCTTTCAATGCACCGACCGATGTACCCATGATGCCCGCCATTTCCTCATACGGCATTTCTTCATAGTACCGCAGGCTGAATACGGCGCGTTGTTTTTCCGGCAGGCGGGCCAGGGCATCCTGTAACTGTGCCTGCAGGGCATCGCCGTCGAACCAGGTGTCTGCGCGCAACCGGTTGGCCAGGTTATTTTCGGTGTCTTCGATCGGGTTGGTCGTATACCGGTTGCGCTGCTGTAAAAAGGTGATCGCTTCGTTGGTGGCGATCCGGTAAAGCCAGGTATATAGTTTGGACTTGCCTTCAAACTGCAGGACGCCCCGGTATATTTTGATTAACGTGTTCTGCAACACATCGTCCGTATCTTCATGCACCATTACCAGTCGCCGGATGTGCCAGTACAAGCGCTCCTGATACGTGCGTATCAGCAGCCGGAAGCCCTGTTCAAAGGTTTGTTCCGTTCGCAGGAGGCTAAGTATCTGGTCGTCCGAAGCGGATCGCTGTTTGGCTGCCAACACGTATCAGGCTGTTGAGTTTGTTCTATATGACGGGAAAGAGCGGTAAAAGTTTAATGGCCGGTAAAAATAGGCCTTTGAATTTTATACCGGTTTAGTGAAAAGCGGCGGTTTGCATGCCGCTATATACTGCAACCAATAAAAAATCCATACAGATCCGTGCAGCAACTATTCGCCTTTTTACGGACCTGTATGGATGGTTTGTCAGTAGCCTCCCGGGAAGTACCCGGGTGTTCAGGGTTGTACGTTTCGGTTCAGCATCCAGTGTACGCCGAACTTATCGATCAGCATGCCAAACACAGCGCCCCAGAAGGTTTCCTGGAGTGGAAAGGTGACGGTGCCACCTTCAGCCAGGCTGTTGAATATCTGCTCCTGTTCACGGGAGTCATCCAGGTTGATGCTCAGTTGTACAATAGACCCGGGCTGGGTAGGGTGGTCGGGCATACTGTCGGATGCCATGAACGCGATACCGCCAGCTTTGAATTCTGCATGCATGACGCGTTGTTTATCTGCATCCGCGGTTTCCATGGGGCTGTCGCCGAAACGCTGTAACGAATGGATCTCGCCATCCAGGCAGTTTTTGTAAAAGTGGAGGGCTTCCTCGCAGTTACCGGGGAAAGTAAGGTAGACAGACAGGGCTTTCATAGTGTTTGTTGTGTTTATGAATGAATAGGATGATTTAGTAGTCAACTCAAAATACCTGCTGGGCTGAAAAGTCGCCTGAAGGCCGGATACGGCGTTAATTTTTTACCGTAGTACCTCTATGCCTTCAAAAAAAGGCCTTGTCTTCACCATTCAGCCAATCTTTTCAGCATCAGCGCCATTTTTGAGTTAGTTTCCGTTCAGACACAAGGGAAAAGTCAGGCATTTTCAGAGGAAGGAGTCTTTTCAGGCGGCTTGCAAAGCCTGTGGACGGACCGGTTCTGTACCGGGGCCGGGCTGTGGTTGTTGGAACAGATCCATTTGGCCGTTGCGGGCAATGAGTTCCAGCAGCCGGGCATACTTAAGTTTTTTCTTGCTGTTGGTGCGCAGCACGATCAGTTTGGCCAGATCCAGGGTAAGGTAAAAGTCCTCGATCGGTTCACCCGGGCGCGGGCGTTTGGCAAAATCGCGTAGCGGCTGGGGCCGGCGGATCCCATCGTGAAACTCATAGAGGTCCTTCAGCCATTTGCGCGTATGGGTACCGTAATGTTGTGCCGGAAGCTGCAGCACCTGGTACAGGTTGGAGGCGGTAACCACCTTGGTACCTTGTTTGCTGATCATGATTTCCAGTTCCATAGCCGTTTTGTAATTGTTACATTTTTGTTTTAAACCGAAAACAAAAGTAAACGATTTGTTTTAAAATGCAAATTATTTTAAACTGATTTTTGGTTTTTCTCTTTAATGCGCTGGTTTTCAGTGTGCTATTTTTGTTTTAATTTCGGTTGATGCTGCTCTCCTGCCGGAAATTGACGGGGAATTCGTACACTTGCAGGCAATCGACGACCCTGCATGTTGCACACGATACTTTCCGGGCGTACGCGTTTTCTGACCCATCTCATTGGCTGGATCATGCTGGCCTTGTTGATCTTTTCCCTGGTCAGTGGCCTGCGCAGTTATGAAGAAACGCTGGCCCGTACCCTGCTCAACATGGTATTCCTGGTTGGGTTGTTCTACCTGAATGCGCGCTGGCTGATCAACCGTTTTTTTGAAACCGGTCGCTACGGGCTGTTCGTTGGTCAGGTACTGGTACTCTGGCTGGGCCTGGCAGTGCTCCGGGTGTATGCCGAAAAAACACTTTTTGGCGGCAGCATACTTCCCGATGACCAGTTTCCGATCGTAAGCGATGCCCGGATGTTTGCCGCTTTTGCCCTGTCGTTTTTTATTTTATTGCTGTTCAGCAGTTTGTACCAGCTTCTGGAAAACCGGCTGGCGCTGGAACTGCGCAACCGGGAGCTGGAAGTCCGGCATACAGAGGCTCAACTAAATTACCTCAAAGCCCAGATCAACCCGCATTTTCTGTTCAATACGCTTAACAATATATATGCCGCTGCCACCCTGCAGCACCCCCACACCGGCGATATGATCCTCCGGCTAAGCGACCTGCTCCGTTATGTCACTTACGACGGGAAGGAGCCTCGGGTATCGCTGGAAAAGGAGCTGGCACAGATCCGGGCCTATCTCGAACTGTTCCAACTTAAATCGGAATCCCCCCTGTCTATCCGGATGGAGAGGAATACGAACGGCCCGGAATGGCAGATCGAGCCGGTGCTGTTGCTGCCTCTGGTGGAAAACGCCCTGAAGCATGGAAACCTGGAACAGGCTGCAGACGCTTACCTGAATATCCGGGTACAGACGGATGCAGATCAGCTGGACTTTTTGGTCGAGAATACGTTTGATCCGGAAGACCGGCAAAAAGACGGAATTGGCGGTGTGGGCCTGGAAAACATCCGTCAACGGCTGCAATTGCTTTACCCGAAACGCCACCACTTCCGGGCGCAGGCCAGTTCTGGCATTTTTACTGCCCGGTTGATTTTACATATCAATCCCGAAACGTCCTAAATATACATTCCCCAATAACCTGGTTTAGAAATGTCCTACCGCTGTCTATTGGTTGATGATGAGCATCTGGCGCTGGCGCTGCTCGAAAAATACGTGCACCAAATTCCGGATCTGGAATGGGTGGCGTCGTGCAAGAGCCCAGTACAGGCCGTAGAGTTGTTGCAGCGGGAGCCGGTCGATCTGTTGTTCCTGGATATTCAACTGCCCCTGATGAGCGGGATCAACCTACTGAAACATATTTCCAGCCGGCCGGTAACGATCTTTACCACTGCCTATGCGCAACATGCACACGAGGCATATGATCTGGACGCAGTAGATTACCTGCTCAAGCCGTTTTCATTCGAGCGGTTTGAGCATGCCGTACAGAAGGCCAGGGCCGTACTACAAAACCGACAGCCCGCCAGCGGCCCGGCAGGCATGCTAACGGTGAAAGCTGACCGGCAGTTAATCAAGATTCCTTTTGCCGACATTGTGTATATTGAGGGCTGGAAAGAGTACGTGAAGATCTATACGACCACCGGAAAGGTGGTTACCCTGGAAAGCCTGCGCAATCTTGAAAATATCTTACCGGCTTCACATTTTTTGCGTGTGCATAAATCCTATATCGTCTCTAAAAATCAGGTGCAAAAATTCGACGGTGACGTGTTGGTTGTGGGCGCGGCGCGCATACCTGTTGCGCGGGCGCGCAAACGATCAGTGTTGGCTGCTTTGATGGAATAGGCACCGGGGAGCGATATATGTATGCTCCATCGCTCCCTGGATATACCATGCCTGTTGTATTTGCGCGCATTTATTGTCGCAGAAATAGCGTTTGCGCACAATTAATTTGTAGCCGGCCCGGCATGCCCCTACATTTGAAGACAATATTTAAAGTCTGTCCATATCTGTAATTCCGGTTCCGGCAGCGTGCTGCCGACCGTTTGTATCTTACGTTAATCCCTATTCTTCATCCATCTTCTAAAATAACCGAGTTATGAGAAGAATTTTTATCTTCCTTCTATTTTTATCTACCCTTTGCGCAACAGATATTTCTGCCCAGGTATCCTGTGCCGACCTGCCACCCGGTGCACCTCCGGGCGCCACTCATTGTGCGTCTGCCTGTATTTCCTGTGATCTGGATGGTGTGGAGGATGAAAATTCCGGACCGCTGTTTGGCCCGCAAATACTGAGTAATTGTGCGGCTGGCGGCACCTTCACGCTGGACAATCCGCGCTGGTATTCCTTTATCGCCGGTTCGGTCGATCTGATCCTGGAGATCCGCCAGACCTTCTGTGCCGATAACGAAGGGCTCGAAGTGGCGCTCGTGGAAAACTGTGAGGGCGGGGGTGATGGCAACCCCGGCGAATTTGATGCTATTGCCTGCGCCAGCGGCGGTAACCCGGTCAGCCTGTTTGCCACCAACCTGGTCCCGGGCAAGCAGTACTACCTGCTGATCGACGGGATCAACGGCGATATCTGTAAATACACCATTCAGGTCGCTTTCGGCTCTGCTGCAGCCCCCGAACTGGGGCAGATGGGTACCATTCAGGGCCCCCAGGCGGTTTGCCCGGGCGCTGTTGTGAATTACAGCCTGCCGCTCGTAGATAATGCGCTGTTTTATACCTGGGTTTCGCCTCCGGGTTCCTCCATCAACGGCGGTGACAATGTCTTCGTTTCCTCCGGTAACGATCTGGCTAATACAATCGAAGTGGAATACGGTCCGGTTGGCGGTGCAGTCTGTGTAACGGCCGCCAATGTATGTGATACGCCGATGACAACCTGTATCCAGGTGACCAATCAGGCGATCCCGATCACAAACCTGCCTGATCTGGAGATCTGTTTCGAGGAGTTGCCCTTCTTCTGGCCAGAAGAGCCTTTTACAATTATCGCAGCCCCCGGAACCTATACACTTACTTCCACCCCTTACCAATCCTATCTGGGGTGTGACAGTACGGTTCGCCAGAAGATCATTGCACGGCCACGCAAATTCAAGATACTGCCGCCGGTATGGCTCTGTAAGGACGATTGTTTCACGATAGGCGGCTTCGAGTTTTGTGACGGCGGCACCTATACCGAAAATATACCATCTGTAGATGGTTGCGACAGCCTGGTGACCTTCACCATTGTGAAGATCCCGGCCCATGCTGCTGTCCTGCCACCGGATACACTTACCTGCCGGGATCCCGAAACGGTATTGATGGCCGACAGTACGATCACTACCGGGAATACGGTCACCTATACCTGGCTGAATGCGGAAGGGGATACGATCAGTACCACGACCTCTGCAACTGTAGATGATGCCGGCCCCTATTATTTTGTTGTCTCCAACTATGGTGGCGGTGTATTCTGTGCGGATACTGCTGTAGTCACCGTTCCGGTTGATCAGGATCCACCTGTAGCTGATGCCGGGCCCAACCGGGTGCTGAACTGCTCACAGCCACTGACCCAACTGCAGGGGTCCGGCTCCATGGGGCCTGATTTTACCTACCTGTGGCTGGCCTTTAATGGCGGCAATATCGTTTCCGGCGCCACTACGCTGACACCAACCGTAAATGCCCCGGGAACCTACCGGCTCAGGGTCACCAACCAACACAATGGTTGTACGAAAACAGATAATATGCTGGTGACTTCTGATACACTTCCTCCAACTATTACAGCCACCGGTGGTACCTTCTCCTGTGTAGAGCCCCTCGTTGGCCTGCAGGCGGTATCCAATGCTGCCGGACCGACCTACTCCTGGACCGGCCCAAACAACTTCACGTCCAACCAGCAAAACCCGGTAGTCGGAGTCGCCGGCGAATATGTAGTGATGGTAACGGATAGTGTTACCGGTTGTTCCAATTCTGCCATCGCAACCGTGGTGGCGGATACCGATCCGCCCGGCGCCATGGCTACAGGTGGTGTATTGACCTGTGTGGAAAACACCGTTACCCTGAGCGGTAGTTCGCAAACAAGCAACCCGGCCTTTTCCTGGACGGGGCCCAACGGATTCAGTTCGGCAGATCCGAACCCGACGGTAGACCTGGAAGGCGACTATGTTCTCACAGTGACCGGGCAGAATGGCTGTACGAGTACGGCAACTGCTGTTGTAGTATTGGATAATACCCCTCCGGGTGCTTCTATCTCTGCTTCGGGTAACCTGAACTGTAATAACGCAACCGTCAACCTGACAGCCGGCAGTAATGCACCCGGCAACTTCCTGGAGCATGAATGGACGCTGCCGGATGGCAGTACGGTCTCTACCGGCAACAACCCGATCCTGTCTGCTGCCGAACCGGGCACATACAGTGTGGAGATTACCAATACGGAAAACGGCTGTACCAGTACGGCTGATATTGTGGTGGTGGAGACCCCGGCCGTTACAGCTGCCATCAGTTCCTCTGTGAATGTGAGCTGTTTCGGACAGCAAAACGGAAGCGCAACAGCGATCGGCGGCGGCGGCAATGGTACTTACCTGTACCTCTGGAATACTGGTGATGAAACGGCTACTGCCATTGATCTGGGACCTGGTACGTACACGGTAACCGTAACCGACGGCGAATTCTGTACGGCCACTTCAACGGTGACGATCACCCAACCGCCGGTACTGGCCGCCAATGTTTCGGCCACACCGCAGATGGCGAACGGCGCTGCCGATGGTACAGCTATGGCGAACCCATCCGGCGGAACGCCCACGTATTCATATGCCTGGAGCAACGGAGAGAGCACCATGTCCATCACCGGACTGCTGCCAGGTTCGTACACCGTAACTATAACAGACGCCAACGGCTGCACGGCAGTTTCGATCGCAACGGTCAATGCCTATAACTGTACGATCGATGCCGATGTGGAAATCACGGATGTGACTTGTTTTGATCAGAATGACGGTACGGCCACAGCCGTAACGATCAGTGGGGAAGCGCCCTTTACCTATGCCTGGAGCACCGGTGAATCAACCATGTCGGTTGGCAACCTGGCCCCCGGTATCTACACGGTCGTTGTGACCGATGCTGCCAATTGTCCGGAGGCAGTCGCATTTACGATCTCGGAACCGAACCTGCTCAAGGCAAACGCCACAGCGATGGCTATGTCCGGCCCAGGGACCAATGACGGATCTGCCAGTGCCAGCCCGACCGGCGGGGTCGCTCCGTATACGTATGAATGGAGTACCGGAGATACCACTGCCACTATTGAGAATCTGACGGCAGGCCTCTATACTGTAACGGTGACGGATTCCAATGGCTGTACGGTGGTGCGTACAGTGGAAGTGCTGCCTGGCAACTGTGGCATCACGGTCAATTTCATCGCTTCGCCGGCAACCTGTAACGGTTTGGCTACCGGTAGTGCGACAGCCGTATTGAATGGCGGTATGGGCCCCTTCATGTATGCCTGGAGCTCGGGTGGAAATGCGGCTACAGAACAAGACCTGGCGGCCGGTACGTACACGGTAACCGTTGTCGACGGCAACGGTTGCGACCTGACTGCCGAGGTGACGATAACCGAACCGCCGTTGTTGACGCTCGAACTGGATACCGTAATTAATACGGCCTGCCCGAATCTGCCGGAAGGCTCGGCCACAGTGATCGCCGGTGGCGGCACCAGCCCGTTGGTGATCAGCTGGAGCAACAACCAGCTGGGCGCTACAGCTGTCAACCTGGTGGCCGGTACGTACACCGTAAGCGTGACAGACAGCAATGAATGTGAAGAAGAACTTCAGGTAACGATACAGGCCATTGATAATGAACCGCCGGTTATTGCCGGCGACTCTCTGATCGCAGCATTGGGTACCGCCGGTTCGGTTACCATGAGTGTGCAATCCCTTGGTCTGGATGTGAGTGATAACTGTGCTATCGCCGAGGTGCTGTTCAGCCCGGTTTCTTTTGATTGTTCGAAGCTGGGCCCGCACAATGTGGTGGTCACAGCCGAGGATGAGGCCGGTAACGTAACGGTTGACACTATCGTGGTGACAGTGGTAGACAACCTGCCACCCACCCTGACCTGCCCGCCGAGTGTGGTGCGTTGCTTTGGTTTTAATGTCGTACAGTATCCGGCGCCGGTAGCGACCGACAACTGCCTTGGTAATGGCGGTATGTTCGACCTGGTATCCGGCCTGCCCAGTGGCGCAGCGTTCCCGGTAGGTACCACTACAAATACCTACACCTATACAGATGCTGACGGAAATGTGGGTTCCTGTACTTTCGAAGTAACCATTCTGACCCAACTGATGCTGGAGCTCGATACGATCCTGCCGGATAAAGGCGGCCTGGAAATCGGTGGTGTTTATATCACGGTTAGCGGCAGTCTGTCGCCATACACCTATGAATGGTTTGACGCAGACGGTAACCTGGTTGCCACCACTGCAGACCTCGACAGTGTCGGCTCCGGCGCGTACAATGTACTGATCACCGATGAGGTGGGTTGTACGATCGAAGGTGGCCCGTACGTGATAGACAGCCTGGTCAGCGCCAAAACGCCCGCATGGGCTGTTGACCTGCAGATCTTCCCGAACCCGACCACCGGCCAGCTGTCGGTTGTCTTCCCGGATCAGTTGCAGGATGACGTACAACTGATGGTCTTCGATATGACCGGCCGTCTGGTGGTGCAGCAAAATGCACAGGCGCCGCAGCGGGTTGATTTCGACCTGTCGGAAGTGCCGCAGGGACTGTACACGATCCTGGTGCGGGTGAACCAGCAGGTGCTGGCCCGCAAGATCGTGGTGAGCCGGTAAAACCGGTCCTGGTACCGCGGATATTTGGAAAACGCCGCCTCTCCTGAATTGGAGAGGCGGCGTTTCTTTTTTATCTGTATATCAGGCCCGGTATGGCTATTTTGTTATAAGCTATTGAAAAACAAATGTTTGGATTTTAAACCGCCAGACTTATTGTTGAATTAACGATAACTTAATCTACTGAATGCGGACCCTCCGCAGCCCTCCCCGGACATTTGCAGTAGAAATCGCTGCATGAGAAAGCAAATGTTCACTTTAAGATCTGTTTCTGATCAACACATTCCAAACCCGGCCCCGGGTTTATCAATGCCGTTCGAAAACGCTCCGGTTTCGCATTCCCATTTTCTGATTTCCGAAAAACAAACACATAACCGTTTCCATCCGGCTCGTCCATCGAAGGTCCGGCCGGAGCAAAACACAATTAAAACATCTGCTTGTATGAAAAAGGCAACTCTACTGCTTTTTATCTTTTCCATTTTTGCCATCGGCGCCGAGGCACAGACCGTGGTCAATATCACGGATGCGGACATCCAGCCTGGCCAAACCGTAAACTGGACCAAAGACAAGGTTTACCTCTGTGACGGCCTGGTTTTCGTTGAAGATGGTGCTACGCTGAATATTGAAGCCGGCACGGTGGTGAAGTTCACTCCCCGCGCGGATGTGGGCAACCCTTCTGCACTGATCATCGCCCGTGGCGGCAAGATCTATGCTACAGGTACCGCTGCCGAGCCGATCATTTTTACCGCCGAGGATGATGATGTCAACGACCCGTATGACCTCGGTCCGAAAGACAACGCTTTGTGGGGTGGTATCGTGCTCCTGGGTAAAGGTGTGACCCAGAAAAACGGGAACAGCATCGTACAGGTGGAAGGCATTCCGACAACCGAGCCCCGTGGTGAATACGGCGGAAACGACAATGCCGATGACTCCGGTATCCTGCGCTATGTATCCATCCGACACGGCGGCCGCCAGATCGCTTCCGGTAATGAACTGAATGGTCTGACCCTGGGCGCGGTAGGTAGCGGAACGACGCTCGAATTTATTGAGATCTACGCCAACTCCGATGACGGGATCGAGTTTTTCGGCGGTGCGCCGAACCTGAAATACGCAGTTGTTGCTTTCGCTGAAGATGATAGTTTCGACTGGGATGAAGTGTACGCCGGTAAGGGCCAGTTCTGGTTCTCGATCCAGCGCGATGATGTCGCCGACTCCGGTGGCGAGTGCGACGGCACCACGCCGGATGACGGTACACCCTACTCCAACCCGACGGTATACAACTGGACACACATCGGCTCGGGACAGGGCGCTGCAGCTTCCAATCCGATCGGCTGGAACCTGCGCGCCGGTACTGCCGGTACCCTGGCCAACTGTATCGT
>SBHD01000041.1 GCA_006226345.1 Bacteroidota bacterium | reverse complement strand
GGTCCGGGGTCCAGTGCGTGGTGGCCTACGCTGCTGCCGTATGTAGAAGGTAACCATGCGCCAGGACGGTTTTTTCGGATCGCCCGGGAAGTAATCCGGCAGCCCCGTGCCTGGTGGAAATACCTGCGGGTAAGGGACTGGGCAAAAAGCACGACCATTCTGTTATTCATGCAAACCCTCGACAGTACGCTCACCTTTACCCGTAGTCGATCAGGGGGGATGCGCAGTGAGGTAAAAGGAGGGGAAAAGCCAACGGCCTTTATTCCCCGGGCTACCGAACTGGCCCGGAGGTTCGAGCGGCTGCTGGGAGGCAAAGCCACGGCTTTTTTTCTTACCCCACTGGCCGGCATTCCCGGTACCGCACACATTCTGGGTGGAGCGGTCATGGGTGCCACACCGGAAGAAGGTGTGATCGACAGTCAGAACCGGGTTTTCGGGTATGCCAATATGCTGGTTTGCGACGGCTCAATGATCTCGGCCAATCCGGGGGTAAATCCATCGCTGTCGATCACGGCTATTTCGGAGCGGGCGATGGCGCAGGTGCCAGGGCTTGACGCTTCCTGTGAATCAATTTAGTGTTCCAGAGTGGTTGTACAACTTTTCCAATTTTTCTTTTCCAATTTCAAATTTCAAATCAAAAGGATATTCACGTACGGTCTATTTGAAATTGGAAAAGAAAAATTGGAAATTTGAAAAGTGTACAACCACTCTGGAACGTTAAAACATACTGGAGATATCCCTAGATCCGCGTTTCCTGCTTCACCCAGGCTTTTTCCTCCGCTGTCAGGTATCGTCCGATCTTGCGTAATACCAGACCGTTGTATTTCCGGAGCCAGGCAAGCTCTTCCCGGGTGAGCAGTTTCTTATCGACCAGATTAGTAAAGATGGGTGCGATCGTCAGGGTCTCAAAGGCAATAAAAGAGCCGAATTCGGTCGTTTCGTCTTCCACACAGAGTACCAGGTTTTCGATGCGGACACCATGTTTGCCGGTACGGTAAATACCGGGTTCTACCGAGGTGATCATACCCGGAAGTAGAGGCGCATTCAGAACAGATGAGGCACTGACATTGGGGCTGATGCTTTGCGGCCCCTCATGTACATTCAGGAAATATCCGACACCATGGCCGGTACCGTGGCCGTAATTGATGCCTGCCATCCATTGCGGCGCGCGGGCCAGCGCATCGATCTGATAGCCACAGGTGCCGCGCGGGAAGCGCAACCGGGACACACCGATCATACCTTTCAGCACCAGGGTGTAGTCCGTGCGCTCTTCCTCCGTGATCTTACCCAGGGAGATTACCCGGGTTGTGTCGGTGGTGCCGCCGTAGAACTGTCCGCCGGAATCGAGCAGGTATAGTCCTTGAGGCTTTAACTCCGCATTGCTGTCCGGTGTTGCACTGTAGTGCGGCAGGGCTGCATGCGGTCCGTATGCCGAGATAGTACCGAAACTTTCGCCGATACAGCCATCCTGTTCCAGCCGAAGGGCGTGGAGTTTATCTTCTGCATCCAGTTCAGTGATTTTCTGATTGCCGACCTGTTTGGACAGCCAGTAGAAGAATTTGGTCAGCACCACGCCGTCCTTCACCATCGTCTTTCTGGTGTGTTCGACCTCAGCAGGCGCCTTACAGGCTTTGAGCCAGGTGGTCACATTGATTCCGTCCAGCACCTTTGCTCCGGCGGGAAAGGCACCGGGCAGGTTCTGGCTTACCCGTTTGGGGTCAATCAGGATGGTGGCTTTAGCCGGAATCTTTCCCAGGTAATCCGTTACGGCAGTATAGGGATGTACCTTAATGCCGGCCCGGCTCAGTTTGCGGCGGATATCATCCGGCATTTTAACCGGATCGATAAACAAAGCGGCATCCTTCGGACCGATCACGGCATGCGCCACGAACAGTGGGTTATAGGGCACATCCTTCCCCCGCAGGTTGAACGCCCAGGCAATATCATCGAGACTGGAAATAACCGTATGCGTTGCTTTTTTTTCAGCCAGCCGCTCCCGGATCAGAGCGAGTTTTTCTTTACGTCCGGCACCCGTGTATTTGGGCAGGTGTTCATACACCGGTATTCCGGGCAGAGATTCCCGGCCCTGCCACAGCGGAGTCACCAGGTCGGCATGCGGGTCGAGTTGGATGCCGTGCGGCCGGACGCCTGCTTCCAGGGCCTGATACCAGAGCCGGGACAGGAGGTTGCCGTCCAGGCCGATCGTATCACCTGCTGCCAGTTTATCCGCCAACCAGTCGACAAACTCCGGTGTGTGCGGGATGACCAGTTTGACCAGTTCAATTCCACTGCCCGCCAGCTGTTGCTCCGCCTGGATAAAATACCGGCTGTCGGTCCATAGCCCGGCAAAATCACGGGTGATGACCAGTGTGCCTGCAGAACCGGTAAAACCGGAAGCCCACTGCAACGCACGCCAGTGCGCCGGCAGGTATTCACTCATATGCGGATCAGTGACCGGGATGACGTATGCATCCAGACCGCGCTCCGCCATGAGGCGACGGAGGGCGGTGATATTTTCGCTGGGTGTATTTTTCATCGTGTATGGTGCATTAATTTCTGCCGTAAAAATCCAATAAATACCGC
>SBHD01000314.1 GCA_006226345.1 Bacteroidota bacterium | reverse complement strand
GTCCAGGTTGGTAAACTGGCTGACTTTGTGATTGTGGAGGAAAACCCGCTGGCCAACCTGCAAGTATTGTATGGCACCGGGGCGATCAAACTGAACGAGCAGAACGAAGCCGAGCGCGTAGGTGGTGTGAAGTACACGATCAAGGACGGGATCATTTATGATGCTAAACAACTGCTGGCTGACGTACGGGAAATGGTGCGCAAGGCGAAGGAGGAAGAGGGATTTGAACTGACCCAGCCGGGCGTGAAAGTGGGAGGCGGGCACGGGCACGATCATTAAATTGCACTAGTTTTACATCATGTCGCAACCGCAGGACCAGTACCGCTCCGATCCGGAACGCAAACTTGCCGCCATCATGTTTACCGACATCGTGGGGTACTCCGCCATGATGCAAAAAGACGAAGCGACCGCACTGGAGGCCGTGAACCGCTACCAGGATGTGTTGGAAGACAGTGTGAAAAAGTACCATGGCGAGCTGCTCCATTATTACGGAGACGGCAGTCTGTGCATCTTTTCCAGTACGCTGAACGCGGTCAAAGCGGCGATGGAGATCCAGATTAGCCTGAAAGAGGAGCCCGCCGTTCCGCTGCGGGTCGGCCTGCATATCGGGGAAGTCAGTTTTGAAGACGGTAAGGTACTGGGCGACGGGATCAATATCGCCTCCCGGATCGAATCGATGGGGCAACCTGGGACGGTCATGTTTTCCCAGAATGTGTATGAAAAGATCCGCAACCGGCAGGAGTTCCAGGTGCAGTCGCTCGGCAGTTTTCGATTCAAGAATATACGAGAGCCACTGGAGGTTTATGCCTTGAGTAATCCCGGATTTCCGGTGCCGAAGCGGTCCAGCCTGCGGGGTAAACTGGCACAGGACAAAACCTTCTGGAGGCGTATGGCCGTACTGGTGCTGGTCGCAGCTGTTTTTGGTTTTGTAGGCGCCAACCTCAACGACTGGATGCACCAGGAAGAGCAGCGTGCCCTGCCCCGCAAGCAATACCAACT
Source organism: Bacteroidota bacterium (assembly GCA_006226345.1). GTDB lineage: Bacteria > Bacteroidota > Bacteroidia > Chitinophagales > Saprospiraceae > M3007. Next base: position 12,636 of record SBHD01000314.1, on the reverse strand, counting down.
GCTGCTGCCGGAAACGGCGCCGGTAGATGTCGATATCAATCCCAATGGGGTGTTCAGTACCCGGTCTTTAGATATTGCACCTGCCGGCGATATATTGGTGTACGTAGGCCAAGACGGAAACAGTCATGCCCTTTTTGTGCGCAAAACAGATAGCTGGGATTCCCGGATGCTGCCCGGCACTGAAGGCGCTTTTTGTCCGTTCTTTTCGCCGGACGGACAATGGGTGGGTTTTTATGCCGATAAGAAACTTAAAAAGATCCCGGTCCGGGAAAGCAATCCGGTGCCGATCGTGTTGTGTGAAGTGACGCTTCCCTATGGTGCTGCCTGGGGGCCTGACAATACCATACTTTTTTCCAACAACGAAGGTCGGGCGCTGGCCGCTGTTTCGGCGGATGGCGGCCAACCTGAATATATACTGGATGTTCGCTCCACGAGTCTGGAACAATACCTGACGGGTTACCATTTTATGTCCTTTTTACCCGGAGGTCGGTACGTATTGATCGCTGACGAAGATGATTTTATGATCATACTGGACCGGAAAACGCTGAAACAGACGCTGCTTCCGTTCCGGGGGAACAACCCGGTTTTTGTGGAACCCGGGTATCTGGTATATACCCGTTTTGAGCGCTTGTTCGCAGTACCTTTTGATCCGGACGCACTCCGGACAGCGGGCTCGCCTGTGCTGGTTGCTGCAAATGTTAAAACCAATGGGATCGGGACCAGTCAGTGTGCGCTTTCCAGATCTGGCACACTGGCCTACATTAACGGGCTTTATGAAAAATACTCCAGGTTGGTGCAGGTATTCCGAAACGGCAAAAAGAAATTCCTTTCTTTTCCGGCAAACAACCACGGCACCTTTCAGGTGTCGCCGGACGGCCGGAAGATCGCCATTGAAATTACGGCTTTCAATTCGGATGAACTTTGGATCTACGACATGGAGCAGGGAAAAAGCACCAAATTGACACATACCGGCAACAACTACGGCATGGCCTGGACGCCGGACGGATCGGCAGTGGCTTTCCTTTCACAGCGAGATGGAGGCTGGGGATTGTATAGAAAATCCATTCAGGGTACTACTCCGGCAGAAAAACTATCGGACCTGCGCTTCCGGCCATATTGTTACGCTCCGAACGGGGAATGGGTCATTGGGTCGGCACAGGGCGTTTCCGCGCTCCATTTGGGCGATTCCATTACCTTCCTGCCGATTGCCGGCAGTGACGGAAATGCCACGACAAGCCAGCCCATGATCACGCCGGACGGCAAATGGCTGTTATATCATTCCGACGAGACCGGGATCTTTGAGATCTACGTACAGGCGTTTCCGCCCGATGGCCGGCGTTGGCAGGTAACGAACGGTGGTGGAGGCAGTGTGATGTGCCCTGCATCCGGTGGGGAAATATTTTATGAAGACCGCCCGCATATTTTGGTGTCCCCGATGCGCATTAATTCCGGCGGACAGCCCGCATTTGGTGCACCTGAAAGCATTTTCGAAGGCGATTTTGTTCAGGTTGGCGGACATGACTTCTGTGTCATGCCCGATGGTCAAAGCATTTTGATCCTGGAAAGTGTGGATACTACCAGCCTGTTCACCGAGATCCGGGTGGTGGAGCATTGGCTGGAGGGGCTGTAGGAATAACGAGCAGGGGGACATCTCTCGGTATTTTACCTGGATACTATTCGCGGAGCTCAAGAAATGCATTTGCATCCTGAGTTGGTTGCCTTTTTTGTAATAGAGCTGCACCTTTTGGAAACAGCACCCTGGGCAAGCCGTTGTCTGGTAAAGCGGCAAGTGCAAATATGTTAAGTCATGAAAAAAAAGACAGTCAAAAACAGGGGCCCTTACAGGGTTACCCGGGCAGACGAGATCATTATGAGTGTGGACAAGTTTCCATTCCCATGTGTGTTTACGTTCAAACACCTGATCGACCACTGGCGTAACCTGGCAAAACAGGAGAACTATATTTTTCAGGCCCAGGCAGAGCGGCTGGAGGCGGCCCTGACCCGGGCGCCGGAATTACTGGAACCCATCCGGGATGCGTCCATCCTGGATCAGCACCGGGATACGCTTGAACTCATGATCGCTCCCTTTTTCCCCACGCACGCGTGGAATACGGAGCTGAAGGCGCTGGGTGAACCCTTTATCGACCGGTTATTTTATACGTCGCCCCGGTTTGAACAGGTGATCGGCAGCAAAGAAACATTTGTTTTAAAGGAAGAAAACTCGGAGAAAAAAAATCTGACCATATTTTGGCGGCTGCTCTATTCATACCGGACTATCCTGGGTACTTATTACAAGCGGTCTATGGTTGTCGATCAGCCTATGATCTATACCATTCCACATTTACGTACGGGTTTGGATTGTTATTACAAACTCAACACGCATCCGACTTTCATTCAGATTGAAAACCTTAAACCGCTTCCCGACCTGGATGACAGTACTTTGGACTACCTGGTGGATAACTTTCACAACATGGACTTGTGGATGAAATACTTGCCGCCTGAGAACTTTATGTTCAGCGGTTTCAGCCTCCACAGTTTTGTAGACGTAACAGTGGAAGAAGCTACGGCCAGGCTGGAACACATCCTGCTCAGCAACCACGGGATTATCACCGATGATAGTTTTACACAACTGCAGCTCGAATTGCGCATTCTGTTCCGGTTGCCGGACATCCGGCTGGGGCTGGCAACCCTGCAGGGTGATGGTGCCCTGAATTTTCATTCCAACAAAAAAAGCTGGAATAGCCTGAAGGTCCGGGAAGTGGAAGGTATGACAGCGGATGTCATCCGGGACTCCGTGTATGGTCAGGTGATCCGGGAAGGGCAAAGCCTGATCATTGAAGACCTTAGTGTGTGGGAAGGCGGTGCTGCGGTGGAGTCCCGGTTATTGGAGCAGGGCGTGAAAAATATTGCGCTCGCTCCTTTGTATTACCAGGATCAACTGGTAGGCGTATTGGAGATCACTTCGCCCAATCCGGGCGATATCCATCCCTTAAGCTCGCATAAACTGCGGCAGGTCAATCAATTTTTTGCCTGGGCCGTTCATGAAAACCGGGAGCGTTTTGAAAGCCGGGTGCAGCAGGTGATCAAGGAAAATTTTACCGCTATCCACCCTTCGGTCGAATGGCGGTTCCGGGATGCAGCGATCCGGACCCTGGAGCAGCAGCAACCCGGAGAGCCGGTGGAACCAGAACCGATTTTCTTTGAACAGGTATTCCCGCTGTATGGCGCCGCAGATATCCGCGAATCCTCCAACCTGCGCAACAAGGCGATCCGGGATGATCTGGTGGAGCACATGAACTTGGCGAAAGAACTGCTGGGTCAGGTCAACCAATCGATGCCCCTGGTGATCAACCGTGAATTGGAGTTTACGCTGGATAAAAGGATCCGGGCAATTCGAAAAGGCATGAGCCCGGGCGATGAATCTGCTGCGATCGAGTTCATCCTGAAGGAGGTCAATCCGCTGTTCCGGCACCTGCAGCGTTCCAATCCTGCGTTGAAGCCGCTTTTCAATACGTTTATGGAACTGACCCAATCGGGCACCGCCCTGTTGTATAAAAAACGGAAGGCTTATGAATCCAGCCTGAAGATGGTCAATGAAACGATCGCTAACCATTTGGTAAAAGAGCAACAACATTTGCAGCAGGCCTTCCCGCATTATTTTGAAAAATACCAAACCGATGGCGTTGAGTACAACATTTATATTGGCGCCTCCCTGGTGAAGGACCGGGAGTTTGATCCGATCTATCTCCGGAATTTACGCCTGCACCAACTTATAACGGCTTGTGCGATTGCCCGAAAGATCCAGGATCTGCGATCTGTTATGGAAGAGCCGCTCCAGATCGCGCAATTGATCCTGGTACACAGTGCACCGATCAATGTCCGGTTCCATATGGAAGAAAAGCAGTTTGATGTCGATGGTGCTTACAACATACGATACGAGATCATGAAAAAGCGCATTGATAAAGCCCTGGTCAAAGGAACCAAGGAAAGGATTACGCAACCCGGACATGTTGCCATCATCTACACTATGGAAAAGGAACGGACTGAATATGCCCGCTACATCGAATATTTGCAGGCGCATGGTTATATCAAAAATGATCCTGAATACCTCCAATTGGAAGAATTGCAGGGGGTGCAGGGCCTTAAGGCCATACGACTGGAGGTGGAGTTGGATAAGGTTCCTGACGATAAACCCAGTGTGGATACAGACACATTGGAAGTTATCCGGAATTTGGGATCGGAATAACGCTTAACGGTACTTACAGTTGAAAGGAATGTGGTTTTTAAACCATCTGGTTCAGAAAATACATGTGCATTTCCCCGACGCCCTTTACCAGGATGGTATCTCGCCTGGTACACGGAAATGTATCTTTCAATAATAAATAACTGGCCTCCGAAATATTGATTCGCATGGGTTCGGAATGTGTTTCCATCCTGGAGGCAATATTGATCGTGCTCCCGAAAATATCATAGATGTACTTTTTTACTCCGACCACACCGCCAACTACTTTCCCGGTGTGTATGCCTATTCGTATATTAAGTTTGACAGTATGTGTCCGGTTTCGGGCCTTGCAGTAGCGAACGATCTCAACTGCAGCCTGCGCAATGTTGCAAGCATGATTCTGGTCAGCCTTTGGCATTCCGCACACGGCCAGGTATGCATCGCCGATCGTTTTGATCCGTTCGCAGTCATACTTCTCCATGATATTATCAAATGCCGTAAAGAGTTCGTTCAGTATATTGATTAGTTCGGCGGGCTCCAGGTTTGTCGACAATTTGGTAAAATCGACGATATCGGAAAAGAATACCGTTACGTTGTCAAATTCTCTAGGTATCGTTTTCCCGTTCAACTTCAAATCATCGGCAACACTCTCCGGTAAAATATTCAGCAGAAGCCGGTCGGACTTTTTCTTTTCCCGCTCAATAGTTTTTTGATGCATAAAACTGTTGCGGCGGGTTTTCTCGAAGGAGTAGGAACTAAAAAATGCCAGTATTGCACTGGAAATAAAAAAGAAACTGTTATTGATAAAAATGGGGAATTTGGGATTGGCAAGCCCATCGCTTACCATATGCTGCTTCAAAACCGAAACGGCCAGGTATCCGATAATAATTACCAAAATACTCCAGGCTGCATAAACAAAGCGCAACTGACTGAAAGTACCTACCCAAACAATCACCAACATTAATCCGGTATAATAGAAATTATAGCCAGGCTCCGTTTCGTGGGAGTAATAGATCATGAACACGATCCCATAACCCAGCATCAGCGAGGTGAGAAAGATCGCTGAATTAAATATTTTGGAAAAGGAAGCAGTAAACGTATAGGCCAGCAGGCCAAGAAGGAGTGGTACGATGATTATGAAACGTATGGCCCAGGCGAGTTGCTTGGTTACAGGCAGCATGTATTCATCCAATATTCCGAAAAGCGAATACAACACAATGCCCAGAATGATCCCGGACCGTACGGTAACAATCGAATCCAGGTAATATTGGTGTAAAAACTCCTCCTCCAGGGCAGGCTCGAACTGGAGGCCCATGGCCCTTAAAATTGACGTAGTTTTCATGGATAATACCTTATTGTTCTGGAAAGCAAAACAGGTATTCGGAGGTTGGGACTTTTACTGTACTAAGGTAGCGTATTTACAGGTCCGGCGCAAGTGGCCTGCCCGGGGCTGATTTTAATAAGCGGGTTTGTACTTTTGGAAGTAGTTAAGCGACAAACATATTGTCGAGGAAGTACGAATATACCAGGTGCGGTCCCGGCCTATTCGCACTTCCATAGTGGTAATGATCCTGCATTGCGTTTATCCCAAACAGCCGGATCTACTGACCACGATCAATTCCCTGACTGCCCCAACTCAATCTATTCCGGCAAACAACCGGGCAATTTTGTAGCCGTTTCATCTATATTATTGTAATGCATTATATCTTTCTTTTTATCCTGCTCCTGCATGGTATGATCCACCTGATGGGTTTTGCCAAAGCCTTCCGGTATGCTGAAATTTCCGAGTTGCGCCTGCCTGTTTCCCGGGCCTGGGGTAGTGCCTGGCTGGTAGCTGCCCTGCTGTTTGTGGCATCCGGCATGTTGTTCCTGGTACAGCGGGAGATCTGGTGGGTAGCCGCCATTCCTGCCGTGTTGTTGTCGCAAGTACTGATCTTCCAATTCTGGCGGGACGCCAAATTTGGCTCTGCCGTCAATGTCATTTTACTGGTGGCTATAGTGTTCGCCTGGGCAGGCTGGCAGTTTGATTCCCGGTTACAACAGGAGCTCCGGCATTTTCTGGCTCAGCAGGGGCCGGAGGTAGAGCAGCCGTTGACAGCAGACCAGCTGACCGGTCTGCCACCCATTGTACAAACCTGGCTGAAGCGCTCCAATAGTATTGGCAAACCTCTGGTGCAGGTCGTTAAGCTCCGGCAGGAGGGCCGGATGCGTACGGCGCCGGACAACCGCTGGATGCCATTTGGAGCCTGGCAGTATGTGACCGTCCGGCAGCCGGGCTTTTTCTGGGTGGTGGAGGCACAGGCTGCTCCCGGTATTCGCATTGCCGGACGTGACATGTATGAGGCCGGTAAAGGGTATATGCTGATTAAAGCGCTGCAACTGATCCCGGTAGCAGATGCCAGTGGGCCGCATATGGATCAGGGGGCTATGGTGCGCTACCTGGCAGAAATGATCTGGTATCCAGGTGCGGCATTGGCAGAGTATATCCGATGGGAGGCGGTCGACTCCCTTTCTGCACGGGCAACCATGCGGTATGGCCGAGTGGAAGCATCCGGGGTGTTTACGTTCACTCCGGAAGGTGATCCCGACCGTTTTGAGGCCATGCGCTACTACGACCGTAAAGACGGAGCTACGTTGGAGAAATGGCTGATCCGGATGGATCCGGACGGTTTCCGGGACTTTAATGATATCCGGTTGCCGGCGCGTTCTACGGTTTCCTGGGACCTGAAAGACGGCATTTTCGAATGGCTTGAACTCGACATCACTCAGTTGGAATATATAAAAGAAGGACCCTGATCACGATGAAAAACCCGGTATTGCAATACATTTCAATCGCTTTCGGGATCACCTGGCTGATCGGGTTTGGTATTGCAGTGGCTTGGCATAACGGGGCCTTGTCCCGTGAATCGGTCAGTTTTTACCATTCGTTTGCCGCTCTTGGGCCTGCGGTTGCGGCCGTGCTCACCATTCGCCGGCACTATGGAAGGGATGGATTGCAGCGCTTGTGGAGTCGGCTGACGGCAGTAATTACCCGCAGATCTGTCTGGATTTTAGCCCTATCCCCCCTGCTGTTTTTTGTGGCCGGGTTACTGCTCTATCCGTTAATGCAGGGGCAATGGTTTGATTTCGGGCGTTTTTACAGCACCACCCTGTACAATGGCTGGGCCCAACTGATCTGGGCATTGCCGTTGTTTAGTTATGGTATTCTGGAAGAGATTGGCTGGCGCGGGTTTCTGCTGCCGCATTTACAGGAACGTTATACCGCCTGGAAGTCGACGCTCCTGCTCACACCCGTCTGGGCGTTTTGGCACCTGCCGTTTTTCTTTTACCGGTTTGAATTCTCGCCCTTCATTTCTGTTGGCTTTTTCTTCGGTCTGTTTGTCGGCGCCCTGATCCTGACATCGATATACAATACCGGGAAAGGCGGGTTGTTGCCGGTCATTCTTTTCCATTTCACCAACAACCTGGGTTCTGCATTCGATAAGGATATCCTCGTAGCCGTCCTTAGTACCTGTTTTGTTTTTCTGGCCGTGACATTGTACAAGCGCTATGGCCGTGCCAACCTCGCTCCGGAATCACGCACCGGGAATTATTTCCGGCAAGCGGATTCGGGCCAAAAGTAGTTGATGTTTAAATGGTGTTAAATATATTTTTAGTCTAAACTAAAAATGTCTATCTTTGTTTCCTGCTTCAGGTCGGATGGGTTAAAAACCGGACAGGCAGACCTGAGTAAGTACAGGAATGGAGGTGGAGAAAGTGCTCTGAAACCGGTATGGTCATTACATTTATGGCCTGTGTCATCCCGGAGATCCATATCCGAATAAACGTAAAACTGTTTCGATCCATGAATACAGGTGCACTGATCTTACTGGCTATTGCTCCCGGCACCGCCTTGCTCACGGGCTTTTTGACGGTGGTCTTGCTGGTTTGGGCCTTCTGGCCGAAAAACGGGCTTATCGCTGTATTGAACCGTGCCCGGATGAATTCCCAGCGGGTCTTGCTGGAGGACGCCCTCAAGTTTTTGTACGACTGTGAGTACAAGCGCGAGGCCTGCGGCCTGCACAGCATTGCCGGCAACCTGCATGTTTCCTCCGACACAGCAACCAAATTGCTGGATCGCCTTCGCACGATGGGCCTGATCTCCCTGGACGAGCAAAACTTTCATCTTACCGATACCGGTCGCTCCTATGCGCTTCGGATCATACGGGTTCACCGGATCTGGGAGCGGTACCTGGCCGATGAGACCGGGATCGGGCAAATGGAATGGCACGGTGAAGCGGACCGCCGCGAGCACATGATGAGCCCGGAAGCCGCTGATGCCCTGGCCGCCCAGATGGGTAACCCGGTATTCGATCCGCACGGTGATCCGATCCCGACGGCGGAAGGCCAGATGCCGGATCATAAGGGGCAGCCGCTGAGTACACTGCAGGAAGGGAGTATAGCCCGGATCATCCATATTGAGGATGAGCCGCATACGATATACGAGCAATTGGCGGCACTGGGGCTGTACCCGGGTATGCAGGTTTATGTCCTGGATGTAACGGACGGTACGATCACCTTTGCGGCCGATGGCGAGGAGTGTGTGCTCACAGCGATGTTCGCTTCTGCTATTACGGTTGAACCGTTTGAGGGGAATGCTCCGGTAACGGCCCGGCATCCGACGCTCGCTAGCCTGGAGCCGGGGGAGGAGGCTGAGGTTGTCGGGATCTCACCCAATTGCCGCGGGCAGCAACGCCGCCGCCTGATGGATATGGGCATTGTGCCTGGCACCCGGGTGAAAGCCGAGTTTCGGAGTGCTTCCGGTGACCCTGTCGGGTACCGGATACTGGGTACCACGATCGGAATCCGGAGGAAGCAGGCCGAACAGGTGTTTATCAAAAAACTAGAAACTACTGCACATGAGCAATCAGCATAATTGTGAAAACTGCCCGGTACACCACCGGGAGAACCTGATCCGGCTGGGGATTGCCATGGACCGGGTCGACTATGTGGTGGCGCTTGCCGGCAACCCCAATACCGGCAAGAGCACGGTATTTAACAACCTGACCGGCCTGCGGCAACATACCGGCAACTGGCCGGGCAAAACCGTAGCCCGGGCAGAGGGCGGGTATTCCTGGGGTGAAAAGCGATATAAGGTAGTGGACCTGCCCGGCACCTATTCCCTGTTGTCCACCAGTACCGATGAAGAGGTGGCGCGCGATTTTATTTTATTCGGGCGGCCGGATGTGACGGTTATTGTAGCCGATGCCACGCGCCTCGAACGCAACCTGAACCTCGCCCTGCAGATCCTGGAAATTACTGATCGCGCGGTCCTGTGCCTGAACCTGATGGATGAAGCGCGGCGCAACAACCTGGAGATCGATGCCCGAAACCTGTCGAAGGAGTTGGGCATACCGGTCATTCCAGCCGCCGCCCGGCAGCGGGAAGGCATGCCGGAGCTGATCGCTGCCATTGAGGAAGTGGCTTCCGGCGCCTATGTGTGCAAGCCCCGGCGGGTCAAAAGCCAGTCGGCCAAACTTAACCATGCCATTTCCACGCTGGCCGGCAAACTGGCTGCCGATTTCCCCGGCCTGCCCAACCTCAACTGGGTTGCCCTGCGGCTGCTGGAAGGCGATCAAAGCATTATTGAAGCCGTGCGATCCGGCGACCTGGGCCGGCTTAGCTCGGGTGTTTTGTCTACCTCTGCATAAAAACCATGGAAAAAAAGACACAGAACAACCACGAGGATATCCTGTCGCTGGCCAATAAACTCCGGTGGGACCAGGGCGGCGCGTTTCACGATACCGTGATCGAATCGATCTATGCCGAAGCAGCCCGGATCGCCCGGAAAACCGTACAACAAACGGGTACGCCCAATGCCTACAACCTGGACCTGCGTATCGACAGGATCCTGACCAGCCGCTGGCTGGGCTTTCCGATCATGTTTCTGATGCTGGCGCTGGTGTTCTGGATCACGGTGTCCGGGGCTAATTATCCTTCCGGACTGCTGGCTGGTCTGCTGATCGATACCCTGCATCCCATTTTGAAGAACGGAGCTACTTCCATCGGCATGCCCTGGTGGCTGAGCGGGGTACTGGTGGATGGTGCCTATCTGTCGATGGCCTGGGTGATCGCAGTTATGTTGCCGCCAATGGCTATTTTCTTCCCTTTGTTTACCCTGTTGGAGGACCTGGGCTACCTGCCCCGGGTGGCTTTCAATATGGATAACCTGTTCCGGAAGGCCGGCGCCCACGGGAAACAGGCACTGACCATGAGTATGGGATTTGGCTGTAATGCTGCTGGGGTGATCGCAGCGCGTGTGATTGACAGTCCACGCGAACGCCTGATCGCGATCATCACCAATAACTTTTCCCTGTGCAATGGTCGCTGGCCAACCCAGATCCTGATTGCTACCATTTTCATCGGAGGAGCTGCGCCGGCCTACCTGGCCGGGGTCGTATCGGCTGGCGCTGTGGTGGGTATTGCGGTGCTGGGTATCTTTCTCAGTCTGGTCGTTTCCTGGGGATTGAGCAAATCCGTGTTGCGCGGAGAAGCATCAGCATTCAGCCTGGAACTTCCGCCTTACCGCCCGCCGCAGATCCTTCAAACCCTGTATACGTCTCTGATCGACCGGACGATCTTTGTGTTGTGGCGGGCTATTGTGTTTGCCCTGCCGGCCGGGATCGTGATCTGGCTGGTTGCCAATGTCCGGATCGGCGATCTGAGCCTGGCCGAGCATTTTATCCATTGGGTCGACCCGGTGGCCATGTTCTTTGGCCTGAACGGTGTGATCTTTCTGGCCTATATCATTGCCATTCCGGCTAATGAGATCGTGATCCCTACGGTGCTGATGCTGACTGTATTGAGCACGGGCATGGCCGGAGTGGGCTCCGGCACGGGTGTAATGTTCGAACTGGATTCCATTGCCGGTACTGAAAACATCCTGCGCAGTGGCGGCTGGACGCTGCTGACCGGGGTAAACCTCATGCTGTTCAGCCTGCTCCACAATCCATGTTCCACCACGATCTACACGATCTATAAGGAAACCAATAGCCTGAAATGGACCCTGGTGTCCACTATTCTGCCGATCGTAATGGGCCTGATCATCTGTTTCTTTACAACCCAGTTGTGGCGGATCGTAGTCGGGTAAGCAGATCGGTTATGGTTGCTGCCGGAGGTCGACGCGGACATCGGGCAGTCCTGTAATCGCTATGGTGGCGGAGGCCAGCGCCACCTTGCCGTTCGTTTTATCAACCGCTTCCAGGATATCGGTAAAGAGTTTGTCGCGGGTGGTGCGCCGGCGTTTGTAATCCACCACATACCGGAGGTTGAACTCGACCCAGTTGTCGGTGAGTTTCATGGTGAGGGTTGGTTCGACATTGGCATTTTCGATGAGGTACTTCCGTACCATGCGTTTCCAGTGCTCTTTAGAGTAATTGGCGTACTCGATCAGGTTGGCCTGGGCTACGTCGTTAATGAGTTGGCGGGCCTGCCGGATGTCGGAAGAATAGGTGACCGGCAGGTTGATCTCGTCCCAGACAAAAGGGAAATCAGACGAATAGTTGTGTACCGGCCCTTTAAACACAGCACCGTTGCTGACCTGCACGATCCGGCCGCTGTAGTTGTCGCTGCCAACCCATTCGCCGATCTCCATCAGGGTAGTTTTAGTCAGGCCGATATCGATCACATCGCCACGGACTTTATTGAGTTCGATACGGTCGCCGGGTTTGTACATGTTGGTGGTAAAAATAGCGATCCAGCCGGCAAAACTCAGCACCACCTCCTGCAAGGCAAAGGCTATGCCGGCACTAATCAGGCCGATCGCCACGGAGAAATACTGAACCCTGGCGGTGATCGTGATCAGGGCCAGCATCAGGATAAGGAAATAGCCACCGAACCGTACGGCTTTCCGGGCCCGATAGCGCATGGTATTGTCCGACACCGTCCGGGTAATACCCTTCTGGATCAGCCAGGAGACCAGGAGTATAAAGGCCATCCAGCTGATAAACTGCACCAGTTGAACCAGAAAGTCGCTGAGTTCCCAGTTGCGGAATTCCTTCAGGAGTTGTTCAAGGTCGGTCATGATACGGACAGTAAATTTACAGCATTATCAGCCGGATTGAAACCCATTCAGGCATAAATGAAGATATTCCTGAGGCGGATACAGCCTACCTTTTATCGGGGCTGTTCGGCTGCATCTGGGTTTCCAGGTAATTCTTAAGTGTTTGCACTGCCTTCGGCCAGGCATCCCGCACGGCTTCGTAATACCAGTCCCAGTCGGGCCCGTCCTGGTAACCGTCCTGGCAAAGGTCGAGCCTGGTACCCGTGCCATCTTCCAATCTTGTTGCGCGTATGGTCAGGGTCATCGGGCCCAGTATCGGTTTGTCCGGGTTCAGGTACACCAGGTTTTCCAGGAGGAGCAGTCCTTCCGGTTC
>SBHD01000389.1 GCA_006226345.1 Bacteroidota bacterium | reverse complement strand
ATCCCTAATATAATGGCGATAACCCCGGCCTTTTCAAAGGACAATCAGAAGATCCTATTTACTGCAATTGACCCGGAAACGGGAATGAATATTTGGGATTATGAACTGACAACTAAAACGCTGCGACAAATAACCTTTACGACTAAGTTGATGATGGACCCCTCGCCTATGCCAGGAAAAGGGTTAAGTGTTGACCAGTTTAGCCACAAGATCGATTTGATGATCAAAAACCTGTCTTCCGGGGAAGAGAAACAAATCACCTACCATAATGGGGATAACTATTACGGGCGCTTTTCACCGGATGGGTCTAAACTTTTATACCAGTCCAACCGAACCGGCAATTCGGAGATATGGCTCAAGCACCTCGATGGGGAAGGTCAAGAGATAAATTTAACGGACAACCAGGCATTTGACTTCAGGGCAGACTGGTCGCCGGACGGTAAACAAATTGCCTTCTTCTCTGACAGGGACTCCACGTTCAAAGTCTGGATCATGGATGCCGAAGGGAAAAACCTACGCAAGGTAAATGAACAGGAAATTGAGTTTGCCTACGTCCATTTGGAATACGTCCATCAACTCAAATGGTCTCCCCGCGGTAATAAAATTGCCTACATGGCAATAAGTGAGTATGGCAACTCCGTATGGGTACTCGACCCTGAATCGGGAGATACCCGGCCTGTGGCTGCTAATGCGAACAGTTTTGCCTGGTACCAGGATGACAAGATGCTCATCTGCAACCGAAGGTCTGCCGACCCGGAAAAAAGTACAGACCTTGTCGCTATCAACCTCGAAACCGGAGCGGAAAAAACACTCCGGGAAGGCTTACCGCTGACGGAGCTTTTCGCTTCTGCTGACGGCCGCTGGCTGGGTTATACTTATGCATTGGGGCACTTCAGTTATAATCTGAACCGATTACAACTCCAGCCTCCAATTCAGCCCGGAGGCTTCCCAACCGTTCGTGGCGAACCGGAACAAATTACCTTTGGCGATGGGAAATGGCATGTACACAACGGTACTTTTTCACCAGATGCAAAAAGCGTGCTGTATTCCCGGGATGCCGATGAAATGGATATTTTCATTATCAAAAACTATAAATGAGCATTTGAGGGAATGTTGGAGAACTTAGGGTGTGTCTGGTGATTTTCGGCCACTCTCCTTTGCATTTTTGGCCACTGTAGTAATTGCAAAAGCTTTTTTCAATATTAGCTCTATGCACTATTTCTACCAACAGCTTGTCAGCGCCGCCAAAAGCGCCGTCCGCAATTTCCAAAAAAACCGCTTATACGGCAGCCTCAACATCCTCGGCCTTTCGATCTCCTTTTGTACGGTCATACTGGTCATGGCTTATCTGTACCAGGAGACGAACTACGAGTCCTTTCACAGCAAAGCCGACCGAATCTACCGACCAACCCATCATATAAAAACCCAACAGGATTTCGAGGTCCATTTTGCCCGGATCCCGGTGGACTATATTAATCAACTGCCGGACGAATTGCCCGAAGTGGAGAAACTGATCCGGTTTCAGAACAAGGAACAAAAGCACATACGGATCGGTGAAAAACGGTTTAAGCCTAAGTATGCCTTTTTGACAGATCGGGATGTGTTTGAAGTGTTTGATTTTCCGCTTATCGAGGGTGATCCGGAAACAGCACTGGCCAATCCCTACACAGTGGTATTGACAGAATCCATCGCACGGAAATATTACGGCAGGACCAATGTGGTGGGCGAAACTATGATCGTAACAGGTGACTGGTCGGATGAAGAAAAGGAGTACAAAGTAACCGGGGTTATGCAGGACCTGCCGGTGAATACACATTTACCGGTCGATCTGTTGTTTTCGTTTGCCAGTCCCGAAGAGCGCAGCGGTTGGGCCTATATTTACACCTTATTGGCAGAAGGTGCGGATATCGCATCCGTGGAAGCCAAAATGCCGGCATTCATCCAAAACCACGCCGATCCGGAATCAACGGCAAAGGTCGAGTTTGCGTTTCAACCCCTCCCGGGCATTCACCTGCACTCCAACCTGGCCCGGGAGATCAAGCCCAACGGACAGGTCTTGTATGTCCGGATTTTCTTTTGGGTGGGTTTGCTGGTCTGGATCATTGCACTGGTCAATTTTGCCAACCTGAGTACAGCACTCGCTATGGGCAGAGGCCGTGAAGCCGGAGTACGGCGTATTCTTGGCGCCTCTAAGGCAAATCTTATATTGTTTTCGCTTTCGGAGTCTGTGATTTACAGCATGGTCGCCATGGCTGCCGGAGGTACACTCGCCTGGCTGCTTTTCCCGGCATTCAGTGACTTAACCGGCATAGTCATTTTGCCACCTTTGCCCTATTCCATTGGCCTTCTACTTGGTCTGACCCTGGCAAGTGGTATCCTGGCAGGTATTTTGCCAGGCATGGTACTGATTTCTGTACAGGCATTGCAGATCATCAAGCAGGGAAATAACTGGTCGATGCGCCGGGCAGGCAGGCAACTGAACGTACGGCAAGGACTCATTGCAATACAATTTTGTGCAGCTGTCATCCTGATCGGAAGTGCACTCGTGGCACACCGGCAGTTTGCGTTTATTCGCACAAAAAATCTGGG
>SBHD01000178.1 GCA_006226345.1 Bacteroidota bacterium | reverse complement strand
TCACCAGCAGAACAGCCCACGGAGGTCCCGGCTGCCAACACCAGTGGGGAAACTACTATACTCCGGGCCGGCCAGTCGCTCACCATGGAGCAAAAGTATTATTCGAATGACCGGAACTTCTACGTCCGGTTCGGTTCCGACGGCAATCTGTGCGTTTATCGCAAGGATGATAGATTTGTAGCCGGGAGTTACCAGCTTGGAAAGCCTTTGGACGGGGTTACTGCCAAAATGCAGGACGACGGCAATTTTGTCGTGTACGGGGTGGGCAACAAGTTTATTTGGGCGTCCGAAACACATCCTCTATTTGACAAGCGCTTCAATTCCAAAGATATGAAACCCGTCCGCCTGGTCCTGGAAAATGACGGCACACTGGCCCTGTACAGTGGCACCAACCGGAAGGTCTGGACGCTTACGGGTGGGAAATTGTAGCGGGGGGGCACCGAAAAGGCAATTCACGACAACCGGTAATTCGACACCAAATACCCTGCATATTCCGGAATTTTCGTGCCCAGGTAATACGGCAGGTTCATCAGCAGGTAGGGGACGCCTTGTGCTGTTTGTACCTGCTCAACGGAGAACCGGTTGGCAAGCAGGCGTATGGCAAATGGATGACCACAGGCTTCGATAAACTGGTGGAGGGAGCGGAGCGTGCCGGACTCTAGCAGGAAACGATTGGCTTCGCGTTCAAAATTGATATCGATTTGTAATAAATATAGGGTAAAACTGAGCTAAATTTGTAATAAAATAAGGGCAGTTTGTGCCATAATACCAGCATTTACAAATACCTCCTCCTCACCCTGACCGCCGGCCTCCTCCTCCGCCTGGGCCTGCTCACGTTGCCCCTGCAGGATATCCTGGCGCGTTGGGGCTCCGATGATCTGTTCTATTATACCCAGATCGCCGGCTATCTCGCACAAGGCCACGGGTTTACTTTTGATGGTATAAACCCCACCAACGGGTTTCAACCGCTGTTCCTGTTCCTGCTGGCGCCATTCGGGAAATGGCTGCTGAACGACCCGGCAACGAGTGTTTACCTGATGCTGGACCTGGTGACAGTACTCACCTTGCTGGCGGCCTGGCAGCTGTACTACCTGGTGCAGGAGGCTGGGCTTTCGGCCACAACCGGTTTTTTCGCCAGTGGTATATTGGTGCTCCACCCCAAGATCCTGAGCGTGACCTTCAACGGTACGGAGGGCGCCTTGTCGCTGCTGACGATCGTGCTGGCCCTGCGGGCTTTCTTTTGGATGAAAGACCAAAAACACGGGCGTTGGGCCGCATTGATCTTTTCGGCCCTGGTGCTCACCCGGATGGATTTCTCAGTGCTGCTCTTTGGACTCTTTGTTTTTGCCATGCTGCAAAAACAAGGCTTTGTCCGCTGGGTAAAAGTGCTGGTGCTGCCGGCCCTGGCATTTGCCGGCTGGCTGTACCTCAATTACCACTATTTCGGCAACATCATGCCGGCGTCCGGACAGGCGAAAAGCATCGCTGCTGCCTACTTCCCGGTCAGTTTTTCCCGGATGTTGTTGTCGGTCTGGAGAACGGCACTGCTGGCGGAAAATGCACTCAGCTACGCGGGCCTACTGCTGTGTGCGCTGGGTATCTGGCGCCTGACCCGCGAGCGGCATCCGGCCGGCCGGTATCTGGCGGGGCTTTTTGTGCTGGCTACGCTCCTGAGCGTCCCGGCTGTTTATACGATGCACTTTTACCGCGACTGGTACCTCATGCCACACTATATCCAGGTGACGGTGCTGCTGGCCGCCGGTTTGCAGTTCCTGTATACCCGGGTGGGCCGGTATGGTTGGCTGGTGTGGTTGTTCCCCCTGGTGTGCTGGCTGGAAGCCAACGCCGCGCCCCGGACCTTGAACGGGCAGCTGATCCTGCAGGGCGTGGAGACCTTCAAACCGCTGCTGCCGCCCGGCACCCGGGTGGGGGCGTTCAATGCCGGACTGGTCTCCTGCGGCCTGGGTACTTCCGCCCGGACGATCAACCTCGACGGGGTGGTAAATAACAACGTACTTCCGTATCTGAAAAACCGAAGTCTGGAGGACTACCTGCGGGCAGCGGATATCGGCTACCTGCTGGATTTCGACGATTCCATTGAAGGCCAGCTGCGGATGTTCGGTGCGGCGGAGGTGCCGCGGGAAACGGTCGCGGTTTTTCCCCTTTCGCCGCAGCGCAATTTGGTGTTGGTGCGGTTAGAAGCTCCCAATTAGCCTCCCAGAGTGGATGTCCAACTTTTCCAATTTTTCTTTTCCAATTTCAAATTTCAAATCAAAGGGATGTCCACATGCGCTTCATTTGAAATTTGAAAAGAAAAATTGGAAATTTGAAAAGTGTACATCCACTCAAGAACGCTTGTTTCGGCGAAAAAACGGCCGCCCCTGCACCCAGCGGATATTGGCTACCTGCTGGATTTCGATGATTCGATTGAGGGCCAGCTGCGGATGTTCGGTGCGGTTAGAAGCACCCAATTAGCCTCCCAGAGTGGATGTCCAACTTTTCCAATTTCCAATTTTTCTTTTCAAATTTCAAATGAACCGCACGTGAACGTTCCTGTAATTTGAAATTGGAAATTTGAAAAGAAAAATTTGAAAAGTGTTCACCCACTCA
>SBHD01000384.1 GCA_006226345.1 Bacteroidota bacterium | reverse complement strand
CAGCCGGAGCAGCCTCTTCAACAGCCGGAGCGGGCTCTTCAGCAGGCTTCGGTTTTGCTTTCGGTTTGCCGTCTACGGTGGCGAGGAACTGGCGTTGTTTTTCCGCCGTTTGTTCACGATGCTTAGTGATGTTGCTTGCTTTCTCCTCCAGCCATTGGTTTAGTTTGGCTTCTGCCTGCTCTTCAGTAAGCGCGCCTTTTTTCACACCAATGGCAAGGTGCTTTTGATAAAGTACACCCTTATAGCGCAGGATTGCCCGGACGGTATCGGTAGGCTGTGCACCTTTCATCAACCAATCAAAAGTACGTTCGCGGTTGAGTTCGATAGTTGCCGGAACGGTTAATGGGTTGTAGGTGCCAAGTTTTTCGATGAAACGGCCGTCGCGTGGCGCGCGCGCATCAGCGGCTACAATGTGATAGAACGGAGCCTTCTTACGGCCTTTACGTTGGAGACGCAGTTTAACTGCCATGGTAAGCGAAAATTTAAGTTAAGAGATATAATCTCGCCCGGTTACTTATCTAAAAAATAACGCCGGGCTTTTCGAGCGCGCAAAGGTACGTTAATGTTTTTCACAAAACCAAACATATTTAGCAATTTCGCCCCCTGATCAAACACCTCCCAACCGATGCCTTTTTTTCAATCTGTGGAGCAAATGCTCCTTTCCCTGCCGTTCTTTCTGTTTTCATTTTTCCTGCAGAATCCTGCCTGCGAAGGTGCGGTGAGCCGGCTTGCCGAAACCAGGCACCCCGGAGTCGCGCCTGCCCGCTCCGTGCCGGTTGCACTTTTTGAGGCGCCGGACTCAGTGGCAGACTGCACTGCAGTCACTGTACAGTTCGTCAATCAGTCCCTGGGCGATAATTTGTCTTTTCTCTGGTTATTCCCCGGAGGCTCCCCGGCCACATCTGCCCAGCCGGACCCGGAAGTAGAGTATGGGCAGTCCGGCCGCTATGCTGTTACACTAATTGCGGTCAATGGATCTGGTGCCGATACGATCGTACGGGAGATCGCGGTCACCGTCATCGGCTATCCGGAAGCCATGTTTGGCTATCATTTTGCGGGAAATAGGCTTGTCCAGTTTGACAATCATAGCCAGCGTGCTGCAAATTTTACCTGGTACTTTGGAGACGGTTCCCCGGCATCAGATGATTATGCCCCTGGTCATCAATATGCCCAAAACGGGCAGTATACTGTCACCCTGCTCGCTGATAATTTCTGCGGCACTTCGGTGTTCCAGGAACTGGTGCCAGTAGGTTTAACAAATGTACCTGGTGAAATAGCGGGAAAACCGGTAGTATGCTATCCTAATCCGGTGTCAGACAAATTGTACCTCGATTGGTCTGCGCTGGGACAGGAGCCGGAATGGGTTCGGGTCTTTGATGCCAGGGGGGGGCTGGTTCAATCTACATATTGTGCTGCGGTTGGCAATCTAACCCTGGATATGAATACACTCCCTGCAGGTGCATACTGGATATGGTTGAAGTTTCAGAATCATACCGTGCGCAGAATGGTGATCCGGGAATAATTCAAACGACTTATTCCATTACCTTTGCGCTCTTCAATTGACAATATGGAAAAAATCCTCATTCTTGATTTTGGTTCGCAGTATACGCAGCTGATCGCCCGGCGGGTGCGCGAAATGAATGTGTTCTGTGAGATCGTCCCCTACAACAAAATGCCGGAACTGACACCGGAGGTTAAAGGCGTGATCCTGTCCGGTAGCCCGTTCTCTGTAAAACAGCCCGATGCTTTGCGGCTGGATCTGAATACAGTAGTGGGGAAAGTCCCTATGTTGGGTATCTGTTATGGCGCACAGCTGACGGCAGATTTTTATGGTGGGATGGTGGCACGATCCGAAAAGCGCGAATATGGAAAAGCATTCCTGGAGCAGCAGGCAACCGGAGATCCGTTTTTTATGCATACGGCGCCGCGGTCTGAAGTCTGGATGAGCCATGGGGATACGATCCTGCAATTACCTGAAGGGTTCGATCTCCTGGCAGGCACGGACAGTATACCAATTGCCGCATTCCGATCGGCAGAGGGGCGCTTTAACCGCCCGGTTTATGGCATTCAGTTCCATCCGGAGGTCTACCACAGCCAGGAAGGGTTCCAGTATCTGAAGAATTTTGTTTTGGGGATATGCAAGTGCTCTGGTGATTGGACGCCAGCCCATTTTGTGGAAGATTCTATTGCTGCATTACGGCAGCAGATCGGAAATGACAAGGCGATCCTGGCATTGTCGGGCGGAGTGGACTCCACTGTTGCCGCTATGCTCCTGCACCAGGCAATCGGCGATCGTTTGTTCTGCTTTTTTGTTGATAACGGCTTGCTGCGTAAAAATGAATTTTCAGATGTGCTGGACTCTTATCAGCACATGGGATTGAATATTGAAGGAGTAGATGCCCGGCAACGCTTTTATGATGCACTGCATGGCGTTGACAGCCCGGAAGGGAAACGCAAGATCATCGGCCGGATGTTTATTGAGATATTTGAAGAGGAATCCAAAGCGCATCCTGATTGTCACTGGCTGGGCCAAGGGACCATTTATCCCGATGTGATCGAATCGATCAGCGTGCATGGTCCATCTGTTACGATCAAGAGCCACCACAATGTAGGTGGACTTCCGGAAAAACTGAACCTGAAGATCGTTGAGCCCCTTCGGATGCTTTTCAAGGATGAAGTACGCCGGGTGGGGAAGGAACTGAACATCCCGGAAGCCATCCTTGGCCGGCATCCGTTTCCGGGGCCGGGGCTTGGCATCCGGATTCTGGGAGCGATCACACCGGAAAAGGTACGGATGCTGCAGGAGGCCGATGCTATATACATTAATGCACTCCGCAAACATGGCTTATACGATCAGGTCTGGCAGGCGGGTACTATCCTGCTTCCGGTACAATCAGTCGGTGTTATGGGGGATGAACGGACCTATGAACAGACGGTTGCATTGCGTGCGGTCAACAGTACAGACGGTATGACCGCCGATTGGAGCCGCCTGCCCTATGATTTTCTGGCGGAGGTTTCCAGTGCGATCATTAATAACGTAAAGGGGATCAACCGTGTGGTATATGATATCAGTACCAAGCCGCCGGCTACGATTGAATGGGAATAGAAGAGGCGGCTTCAGGCATCGTGGATGTACCGGTCTGCGTTTTAGGTACAGGCCTGCCGACAGCCCGGAATTATACAGAATAATTTCCTTGGTCTGACCGTTTGTTGAAAAGGACTTGATTATGTGCACCTCTCGAACTGTTTATTTACTGCTGCTGCTAACAACCCTGGGGCTTGTTAGCGGATGTTACTCGTTCAAGGGGATTTCGATCGATCCGAACATCAAAACCTTTTTTGTCCGTAACTTTGACAATACTGCACCCAATGCGCCACCCACGCTGGCAGTTGATTTTACGGAACTGTTGAAAGACAAGGTCCGGACCGAAACACCACTGGTATTAAACGGCGATGTGCCGGATGCAGAGTTTGAAGGCAGGGTAGTGGATTACAGGGTAGTGCCTGTAGCGCCCAAACCAGGCGAGACAGTTGCCCTGAACCGATTGGAGATCCGGTTTCAGGTAAATTATATGGTGAATAAAGAAGGGGCGGAAGGTGGCTGGACCAGTGAGCGCAGTTTCAGCCACTTTGCTGAATTTGCAAATGACCAGGATCTGCTGAGCATTCAGGATGAATTGATCCGGCAGATCTCCACACAGTTACTGGAAGATATTTTTAACGCAGCGTTTAATAATTGGTAGTTTATGACGCAGGAGCGCTTCCTCAAGTTGATGAACAACCCGGATTTGCTGGCCACGATTCCTTACGAAGAACTGAAAACGTTGGCCCTGACTTATCCGTATGTGCACAACCTGCGTTATCTCCTGGCCCTAAAATCCAGACAGGACAAACACGCGGATTTTTCCCGCAATCTGGCAGCTGCTGCCACGTATAGCCTGGACCGAACCCGCCTTTTTGAACTGATCGCTCCAAAGAGCCTGGCTCCTCAGCCTGTTGATATGGAGGAGGAAATACCGGTGCTTGAGTTGAAACCAATTGAAACGGTACAACGGGAGCTCCATTCAAAAACGCCGGTGCCAAGAGAATCCACACCTACAGCGAATGAGCCGGCTGAAACGGCATATGTGCCAGAGCCCGGACAAACAGATCAGTCGGATACCGCTGCTGCTCCGGAAGAAATAAAAGCGCCGGCAGCGCTGCAACCTGCAGAGGACCAACCCGTACCAGTTGCTGAAGAAATGAAAGAAATGGAATCCAATGCGCCTGATTCTGAACAAGCTTCAGGCGAAAAACTGAGCTTTGGTATCTGGATTAATCAGTTTAATCCGCCTGTATTAACCCCTGCTTCAGTTCCAACTGTGCCAGAGCAGGAGCCGGTGATGCCCGTAAAAGAGCCTGAAACCATCCCTCAAAAGCCGGAAGAACAGGGTTCCGCAGCGGATAATTCGGCTATAACACCGCAGCAACTGGCGGAGAAAAGTGTTACAGAAAGTAAATCCATTGCGTCTGAAACACTGGCTAAGTTATATGCCGATCAAGGGTATACGGAAAAAGCGATTGAGATGTATGAGCGACTTATTTTGGCAATTCCCGGGAAAAGCGCTTACTTTGCGGCCCAGATTGAAAAATTAAAAAAATAAGATCCATATGTTATCCACTTTAGCGGTTTTAATCGCCTTGGTTAGTGTGCTCCTTATGGCTGCGATTTTGGTGCAGAATCCTAAGGGCGGTGGTATTGACCCCACATTTGGAGGTCAGGCTCAACAATTATTCGGAGCGGCCCGTTCTACTGATTTTATCGAGCGTGCTACCTGGGTACTGGCAGGTATCCTTTTGGTACTTTGTGTTGTCTCAGTTATGGTGGTGGGCTCCGGTGGTCCAGCTACTGGTGCTGAAATTCCTTTGCAGTCCGGCGGCTGATACCGCTCAAGGAAATCGAAAAGCCCTTTCCATTGTTTGTTGATGGAAAGGGCTTTTTGTGTTTGGTCGCTTTCATGGAAGCCGTGGATTAGGGTTGATCATAGGTGTAAAGCTCCAGGTTCTCAATCAGGGCGATCAGTTTGTCGGCATACTGTTTATCTGTGGCGTAACCTGCTTTTGCCAACCCTTTAGCCCATCCTTGGTAATCGGATTGATTCAGCCTGAACAACCCTGCATAACGTTTGCTATCCTTTAGCAACACACTGTGCGCCCGGTAGCTGCTCCATACATTTCCGTAACGGACGAAGAAATCCTTGTGCGAGTCGTCACTGAAATTGGCACAATGCCCGTTTTTACATTTGTTGGAAAAGCACTTGATCCCAAAGTGATTGTTGGTAGCCTTTGCAAGCGTGCTCGCCCCGGCATTGCTTTCCAGGAGGCCCTGGGCCAGGATAATACTGGCCGGAATGCCATATTTCTGCATCTCAGCAACGGCTACCGGTGAAAAACGGGCAATGTACTCCTGACATTTTTGCATAGAGCCACTCACTTTATCTGCCGATACATGATTTCGTCCGGCAAATCCGGGATCAACTGCAAAAGTGATATGGCTGTCAGAACCTGGCGGTAACGCGACCTGAGACTTTTTCCGTTCTGGCTGAGGGGTTGATGCTGGCGGGGAGGTGGCAGCAGGCCTCGTTTCGAACTCCGGCAGGAACGACGCTTTGACATTCTGCCGGACAGGCATCATGGCGCTGTTGGCCGGTTGGCCGGGGCTCAGATCCAGTACGATGGACAGTTTCTCACTCCAGACCAGGTAAGTGAGAGCGATCAGCAGCAGACACTTCCAAAGTACCGGTTCGTTCAGGATATGACCGTTGGCAGCAGAAGCGCCCGGTTGGTTTTTTGATGCGGCATAGTGGTAATGCATACGTGCCATGTTTTAATTTTTTAGTGAGGGACAATTTGAGTTCGTCTGGGCACAAAGTAAAACAAAATGTGTTTTTAAAACAACAAAAAGTTTTATAAAAAATAAATTGTTTTTTAAAACGGCCATTTGGGGTGCAGAAAGTGGGGTGGGGGTAGTATCCGGGATAGCAATCGAAGGGCATGACTGCCTATTCCGATGGGAATGCCGCCCGATTGGCCTGTTTTTTCCGGCAAAATTTTTAAACAACCTGGAAAAGACCGGGAATCTGCTATTTTTGCCCCTTTGGAACTTCGTGTAATTTGTACACAATTATTGCGTTTATCTATGGTTATTATCGCAGATTGCGGATCTACAAAATGCGATTGGCTGCTGATTGGCGGCAATCGTGATCACCGGCTGGAAAACACTTCCGGCTTTAATCCCTTTATTCAATCAACAGCGGATGTTGTTACTATTCTGAAACAACAACTTGTACCAAACCTGAAAGGTGAAACGGCAGACCGGATCTGGTTTTACGGAACGGGAATACACGATGATTACCGGGCAGGTATTGTTGGCGAGGCGCTGGCAGAGGTTTTCCCGGGTGCGGTAACAGAAGTTGAGCACGACCTCCTGGCTGCAGCCCGGGCCACCTGTAAACACCGGGCCGGGATCTCCTGTATCCTGGGAACCGGTTCGAACAGTTGTTATTATGATGGTACAGCAATCCGGGATAATGTGATCTCATTAGGGTGGTTGTTGGGGGACGAAGGAAGCGGGACACATCTGGGGAAGGCGCTGCTTCGGGCCTGGTTTTACCGGGAGTTGCCGGAAGACCTGAAAGCAGCTTTTGAACAGGCGTATCCTGAAGGCAAGGACTATATTAAGGATCAGGTGTATGAAAAAGGCCTGAATGCCAATGCCTACATAGCCACATTTACCCGTTTTCTGGGTGACCATATGGCGCACCCTTATACCCGGCAGCTTATTGCTGATTCCCTGGGGGATTTTCTGGACAGGCATGTCTGTAAATACCAGGGGCATCAGCAGGTGCCGGTTCACTTTGTCGGTTCAATTGCCCACCATTTTGAGGAAATACTGCTGGAATGTATGGAAGACAGGCATTTGCGGCCGGGTGTGATACTCCGGAAACCCATCCATGCCCTGGCTGAGTTTCATCTGGGTTCAATGGACTAGACCGGGAGCCTTTTCGTATTATCGTATTCGAATGGAAAATCAATACTGATGCTTGGTAAGTGGCGGGATGGGAATTTCCCAAAAACGAATTTTTAAATTATGAAAGAAATAAAACGCATTGCAGTCTTTACATCCGGCGGTGACGCTCCGGGCATGAATGCTGCCATACGCGCCACCGTGCGCAATGCCCTGAATAATGACCTGCATGTATACGGGATTCACCGTGGGTACGAAGGCATGATCGACGGTACGATCAAGCGGCTGGAAACCTCGGATGTGAGCAATATCATCCATCGCGGAGGCACGGTGCTGAAAACTGCCCGCAGCAAGCGGTTTATGACGCCGGAAGGTCGTCGGCAGGCATATGAGAATATCATTCTGCATGATATCGACGCCCTTATTGCGATTGGAGGAAACGGCACTTTTACCGGTGCCATGACTTTTATGCAGGAATATCCGGATGTTCCGATCATTGGGATCCCCGGTACGATTGACAATGACCTCTTTGGAACGGATTTTTCAATCGGGTTTGATACCGCGGTCAATACAGCCGTGCAGGCAGTAGACAAGATCCGCGATACGGCGGATTCGCACAACAGGTTGTTCTTTGTGGAGGTCATGGGCCGTCATTCCGGTTTCCTGGCACTGCATACGGCAATTGCCGGCGGGGCGGGTGGAGTGTTGATACCGGAGGAAGATTCCAATATCGACGATCTGGTCAAGCTGCTCAAACGCGGCGCCAAGCGGGCCAAATTATTCAGTATTGTGATCGTAGCGGAAGGCAACCACATGGGCACCGTTTATGATATAGCCCGGCTGGTGGAGGAGAAGATAGAAGTGTTTGATGATATTAAGGTATCGGTGATCGGGCACCTGCAACGGGGCGGGTCGCCCTCTTCCTTTGATCGTGTACTGGCCAGTGTGCTAGGTTTTGGGGCGGTAGAGGCGTTGTTGGAGGGGAAAGCCGGTATGATGGTCGGATTACGGAATAACCGGATACACCACACTACGTTTGACGAGGCTATTTCCAAAAGCAAACAATTTAACAAGGAACTGCTGCGTATGGCGCATATCCTGGCACAGTAAACAGCACATGCCACTTCCGGGAAATACGAAGCCCCCTGCGCCAACAGCGCAGGGGGCTTCATTAACTCACAAAAGGCTGTATTATTTTTCTTCGTAATTATAAGGCAGGATCTTTGAATCCTTTACCGTAGACAGGGTCATCAGTGTTTTCAGGCGCTCGATCTCTTCAATCTGGCTGAGTGTTTTAAACAGGAGTTGCTCATAAGTCGGGATATCCTTACAAACGATCTTAACGAGGAAATCCGCTTCACCGGTGATGATATAACATTCTGTGATCTCATCCACCTTGGCAATCTTATCCAGAAAGTTGTTCAGGGCATTTTCCCGTTTCCAGGCCAGAGAAACAAGCACAAATGTTTTCACGTTCAGGCCCATCATTTGAGGGTTGACCTGTGCATGATAGCTTTGGATGATATCGCTCTGTTCCAGTTTTTTAACACGCTCCAGGGTAGGAGCGGGCGAAAGTCCGATTTTCTTCGACAGATCCAGGTTCGTGATCTTACTGTTCTCCTGCAGGATCTTCAAAATTTTCAAATCTATTTTATCCAGCTTTTCAGACATAATGCGATGGCGTTATGAAATATAATTTTGGTTTGTAAAATTTCTCCAAAGGTAGAGCGATAAAAAATTATGTGCAAGTTTTTTTCGTAATAGCCTTTGTAAATTTTGATAATACGGCCTTTTTGTCATTCAATTGCCATAATATTTGTCCCGCAATTGCCTTGAAATGTGCCTATGCCAATAAATATTTGTTAAAAAAGCGGATTTCTGCCACGGATATAAAAAAAGGCCGAATCCATTGGGGTCTGGCGTTTTCTGCCAAATTTATCCAATCGATTCAGCCTTTTGGCTTGATTATCCTTCTTTGCTTACGGGAAAATACCCATGGCAATATAGTCGCTGGCAATTTTCTTCAGCGAACAAACAAATGCCGCTGTACGCATATCCGGAATCTCTTTATGTTCGAGGAAGGTCTGACGAATCTGCTGGTAGGCGGTGATCATGGTATCTTCAAGACCGGAATTTACCAGATCGATCTCCGTGCCTCCCCGGGTCAGGAAATCGCGATCCCGCTGGGGAACCTCTTTGCCGGTCATTTCCTCCACTTTCTTCAGGATGCCCGTAAAGGTATTGTGCTGGAAGCGGTTTTCCAGACGGCCAAAGCGGTGGTGCGACAGGTTCTTCAGCCATTCGAAGTAGGAAACCGTTACACCGCCGGCATTGATGTAGAAGTCCGGCAAGATCAGAATATTCTTCTTCTGGAGGATCGGATCAGCATAGGCCGTGATAGGACCGTTGGCTGCCTCGGCAATTACCTTGGCTTTGATCCTGTCTGCATTGTCGATCGTGATCTGGTTTTCCAATGCAGCTGGAATCAGGATATCACATTCTACTTCCAGGATGGCTGAAGAGTCCCCGATGTGTTTCGTGCCCGGGAAACCGATGATCGAACCAGTTTCTTTCCGGAACTTGAGGAGCGCATCCACATCAATCCCTTTAGGATTGACGATCGATCCTTCCCGTTCGGCCACACCGACAATGATCGCGTCACCTTCCTGCTGGCTGATCAACGCCGCATTGCTACCTACGTTACCGAGGCCTTGCACAGCGATGGTTTTACCTGCAATGCCGGTTGACAAACCTATCCGCTTCATATCCTCAGCATGCGAAAGGCATTCCCGAACGCCATAAAACACACCCCGGCCGGTCGCTTCGTTACGTCCGCGAATACCATTCTGGGTAATTGGTTTACCGGTGACACAACCGATGGAGTCGATCTCACCGTGCCGGAATGCCTGATAAGTATCCAGTATCCAGGCCATTTCACGCGGCCCTGTACCATAGTCCGGCGCCGGCACGTCGATGCCGGGACCAATGAAGTTCTTCTTGATCAATTCCGTAGTATATCGGCGGGTGATGGACTGAAGTTGATCAGGAGTGTATTTATGCGGATTGATTCTGATCCCACCTTTTGCACCACCAAACGGCACGTCTACCAGGGCACATTTGTAGCTCATCAGGGAGGCAAGTGCCATCACTTCATCCTGATCCACTGTTTCAGCATACCGGATGCCTCCTTTTGTCGGAAGGCGGTGGTGGCTATGCTGAACACGATATGCTTCTATTACCTGGTAATCATTTCCGATACGGATCGGAAAGCGAATTTGTAATACGAGGTTACACACACGGATCTGCTCGACCAATCCTTTGGGAATGTCCGTAAAGCCGGCGGCTTTATCCACGTATTGCTCTACGCTTTTAAAGAAACTGATTTTTGCACTCATTGGTCATCTTTAGTTTGGTGCTCTAATTTGGTTAGTTTACGCTCCAGCCGGAAGAGATACCATACGATACCCAAAAAAATAACGAGTATGACGGCTACCACCACGTTGATTTTACCGGTCTCCCGCATGAAATCCCGATTACCTTCAGCCAAAGCGGCCGGCAAAGATATTGCCAGAAATACAATGAACGTAATAAGTCTGTATGCTTTATATTTTTTCATAAAAGTGTATCCTTTAAGAGGGTAGGGCGACCTGTTTTTAGTGCAAATCCATGGCGCGGTCAAACAATCGCTGGTATCGTATCCGCAGGTTTGCAATCCAGAACCCCAGCAGTGTCCAGCCTATGATAGCCGGGTAAAATACGGCTCGCATGGTATTATCCAGATCCTGGGTGCCAAATGCCGGATTGCCGGTAGCTCCGGGGTGCAGACTGGCAAACATCCTGGGCACAATGTAGAGTAATGGGATCAGCGATGCAAAGGCGAAAATGTTATAAACTGCGGCAAGCCTTGCACTTTTTTCAGGTTCGTCAAACGAACTGCGGAGGATAAAATAGGCCAGGTATATTAGTAACGCCACCGCAGTCATAAGTTGCTTTATGTCGTTGCTCCAGGGTTTGCCCCAGGTATAGTTCGCCCATATCATACCGGTCAGGAGCCCCAGGATGCCAAACAACAACCCGGTTTCGGCATAGGCAGCGGCCCTGCGGTCATTTTCCTGTCCTGCCGGGACCATATAGGTCAGCGTCCGGCCCGCAACCTTCAATTTACGTATAATGCTGGAATCCGATGGGTTGGCCAGGTACAGTAAACTGTACCAAACGGATGCGCAAAACAGAAAGAGCAATACAAACCACATGGGGACATGGAAATAGGTATTGCGGATGCTTTCGTATATAACGTTCTGATAGGGGAAGGAAAATCCTTTTTGAAGGTGTAGTGTTTCGACCGGAGTAGTGGTCCAGGCTGCATCCAGTGGAAGGCCCGCAACCATTCCGCTTGAGTCCTGGTTGAGCTCTATTGCCGCAGGCAAAAGCGATGCGCCTGCAATCGGGTGGTCTATGATCGCATTCAGGTATACGGTCTGTTTGCCTTCCGGGAGGTTGACCGGCATATTAAAACGGGCATCCAGAATGGTATCGTTTACGACGGTAAAGGACGAGGCGCTTAATGCGTATTGGGAGTCATAATACAACCATACGCGGATCGGGCTTTCTGCCGATTTTTCGAAAAAAGTGTTATAACCGTAAAAACGAATGGTTATTTCCCGGCCAGTGTGGGCTGCTGCAGGTTCGACGGTTTCAATGCCCGATTTCAAAGGAACCAACAAGCCTGTCAGAAAAACATATACAAGCAAAACGACCGACAAGATTTTCCACCACATAAATTCAATAAATTAGTATTCGTACCGGTTTGATGTGCGCATTCAGTCCCGCCAGATATACGGAAATAACACAAAGGTCAGACTGATCAGAATGGCATCAATGGCCAACAGGTTTATTATATCGCGTGTATAAGAGGTGTCCTGGATGAGCCGTAGTGCAATAGCGGACAGTCGAACCAGGGTCAGCAGAATGGGCAAAATAACGGGGAAACTCAGGATCGCCATCAGCGTCGCGCTGTTATTTGCCTTGGCTGCGATCGATGCTATAAAAGTAAAGGCGATCGAGAAGCCCAGGCTGCCAAGCAGCAAAACCAGGCCAAACAGTGGAAGGTCCTTTACCGGATTTCCGGCGACCAGGCTGTAGGCTGCAAACGCCAGGGTGCCCAGTACTAATAATAATATAGTATTGTAAATGACCTTGGCCAGTACCAGAGTAACCGGGTCTGCAATCTGGTAGTAATACAGCTGCCGGGCGCCGCTTTCCTGAACAAAACTCTTAACCACCGCATTGATCGAGGCAAACAATACGATCAGCCAGAACAGCACATTCCATACCGGCGGAGCGACGCGAATGGAGGCAATGTAAACGACGAAGACCATACTGAACACATACAACACAATGCCGCTGATGGCATATCGTTGCCGGAATTCCAAAACAAATTCCTTGCGAAGCAGGGGAAACAGAATCTTCCAGTTCATAAACAACGCCGGCAAAGGTAGGTTAGTCCACTTGCTGAAATACCCTTTGGACATAAAAAATTTGCACTTGAACAAATGTCCTTCCTGCAATTACATATCTTTGAAATGATGAAGGTGCAGGATTGTACAGCCAGATATCAGAAGACTGGCTATCTTTGCCCCGCTTCAGCGCACTCCTCAAAAACCCCGGATACGATTGTTTAGATCCGGCACGCCCATACTGTTTACCAAATCTGTTCAAATGAGTTGGTTTAAACGACTAAAAGAAGGTGTTACCACCGCAACGAAGTCTAAAAAAGATGTGCCGGAAGGCCTGTGGTTTCAATGCAAGAATTGTAAGGAAACCAGTACTTCCCGCGAACTGCGCGAGAACTTGTACAAATGCCCGAAATGTGATTACCACAGCCCGATAGGCTCGCAGGAGTATTTTGAGCTGCTATTTGACGACCAGAAATACAACCGCTTGTTTGACGACCTGGCTTCCGTTGATTTTCTGAACTTTACTGACCTTAAACCCTACCAGCGACGGATCGATGAGACTATGGCAAAGACCGGTTTGAACGATGCCATGGCTGTGGCAGAAGGGATGGTAGAGGGGAATAAACTGGTCGTTTCTGCTATGGATTTCCGCTTTATTGGCGGTTCCATGGGGTCGGTGGTCGGCGAAAAGATCTCGCTTTCCATAGACCGTGCATTGGAAACCCGCTCCGGGCTTTTGATCATTTCCAAGTCCGGTGGTGCACGGATGATGGAAAGTGCATTTTCCCTGATGCAAATGGCCAAGACCAGTGCCAAATTAACGCTACTGGCCAAAGCCGGCCTTCCTTATATTTCCCTGATGACGGATCCGACGACCGGTGGGGTGACGGCTTCTTACGCCATGCTTGGTGATATTAATATGGCAGAACCCGGCGCTCTGATCGGTTTCGCCGGTCCCCGGGTGATCCGGGAAACGATTAAACGCGATTTGCCGGAGGACTTCCAGACTTCCGAGTTTTTGATGGATAAAGGCTTTTTGGACCTGGTGGTTAACCGGAAAGACCTGCGTGCTACGATCGGCGATCTGCTGTCGATGTTTGCACATGGTAAAAAATAGGTGTAACCGGAAGATATCACAAAAGCGCCGGCCCGGGAAGTCCCGGGCCGGCGCTTTTTATAAATTCTGCATGCGGCTTCTCAGACATTAAACCGGAAGTGCATGATGTCGCCGTCAACAACGGGATATTCCTTGCCTTCAACAGCCATTTTACCCGCCTCTTTTACCTTGCCTTCTGATCCTAACCGGATAAAGTCGTCGTATTTGATCACCTCTGCCCGTATGAATCCCTTTTCAAAGTCAGAGTGGATCACGCCAGCTGCTTCCGGGGCCTTAGCACCATTGCGTACTGTCCAGGCGCGCACTTCTTTTTCACCAGCAGTGAAGTAGGTGATCAGGTTGAGCAGGGAATAGCAGGCACGGATCAAGGTGTTTTTGCCGGGCTCGGTCAGTCCCATCATTTCCAGAAATTCAGCCTGCTCCGCGGCATCATCCATGGCGGCGATCTGGGCCTCAATACCCGCACAGATCAGGATTACCTCTGCGTTTTCTCCGGCAACTGCTGCCTTCAATGATTCGGCATGTGCATTCCCGTTGTGGATAGAGGCTTCGTCCACATTACACACATATAGTGTGGGCTTTGCCGTCAGCAGCCCCATCTCCCTGGTCACCAATTTCCGGGCGTCATCATCCAGGCCGGATAACAGCTCCCGGGCGGGCCGGCCGGTTTCCAGATGATTTTTGATTCGGGTCAGTATTTCCAGGGCTTTTACTTCTTCCTTGATACCGGCTTTTGCTGCTCGGGCAACTTTATCAATCCGTTTCTCAACGGTCTCCAGGTCTTTCAAGCCTAACTCAATGTCGATAATTTCCTTGTCCCGGACCGGATCCACACTGCCGTCTACATGTACGACATTGTCGTCGTCAAAGCACCGGACCACATGAACGATCGCATCCACCTCCCGGATATTGGCCAGGAACTGGTTGCCCAGGCCTTCGCCCTTGCTTGCGCCTTTGATCAGGCCTGCAATATCAACGATCTCCACCGTAGTAGGAACGGTCCGTTGCGGATTGACCAGTTCGGTCAATTTGTCCAACCTTTGATCCGGCACGGTAATGATACCCACGTTGGGGTCTTTGGTGGCGAACGGATAGTTTGCCGCCAGCGCTTTACCACTGGTCAGTGCATTAAAAAGCGTAGATTTTCCAACATTCGGAAGACCGACGATGCCACATTGAAGAGCCATTTTTCAAAATTGTTATTAAACCAGGTAGTGCCCCGGTAGTGTTTATGCATGTATTGCTGAGAAGAATTCTTCCAGTTTTCGTTTATCCAGTTTGCCGGCAGTCCGCACTCCACTGCACAGATCAACCCCAAAAGGCTGAACCGCTTCAATTGCGGCCCGGACATTTTGAGCAGTTAATCCTCCGGCCAGAAAAACCGGGATGCCCGCTCGTTCGCGGATTGTCCTGCTGATTGCCCAATCGTGGATGCGCCCTGTTCCGCCTAGTTCCTTAACCTGCAGATTCGGATTTCCACTGTCCAGTAGGAGGGCATCGGCAAGGGACGCATATTCCAGGGCTTCCTCAACACTTCGGTCATCCAGCACGTGCACCACCTGAACGATTTTTAATCCGGGTAGCTGTGCCCGGATATAGGGATATTCCCCGGGTGATATCCGGTCGACGATTTGCACGGTATTTGTCCGGACGGTCGTCACGTGTTGTACAATTTCCGTTCCGGTGGTTGCACTGGTTAGCAGAAACGTACCAACTGCAGGAGGTGCGGCCAGCGCTATATCTGCTATAACGACATCAGGTATGACACCCGGACCGCTGGGCATATGCCCCACCAGGCCAAGGGCAGATGCACCGGCTTCGACAGCCAGGTTTGCTTCCCCCCGGTCGGAAATACAGCAGATTTTTACCCTGATTTTCATAAAAAACAAGTACTTAGGCCGGAAAATAGCATCGTTCGCCTAAAGCGGGCGCAAAGGTAAGCGAACATTTCAGAAGTTTGCAGGAACGATTGCCTTCAAAAAACGAATAACCCGATATGAACAATACTGCCCATTGTTTTCTCTCCTATGCTGATCCCGATCTGCTGGTGGGCAATTTTATCGGTGATTTTGTCAAGGGGAATAAATGGCTGGATTATCCTGTCGGTATCCAGCGTGGTATAATACTACACAGGATCATCGACAGTTATACGGATAACCATTCTGCAACCCGGCTTAGTGTCGGCCGGGTGCGCGATTTTGCTGGCAGGTATGCTCCGCCGGTTGTGGATATTTTGTATGACCACCTGCTTTGCCTCAACTGGGAACACTGTACGGATATCCCCTTCGACACTTTTGCAAGTTGGGCATACCTCGAACTGGAAAGCCGCCTGGCTGAAATGCCGCCGGTATTGCAAAAACGGGTTCCGCAAATGGTAGCCGGGCGTTTCCTGCATGGGTACCAGACCCGGGAAGGCTTGGAATGGGTATTGAATCAGTTTAACCGGAGGTTGTCGGAACGCCTGGATGTAAGGAGCCTGCTAACGTTCTTTTTTAATAAGCTGGAGGCTTTTTCCGAAGATTTTCAGACCTTTTTTCCAGACTTGCAACAAGAAGTACTCCGGTTCAGGACAGAACAGGATCAGGAGCGATAATTGCTGACAGCAATGGCTCAGCCCGGGTTTTTGAGTTCGGCATTGAGTTGCCGGAAGTTGATCTTGCCGTTGTTGTTTTTGAGATGTTCCAAGCAGATCATGGCTTTGGAAATGCGGAGATCAGGGCTCTTTACATGGCCTACTATATACAATAGGTTGCGTTGTTTGCCTGGGGTGAGTGCATGAAACAAGGTATCACCTTCGGGGTCCTGGCGGAGTAGTTCGGCAAACTCTTCAGGCATAGGCAAGCCATAGGTGCTGTTATCGGGGCGGAGGGCAACGTCGACTTGGGATCCGACTGTCAGCCGAAGTTGATCCCGCAGTTTTTTATTCAGGTTGATAAAATACTGACCTTCTCCTTTCGGCATGAGGGCACATTGGAATTCAGCCTTGCCATTTAAAACACAAATCACCCGACGGGCATCGCTGGCGAGCAGTTCCTGGGAAGCTAATTCAGGCACCATAAAATGATACCCCCAAAGGTTGGAATCGAATTTTTCGACAACTGTGGTGAAAGTAAGCGCCTCCTCCATAATGCCATCTGTTTACCTACCGGACTCTGCCGGCAGTTTATTGACCTGTGGTGTCCTGATACAGGATATTGCGGTCAAGATGATCGGGTAGGGGGCCGAAATTGCTCAGTTTGATCTCAGCCAATTGTCTGCCAGCCAAGGCGCGTTCCTGAAGCCCTTTTTCTTCGAGCAGAGCGGTCAAATAGCCCGCCCAGAACGCATCTCCGGCGCCGATAGGGTCTTTTACTTCGACTTCTCTGGCAGGAATGAAAAAACGCTCATCCTCATCTGCCACCCAACTGCCATTTGCTCCCAGCGTATAACAGATCTCCTGAGCGCCCATTTTTAGGAACTGATCCAATACCGCTTCCGGGGCAGATTTTTCTTCACCGTAAAGTTTCAGAAAATCCTGGTCGCTGATCTTGATAATGGCGCCCATACGGCAGTATTCGGCAATGATACGTTGTGCCTCCCTGCGATCGGGCCAAATTTTTTCGGAATAGTTGGCATCGATGCTGAGTTTTACGCCGGCCCGGTTGGCTTTTTCAGCAGCTTCCAGTAAAACATGCTGAGCAGGCGGGCGGCTTAGAGCAAAACAAGTGGTGTAAAACAGGGAAATATCATCAAACCGGCTGTATGGAAATTGCCGTATGGAAAGCATGTAGTCCGCACTGCGGTAGGTTTGTAAGCTGGAGCCGCTGGAAGTGCGCATTTCCAGAAAAAGGGTCGTCGGCTCGTCTACCTGTGTGATACAAGAAACATCGACGCCGATGCGGGCAACATAGTTTTTTAACACGGTTCCCATTTCGTCGTTGCCAACAGTTGCCGCTAGCATGGCCTTGTTTCCAAGGCGTGCCATATTCATACTCAGGTTGGCCGGACTTCCCCCGGGGATACGGCGGAAAAGTGTTGCTTCATCCGGCGTTCGTACAAATTCTGCAGTAGCAAAATCTACCAGCAGTTCACCTGCGCAAAAAATATCAATACTTCTCCCCATGAAACAAAGGTCTAAAAAGGCTTATTGAAGGCGTTTTAGAGTTTAAGGCCTTGATTACCAGAATTTAATGATCTTTTTAACAGGTCTGCCAGTGAACGGCGATGCAATGATACTACATTTTTCCCCGATTAGAGAGATTGGCACTTTCGGTGAATCGAAAATTTTTCATTTCCGCCTGTACCCATTAGGTGCCTGCCTGACAGGACCGTTTGACAGCCCAGGCCTGTCAGGTAGTGACATGCTGGCGGTATATTCTGGTAAGCGTCTGCAAAAATGGCAGGAATTATTGCTTGGCACGAAGTCTGATGATGGCAGGTATCCGAATAAAATTTTGTTATCTCTCTTACAACGTTAGTTAACCAAACAAAAATAAGTCGAACGTATGAAACCAATTGCAGACCGTGTGATTATCAAACCGGCTCCTGCCGACGAGAAGACCAAGGGCGGTATTATTATTCCTGACACTGCAAAAGAAAAGCCCCAGCGTGGTGAAGTAGTTGCCGTAGGTCCGGGCAAAGATGGTAACCTGATGACCGTTCAGGTTGGCGATACTGTTCTGTACGGAAAGTATTCCGGCCAGGAAATCCATTTTGAAGGTGTGGATTACCTTATCATGCGTGAAGATGACATTCTGTGTGTGATCTGATCCAGATTGGCCCCGGCAAAACCTTTTCGATACGATAACTTCCATCAACGCTAAACTTATAAATCAAGAAGAATATGTCTGCTAAACAGATAACTTTCGATACGGACGCGCGCGAAAAACTCAAAGAGGGTATTGACGCGTTGTCCAATGCAGTAAAAGTAACACTGGGCCCCAAAGGTCGTAACGTAGTCATTCAAAAGTCATTCGGCGCGCCGTCTATCACCAAAGACGGTGTTTCGGTGGCTAAAGAGATCGAACTGGAGGATCCGGTTTCGAACATGGGTGCCCAAATGGTAAAGGAAGTCGCCAACAAAACTGCTGACGCTGCAGGTGACGGTACAACAACGGCTACCGTGCTGGCGCAGGCAATGGTTACTGCCGGTTTGAAAAGCGTAGCCGCCGGTTCTAACCCGATGGACCTGAAGCGCGGGATCGATAAAGCCATCAGGTCGATCGTTGAAGACCTGAAAAAGCAGAGCGAACAGATCGGTGATGACTTCAGCAAGATCGAACAGGTTGCCGCTATCTCGGCCAATAATGACGATACTATTGGTAAACTTATCGCCGATGCCATGAAACGGGTTTCCAAAGACGGTGTGATCACTGTGGAAGAAGCCAAAGGCACGGATACTTATGTGGAAGAAGTGATCGGTATGCAGTTCGACCGCGGCTACCTCAGCCCGTATTTCATCACGGATGCGGAAAAGATGGTTGCCGAATACGACAACCCGTATCTGTTGATCACGGATAAGAAGATCAGCAATATGCAGGATCTCGTCCCGGTATTGGAAAAAACGATGCAGACCGGCCGGCCGCTGCTGATGATCGCTGAAGATGTGGATAGCCAGGCACTGGGCGTATTGGTGGTCAACCGCCTGCGCAACGCGCTTAAAGTAGTTGCCGTTAAAGCTCCGGGCTTTGGCGATCGCCGGAAAGCCATGCTCGAGGACATCGCCATCCTGACCGGTGGTACGGTTATCAGTGAAGAGCAAGGCTACAAACTTGAAAATATTGAACTGGGCATGCTGGGTACTTGCGAGCGTGTCACAGTTGACAAAGACAATACTACCATCGTAGGTGGAAAAGGCTCCGACGATGCTATTAAGGCCCGTATCAACCAGATCCGGCAGCAAATCGAAACCACTACCAGTGATTACGATAAGGAAAAACTGCAGGAACGCCTTGCCAAACTGGCTGGTGGTGTTGCTGTGTTGTATGTAGGTGCTGCCACCGAGGTAGAAATGAAAGAGAAAAAAGATCGCGTCGATGATGCCCTGCACGCTACCCGCGCTGCTATCGAAGAGGGTATCGTAGCCGGAGGCGGTGTCGCCCTGGTACGTGCGATCAAGAGCCTGGATGGCATGAAAGGCTTGAATGAAGACGAAACTACCGGTATTGCCATCGTTCGCAAGGCACTGGAAGCACCGATCCGTGTTATCGCTGAAAATGCTGGTGTGGACGGTTCGATCGTATTCCACAAGGTGCTCGACAGCAAAGGCGCTTTTGGCTATAATGCCCGTACGGATGAATACCAAGATCTGAAAAAGGCCGGTATTATCGACCCGACAAAGGTAACGCGGGTTGCTCTTGAAAATGCCGGTTCGATCGCTGCTCTGGTACTGACTACTGAATGTGTGATCAATGAGAAACCGGAACCGAAGTCCGCAATGAACGGCGCCGGTGGCCACCCGGGTATGGGCGGCATGGACATGATGTAATCTGATCCACGGTTAACAGATAAAAAGGGCGCGCTGGTTTCCAGCGGGCCCTTTTTTATTGTCGTACACCTGCCATAGACCAGTTTCGGATCCGGATTACCCAATTTGGTTTATAGTCTATTCGCGGCAGGCGTATTAACTTTGTTTTTTCCCTGCACCCGATAATCCTTTGCTCCCCGTTTTGGTTGCGCATTTTTCCCTTAACCGATCACTAAACGCAACATTTTCCAGATGATCCGAATAGCATATCTCCTCTCCCTCGGGGTGTGTCTCGCCATGGGCATTCAGGCACAGACCTCCTCTTTCAGCAGTGTACAGACCACTTTTTTTCTGCAAACTAACCTGGAGCGCAGTTATGTGTTGTGCCCGACCGGTACCGGTAACCTGTATGTGGCCGGCATGAAAGACTTCGACCTGGTACTGATGGAGGTCAGTACCGAAGGCGATATCCTGGATGCCCGGTATATAGATGCAGGCTTTGGTGGCCTGGATGTCATTTCCGAACTTATTCTGGACTCAGATGGTAAACTGCTTTTCTGTGGCAACCTGAAAGAAGATGTGCCCGACGGTGGATTTGTATTCCGGTATGACCCGGACGCAAAAGATGTCCTGTGGGCAAAAACTTTTATAGGAAATGCAACCCTCCTGCATGGACTGGTCGAAATGGGGCCCGGTGGTGATTTCCTGGTGTACGCCAATCCACACTTTACGGGTGGCGATAATGCAGAGATCTTTCGGCTCAACCGGTCTACCGGAAATATGATCCCGGGCACTGCCTGGCAATACGATCTGGGCACTTCCGAAAACTTTTCCGCGATGGTTTGGGACGATGACAAACTATATGCCGTCGGTCGTTTTACGGATGGACAGGGATCTATTGCCCTTAAGGATATGCGGCAGGTCTTGCTCCGGCTCGATCCACTTACCGGACAACCGAAGTGGACTCGTATGAGCCATATTAACCCGGGGGAAAATGCACGGCTTTACGGACGGGATCTGATCATTGATCAGAATTCGATTATCTCAGTATATAGTGGCAATGCAACAGGAGTTGATCTGAATGCCAGTACTGTATTCTTACAGAAATCAAATCTGGATGGTGAAATGGACTGGGTCCGGAAAATCGAGTTTCAGGATTGGAATGCAGTCTCGGCCGAGGAACTGATCGAAGTGCCGGATGG
This sequence comes from Bacteroidota bacterium, assembly GCA_006226345.1. GTDB lineage: Bacteria > Bacteroidota > Bacteroidia > Chitinophagales > Saprospiraceae > M3007. The sequence goes on along the minus strand of SBHD01000384.1, from coordinate 42,666 downwards.
CTACGTGGTCCTGTGTCGAACAATATTGGCAGATGAAGGAGTGGTTTTATTAGTGAAAACCGACAAAGGCGGCAACCTGAAATGGGCAAGAAAGGTGGAACATGATTTTAAAAGCCGGATCATCAGTACTGCACAACATCAACTGCTGGCATTGGGCAATTATCTGTATCTCACCGGGTCTACGGAGAACAGCAGCGGCGACAGCCGGATGTTTTTGATCAAAGCCAATCAATCGGGGATTGTCAGCGACAGTTGTGCTGCGTTTTTACCTACTACGGCTTTAGTGTCCAATGTGGCTGATCCGCAACAATATTCAGTTAGCCCCCTGGTTGATACCAGTTGGACACAAGTTATAGATTACCCCGTGGCTCCGCCGGTGCACTTCATGCCGCAACGCGATTTTATATGCCAACAACCGGATGCCGGGAACTGTCAGGATTTGCCGGATTGGACATTTAAAATTGATAGTATCCGGTGCGATGACGGTGATCTGAAGCTCTATTACACGCTCTGCAATATTGGAGGCGCTGCAGGAACGGATAGTGTTCCGGTAACATTTTATCGCGGAAACCCGACCGAGTCTGCCCGGCCTGTGCTGGGTACATATCTATTTGATGGTTCGCTGGCGCCGGGTGCCTGTGCCAGCGATGTGTTGACCGGAATTGCTGATGCCTGGTTCCCCAGCGGCGTATTTGGGCTTGTCTCGGTTTTTGCTATTACCAATGACGATGCTACCTGGCCATCTCCATTCTCACTGGACACTTTTCCGCCGACAGGCATAGAAGAATGCGACTACACCAACAATTTGTCCTTCAACTTTTTACTGCTCAACAGTCCGTTTGTGGATTTAGGGCCGGACCAGATCATTTGCGAGGACAGCTCGGTCACTTTCGATCCTGGTGCCGGTTATATTAGTTACCTGTGGCAGGATGGCTCAACCGGTCAGACTTTTACTGCGGATGTGCCAGGTACTTACTGGGTTGAGGTGACTGATATTTGTGGCTTCAAACAACGGGACTCCGTATTCTTTTCCTTTAGTCTGCTGCCCGATACACAATTCCCGGATACGACCATTTGTCCGGGCGAGTCCGTGACTTTCTCGGCACCGGGGTTTAATTTCTATTCCTGGGCGCCTGCCACAGGATTAAGTTGTGCGGATTGCCCGACTGTTACGATCAGCCCTGCGGCCACCACAACGTATACTCTTTTTGCCAGTGACAGCCTCGGGTGTACGCTTGCCGATACCTTCATCGTACAGGTGACGACCGGTCCGTCGAGTTTGGCCATTCAGTGTCCGGCAAACCTGACTGTACAGGCACTGCCGGGAGCAGGTTTTGCTGTTGTTGATTTCAATGATCCGATGGTTACGACGGATTGTATCTGCGGTGTGACGGGGTTTGATCTGTACCAGGGCCAGCCTTCCGGTTCCGACTTCCCGATCGGAGATACCCAGATCTGCTTTGAGGCTGGTGATGGCTGCAACACAACTGCTACGTGTTGTTTCACTATTACGGTCCAGGAAATGCCAGACGATTTGCCATGCGACGTCAAAGAGACACCGTGTATCCGGTACGAGATACTTGGTATTACGCAAAATCCTGCCGGTGAAAAGACGTACCGGATGCGCGTTGTCAATAAATGTTCGGATGAACTGCTCTACCTGGCCTACCAGCTGCCGGCCGGAATAACTGCCGTTGCTCCTGCCGACAATAGTATTTACAACTCGCCGGGCGGGCAATCGTATATTGTCCGGAACCCGAACAGTACACCGTTCCACTCCATACGGTTCAAAACTTCCGGCGCCGGGATAGCCAACGGTGCCGCGGATATTTTTGAATATACGCTGCCGCCTCAGGCGAATCCGACTTTTATCCGGGTGATTGCCCGTCTGGCATTCCAGCAATATTATGAGGCACATTTGAATGTATTTGCCTGTATGGTGGAACAGGTTTCCAACCGCCCCGGTGTATCGCAAGATCGCACCAGTGAGGTTATACTGGCTTCCGGCTTGCAGGTTATCCCGAATCCGGTTTCCGACATGTTACAGATCCGTATCCCTCAGCCGGAAATTCCGACGCCTGCCCGTATCCTGATCCAGGATCAGTTTGGCCGGGTACTGGTAGAGGAAAAGATAGCGGTGGGGACACCGGTGTACACCTTGTCAGTGCCAGCCTCATGGCCCAATGGCGTATACCAGGTGATTTACCGGACAGATACCGGCATTACCGAAGCAGGCCGTTTCGTGGTAGCCAGGTAGTGGCATTGCCGAATACCTAATTGATAAAAGTGGAAAGAAACAGTCCCTGGCATTGACCAGGGGCTGTTTCTCATACCGCAGGCTTTAGTTAGCATCCGATGCTCCGGGAACAAAATCCAGCGATACCGAATTGATGCAATACCGGAGTCCGGTGGGCTTGGGCCCATCGTCAAATACATGGCCTAGGTGACCGCCACACCGGGCGCATTCCACCTCGATGCGAACCATGCCATACCGGGTATCCTTGTTTTCGGTGACGTATTCCGGTTTGATCGGTTGCCAGTAGGACGGCCAGCCTGTTCCGGAATTAAACTTGCTAGCGGAGGAGAATAAAGGCAATCCGCATCCTTTGCAAATGTAGATGCCTTGCTCATGGTTATTCCACAGGTCACCTGTGAAGGCGCGTTCTGTGCCTTCCTCCCGAAGCACATTATATTCCAGTTTGTTCAACCGGGCCTTCCATTCGGTCTCCGTCCTTTCTACCCGTATAAGTTGGTGCCCGGCATCGTATTCCGGTGGTATCAGCGTATCCTGAACCTCCGGCACGGAGGAATTGAGCGCCGTTTTAGCAGGTGCGGAACCGGAGGAGAAATTACAACTCCAAAGGAATGTCAGTACGATCAGATATTTCAACATGACAGGGATAACGTTTGGGAATGGTTAAACTTGAATTGCCCGTGTGTGGAAATAAATTTTGTTTAATTACCACCTTTTCCGGGGCTGCGTCCATTCTTCCCGTTCGGCAAACTGCACAATTTTTTTCATCAGATTAACCATAGTCAGCATAACCAACAAGCATATCGTGATAACAATATAGATCCAACGATAAGATTGTGCTGCACCGATCGGAACTCCTGAAAACAACCAGGCGGCCAGGCCATTAGCAAACGCCAGACCAATAAAGGCATACATGGAGCGACCCCAATAACGTGCTGAATTGTCGGCGTTCAGACTCATCATGCTATTAAACACAGCAAAAAGCAATAACAGTGCAGATGCAATGGACCAGGGGAATAACTCTTCGGGCTCGACCATCCCAAGCCAGTCCGCCATCTTGGTGAGCACCATAAACAAAAATGCCACACCAAAGAAAAGCCCGGCCTGCAGGAGCGGGTCCATTTTTCGGGTAAGAAAAGAAAATGCCATATCAGTTCATTATGCGGTGGACGGGCTGATGGGGAGGAGCCCTTAAATCTAGCGGATCATTACTCCCTTGCGTTGTAACAGCGGGATTTCGGTGAAATTAGCCGATTCAAGGCTCCCGGCTACAAAAACGTACTTTTTATCGTACAGATAATTATGGTAGGAAAAACTGATCCAGTATTCATTGGCCAGTTGGAGTACTGATTTTTGTACCGGTTCGACACGGACCGCGCTTTTAGGTTCGATCTTATCCCAAAAGTAGCGCAGGGTGGAGGTTTTGCGTTGTTCGCCTTCCAAAATGCCATAGCCGCGTGAGTTCACCAGCACGGAATATATCGGTTCCTCTTTTAAGTTTATCAGGTAGGTATCCCAGAAGAATTCGTGATCCTCTTCATGTTCCAGGCGTGGAACCACTGCAATGGCCAAATTTTCAACTTTCCGGACGGGAATATCTTTTATCATGACGGTGCTAATTCACATTCAAAAACTGCACAAAAATGTTTCCGGATCTGGCTTTGAACGGTACTAATATCAACGGGTCGGCCTAATTCCTGTTCCAGTGACGTAACGGTTTTGTCAGCATCGTTGATGCCACAGGGCACAATGTACTTAAAGTAGTTGAGGTCTGTGTTCACGTTAAATGCAAATCCGTGTAAGGTTACCCAGCGGCTTAAATGCACGCCAATTGCACAGATCTTCCGGAATTTTTGCCGGAAGATTTCGCCGGGGCTGGTTTTATCTGTTTGGGGATCGGGCAGACACCAGACTCCCGTGTAATCCGGTACCCGGACAGCCTCAATGTCATACTCTGCCAGCGTCCGGATAATTACCTCTTCAATATTGCGCACATACCGGTGTACATCGGTAAAAAAACATTCGAGGTCCAGAATGGGATATCCAACGATCTGACCCGGGCCGTGATAGGTTATGTCGCCTCCCCGGTTAATGGGAAAGTACTGGATACCCCGGGTGGTTAATTCTTCTTCAGACAACAGCAAATGATCGAGTGAACCACTCTTGCCGAGGGTATACACGTGCGGATGTTCGACCAGAAGCAGATAATGTTGTTGCGAATAGGATCCCGGCGGATGGTCCCGGTGCTGGAGTTTGTTGTCTACCAGGGCCCGGTGTAAGGCAGATTGGTAGTCCCAGGCTTTCTGGTAATCCCAATGACCTAAATCCTGAAACTGAACAATTTGCATACCTTACAAAAACAACTGGGCTGGAACTTGGTTCGGCAAAGTTCGGTAAAGCTGCCGGATGTTTGGGCCGGAAAAATGCAGGTTTCCGGAACAGGATAGAAAAATCAGCGGATTCTAGTCGGCCGCCTGTAGATTAAGTCCTACCTTTACATCCCGTAACAAATCAAACGTACAATGACGAAATATATCTTTGTTACGGGGGGCGTAACCTCTTCGCTTGGGAAGGGTATTTTGTGCGCCTCACTTGCCAAATTGCTGCAGGCACGTGGCTTTTCCGTAACGATCCAGAAATTCGATCCCTACATTAATGTCGACCCCGGCACTATGAATCCCTATGAACACGGGGAGTGTTATGTGACGGAAGACGGCGCTGAGACCGACCTTGACCTCGGGCATTATGAGCGCTTTCTTAATACACCTACGTCCCGCGCCAACAACGTGACTACGGGCGCCGTGTACCAAACGGTAATCAATAAAGAACGGGCGGGTGATTATTTGGGTAAAACGGTACAGGTGATCCCGCATATCACTGACGAGATCAAAAGGCGCATGTTGCTTTTGGGGCAATCCGGGAAGTATGACATTGTCATTACTGAACTGGGTGGCACGGTAGGTGATATTGAATCCCTGCCCTATGTGGAGTCCGTACGTCAGGTGCGTTGGGAATTGGGACGGGATAATTGCCTGGTCATCCACCTAACCCTGGTGCCCTACCTGCGGGCTGCCAAGGAGTTAAAAACAAAACCTACCCAGCATTCGGTGAAGGAATTGCTTAGTCTCGGCGTTCAGCCTGACATTCTGGCCTGCCGTACCGAGCATCCGCTCAATACGGATATTCGCCGCAAGCTGGCCCTCTTTTGCAATGTGGAGATGTCCTCGGTGATTGAAGCGCTCGATGCGGAAAGTATTTATGATGTTCCGTTGATGTTGCTTAAGGAGCGACTGGATGCAGTGGTGATCTCTAAATTACACCTGAACGACCGCCGTGAGCCGGACTTGTCTACCTGGAAAGCATTTCTTGGCAAGTTGAAAAACCCGCTGCATGAGGTAAAGATCGGCCTGATCGGAAAGTATAATGAGTTGCCGGATGCCTATAAGTCTATTTATGAGGCGTTTGTCCATGCCGGTGCTGTGAACGAATGCCGGGTTCAGGTAGTACCTGTTCATGCGGAAGACCTGGAGGGGAACTACCGTGATGTCAGCAAGTTCCTGGCGCCGCTGGATGGTATTCTGGTCGCCCCCGGTTTTGGTGAACGCGGAATTGAAGGTAAACTTCTGGCAATCCGGTATGCCCGGGAAAATAATGTGCCTTTCTTTGGTATCTGTCTGGGTATGCAAACGGCTTGTGTGGAATTTGCCCGGAATGTATTGAACCTGCAAGGGGCGGCTTCTACCGAAGTAGACGATAACACGCCGTATCCGGTAATCGACCTGATGGAGGCCCAAAAGGACGTCACCAAGAAAGGTGGAACGATGCGACTGGGAACATACCCATGTTCCATCCGGAAAAAAACAAAAGCCTATGCGGCTTACCATCAATCCCGAATTCAGGAACGGCACCGGCACCGCTGGGAGTTCAACAACACCTATCTGGAGCAGTTCGAAAAAGAAGGCATGATACCTTCCGGGATCAACCCGGAAACAGACCTGGTGGAGATCATGGAACTAAAGGGGCATAAATGGTTTGTCGGGGTGCAGTTTCACCCGGAATTGAAAAGCACGGTGGAAAAACCACATCCGTTATTTGTGGAATTTGTCAAAGCCTGTATGGAATAGTACCGGTATCTTGAAGATTGTGATGTAACTTTGTAGCATAGCAGCGCCGGGAAACAGGTCAAATCTTTATAATTCTGATTTTTTACCTGAGAGTGCCCGTGCTGAACCTCCATTCGGAAGCCAGCGTTTTTAAACTGAATTATGTCTAGTTTTTTCCGCAAGGCAATCAGCCTTTTTGTCATATTAGATGAGGATGAAAAGCCTGCCAGTGAGCAGACGCCGACCGCTCAGGCGCAGCCGGATACCTCTTCTGAACCGGTTCAGGTAGAAAAAACAGAAACAGGTGAGCCACCAGCCATGTCCAAAGAGGATCTTTCAAAATTTGAGCAGCATTTTTCCAGGCTATTTGATCAAACCAACCTCCCCGGGCCGGACTATTATGAATTCTGGAAGACGATGGATACGCTCGAAGCGCATATTCCGGATGAGGTGGCCAGGATCAATGCGGTATTTGCGTCCCTGAAGATACAGGGGCTGACCAAACAAATACTGATCGAATCTGCCGGTAAATATGAAGAGGCTATTCTGAAAGACAAGGCAAACTTCGAATCGGCTGTACACAAGAAGTCTGAAGCTGAAATCGCCGGTCGCCAGGCATCGATCCGGCAGTTGGAAGAGAGCCGGGTGGAAAAGCAAAAAATGATTCAACAACTGCAACAGGAAATCGCCAGTGCAGAAGAAAAGATAAAGGCATTACAGGGTGAAATCGCAGAGGAGAAAACGAAAATTGATCATGCCCAACGTGGTTACCTGGCTGCGTGTACGGCGATGGTCAGTAAGATACGAAGCGATGTGGAGCGCTTTCAACAGATCATAGAATGAACCACTGAAAACATGTCGGGTGGAGCCGTTCAGATGTTAAAGGTGCCCCGCATACCGGGGCTGGCCGTATTTTTGTAGTGCATACAACTTTGGTTATTCCATGTACATTTATTCATCTAACAATTTTAATGTTATGCAAAAACCGTTAATTCCCGCTCTTTTGTTATTGCTTTCCCTGGTCATGTTCAGCTGTGGAAAAACGACTGATTCTCCGGATAATACAGACTTATGGACCGTGACGAATTTTGTTACCACGGGACCGGACAAGGATCAATTGGTGAAGACCTCCGATTTTACCGGTTATACGTTTGAATTCAATGCAAGTGAGGAACTGATTATTACAAAGCCCGACGGTACTACTGTTACTGGCAAATGGGGCGCTGATGCCGGTGCTAATCTTTTCGTGATAGGCCTGATCGATACACCATTTGATCCGGTGGATGGCATCTGGGGTGAATGGGAAATCGTGGACTATACAGCTAATCGCATTGAGTTGAAGAACCCGGAATCCACGGATATCTCATCTAACCCGGACCAGGGGCTGACAATTGAATTTACCAAGCAATGATATCCAGCCGGTAAAACCCCGGCCGGATTGATTGAAAATACAAAAGCCGCTTTACCCATAGGTAAAGCGGCTTTTTCATAGTGTATTTAATGTCTTGTATTTATATCAGGCGCCCAGGTAAGACTTCAGCAGTTTGCTGCGGCTGGTAGCGCGCAATTTATTGATCGCCTTGTCCTTGATCTGGCGAACCCGCTCGCGCGTGAGGCCAAATTTTTCGCCAATATCCTCAAGTGACATCGGATGCTCTACACCGATACCAAAATATAACTTGATGACATCACATTGGCGATCGGTCAGCGTGCTGAGGGAACGCTCGATCTCCCGGCGAAGTGAGTCTGCATAGTTCAGGTGTTGGTCTGTACCGGGCATGGCCGTATTTTCCAACACATCCAGAAGGGAGTTGTCTTCGCCTTCTACAAACGGGGCATCCATGGAAACGTGTCGTGCAGCAACACCCAGTGTGGTTTCGACTTCGTCAGAGGTGATCTCCAGCAGCTCAGCCAGTTCTTCCGGACTGGGCTCGCGTTCGTATGTTTGTTCCAGCTCGGAGAACGCCTTGTTAATTTTATTCAGGGAGCCAACCTTGTTCAATGGGAGCCGCACGATCCGGCTCTGTTCGGCAAGTGCCTGCAGGATCGACTGACGGATCCACCAGACTGCGTAGGAAATAAATTTGAAGCCACGGGTTTCATCAAAACGCTGAGCGGCTTTGATCAATCCCAGGTTGCCTTCATTGATCAGATCAGAAAGGCTCAGGCCCTGGTTCTGGTATTGTTTGGCCACGGAAACGACGAAGCGCAGGTTGGCCTTGGTCAGTTTTTCCAGTGCGATCTGGTCGCCCTGTTTAATACGCTTGGCAAGATCTACTTCTTCTTCCGGGGTCAGGAGGTCCACTTTCCCAATTTCCTGCAGGTACTTCTCCAGCGACTGGCTCTCGCGATTGGTAATGGACTTCGTAATTTTTAATTGCCTCATGTGCGATCGGTATGTTATAAAAATTCGGCTGCAAAGGTACAACTTCCATTGTGCCGATGTCAAGATTTTTCACCCTGAATCCGTGCAATACAAATTTTTTTTTGCCGAAGAGTTTTAAAACAATTGAATCAACGTTTGAAATTTAATTTTGTTTGAGGTCGGATTTTGTCTTTCGACAGAACTTAAAATGCTCAAACAGGTCCTTAAGACGACCTGTATCGTAAAAGTAACCGTACTGTATTAAAGTCTTGCCTGTCATCCTCACCGGATGACAAGTTGCTGGACCAATGTTTCCTTTTCTGTTCGAAGCTCAACCCAGTAGGCTCCGGAGGGGAATCTGGATGCATCCAGGAAATAATTGGTCGTGCCGGCAGGGATCTCTCCACGATATACGGTTTGCTGTAGCTGCCCAATGGCGTTGAATAGCCGAATACTTCCTTCCAGGCCATCAGAAGAGGTTACTGGAATGACTGTCATTGCTGCTGTCGGATTCGGGTAGATCGGTGCCAGTTCAGCCTGAACTGTTTCAGTCGTACTGACTGATTCGGTGACACAAAACTGCCAGTACCCTGCTGGAGCCGTTAATGGCCGGGTGATCGTCTTCCCACTACCGGAAGTCGCTTCAATATAATAATATACCGTGCTACCGGCAGGCTGTTTGGGAATAAAGCCACGGTGGCTCCAAAGAGTGTCATCCATCGGATAGAAGGGCAGATCAACACTCTCCCATGTGCTGTTCAGGTCAGTCGTAAAATAGATTCTGGCGCTGGCGACGCCACTGCGGTGTTCCAGATTGGCCCAAACCGGGTATTGGAGATACTGGGCATTGTCCATGCATGGGAGTTCCTGGTGTACAATATGCAATGGGTCTGAAACCCCAATCTCCTTGGTAATGCAATGGATAGCGCCAAGCGACCCAATGATCGCATTGCAGTCAATCCCGACGATGTTGTAACCGGGGAGGGCCTCTTCCCAAATTCGCTGTGCCGTAGTGTCATATTGCAGTTCGTAAAAGGGAACGAGTACGGTCTTGTTCACAAACACTGCGTTGGAAAAGGTGCGATAATCCGCTCCATTGTTCGGATAATAACCGAATTTAGGTGGCATCGGGATACGGATAACTTTGTACGGGGTTCCAAAGGCTGATTTGAAATTGCTCAACACATACTGGAGGTTTGCTTCAATCTGCGGGCCATCGGCAATACCATCAGGATACTTGCCTACCAGCAGCGTTTCTTCATCCAGCAACTTCATATGCATATCGATGTGGTGAATAACATCGTAGGGCAACTTGTCCATTTTGATAAACTGGTGAATACCCATATAATCGTACATGATCGCATCGATCTCGGCTTCTGTTTTGGCAGAAGCGCCATAAGGGTTGCCCGGTTGGTTTTCACTCAGGATCAGCCGGGAGGAAAACGCGGTGCCCAGGCCATCCGACATGAAATTTCCACCCGTATGTACCAGGTCATTGGGGGCGGTAGTCGTGGTATACAGTGGTACACTCAGGTATTGAGCAACTTTGTTGGCCAGGGTATCATCCTGTGGACGGGTCGTCCGGTTGTAGCGCCAGTCTACAAAGTAAAGCGAGTCTGTTCCATTCGCATATACGCAGTTGGGACCGTAGTCCCGGATCCAGATGGAATTGTTGGGAACAACCAAAAATTCCACATTATTAGCGATATCGACATTTCTGCTGGTCAGGAAGTTTCGTGCTGAATTTTCCGTAAAGGAAGTATTGCAACAAATAATGACCCGGCACTCTTTTTGGGCGGCCCGAACGATCTCCGTCAGGATCTGAAGCCAGGAAGAACTGCCTTGCCACGAAATTAACAGCGCCTGCAACTCCTCCCACTCGCCCATGGCCCGGACTGGCACAGAAGGAGGATCGGTGATTCCGAAAAGTGACCCGGGCGCTTCCTTGGGAGCGGTAAGCTGGATCTCGTCAAGAGGGTAGGGGAAACGTGCGGGGTCCGGATTGGACTGGGCTTTTAACTGGTTGAAGCCCAGAAGCAGGGGGAGTAGGAGGATACGTAGCATGGGCAGAAGAAATCCAATTATTAGGTGAAATGAAATAGCGAGGTGCTGGTTTTTTGCCAGAACCTGGGTTTATTGCCCAAATTTCCAGCTTATTCCTGGATCGATGCTGCCTAAAATGGGCAACCGGGTCTTTTAAGGGCAAAAAAAAGCGGCGTGCCGTTGCACGCCGCCAGAACAAAACCCATTCTATCGTATGAAGCAAAACTGTTAACCAAATTCACATTTTGGCAGGTCGGGGTTTGATTTTTGGTTTGGATTTTACTGGTTCCGAAGCTATTAACCTGCAAGCGGAAGCGCGTTCAGGTCACGGAACAAAATTTTCTTTCTGTTAAAGTACAACACATTCGAGCGCTTAAGCTGATTGAGTACGGCTGTTACCATTTGACGGCTGGTGCCGGTCAGATCAGCGATATCCTGATGCGTCATATTATGCTTAACAAGTGTTTCAAACCCGATACGCTTGCCGTGCTCGATCCCCATCTGGTGCAGGAATTCCAGGATCCGGCTTTTCGAATCTTTCAAAACCACCTTTTCCAACTGGGTTTCCGTGTACCGCAGGCGTTCGCCTAAAAAATGCAACAGTGATTGGGCAAAGGCGAAGTTTTTACGCATGACAGACAACAATACCTGCGCATCCAGTTCAATAACTTCTGCCACATCTTCCATAGCATAGGCAAAGTCGCGGCGCTCTTGTTCGCCTGTCAGACAGGATTCCCCAAAAAGACTTCCCGTGCGAACCACATATTTAATAATGTCTTTTTTCTCTGCATGAACAGCTACCTTCACCGTTCCTTTCAACAAAAGGAAAACCTTTTTTGCCGATTGCCCCGGTTTGTACAGTACCTGGTGTTTGGTGTAGGACTGAATAGTGGCAGTTTGCTGGAGCAGGATAAGTTCATCGGGGCTCAGTACCGCAAAGAGCGGATTGTCTTCGAATACGGGATAAGTAGTTTTTGTGTCCATAGTCTGAGCAGTAGCAGTTTATTGTATGGTATTGATTAATTCGTCAGGTTAAAGACAGAGTAGTTGTTCAAATCCCCTACTGTGGAACGGGAAATTTTTTTAGGCTATATTCCGCTATTAAGAGCAGAGTGCCTGAAAAAACGGGACTGGCAATACGTTTGATTTTTATTTGGCTCTATTTCGGTATTAAGTTTTTATTTCGGGTTGAATTATTCGCGCTTTCCAAATTAAAATTTTTCCATTTTTTTTGAAAATTTGCATCGACCGGTTTCTTAGCAATGGCATTTCAGTCGGAGATATCAGATCAGGAGCACCTGGACCGCCTGCGTGGCGGCGATGAGTCTGCGCTGCGGACCATTTTTGACCGGTATTATGCACAGTTGTTGGGTGATGTCTTTCCTTATATCCAGGATGAAGATACCTGCCAGGATCTGGTCCAGGAGGTATTCGTTGAATTATGGCGCAAGCGAAGTACCATCGAAATTCATACTTCACTGCGCGCCTACCTTCGTCGTGCAGCGATCAACCGTGCCCTGAATTATATCAAGGTAAACCGGCGAACGGTGCTGGAGGAAACGGACAGTTGGAAGGATACTGCCGACCTTTCTTCAGATGAAATCCAGCAGCAGGCTCGCCAGGAAGGCCTGGAGGATGCCCTCCGGCAGGCCATTGAAGAGTTACCGGAAAAATGTCGGCTGGTATTCTCACTTAGCCGTTTCGAACAATTGTCGCACAAAGAAATCGCCGAGCAGCTGGGTATTTCAACAAAAACTATTGAAAACCAGATTACCAAGGCCATGCGACTGCTACGGGCAGCGCTGCATAAATATTCCAAATTGTCGTCGGTTGTCATTTTAGCACTAAAATGGTGGTGGTACGGGTAGGGGTTGGGCCGGATGTGATTGTCTTTGATGTAAATACTCAATTAAAACCAGTCCCTTAAGATCTGCCAAAAAACCTGAAAACTGGAAAATATGCAAGAGATCGACTTTATCGTACTGCTTCAAAAGCGTTTTAACGGGGAAATTACAGCCCGGGAGAACGCAGATCTGGACGTCTGGATCAACCGCTCTGCTGAAAATGCTGAGTTGGCCAAGCAGTTTCAATTAGTCTGGGATAATAGTACCCAACCCAATTCACGGACCTTTGATCCCGATCTGGATACAGCCTATCAACAACTTCGCATGCGGATCAGGGCCACAGAAAAGCAACCTGCCAGGGTTATTCCACTGGGCTCCCGGATCTTGCGGATTGCAGCAGCTCTTATTTTCTTGCTGGCTGCCTTTTGGGGGTATCAGCACTTGGTGTCCTCGACCGGAAAGCCGGTTTTGGAATTGGCGGGCAATCTGGACAGCAGGACCATTAACCTGCCTGATGGTTCGCGGGTATGGCTCCGGAAACAAGCTTCCTTGGAATATGTAATCCCGTTCGATACGCGTGAACGCCGTGTCTTCCTGACCGGAGAAGCCTATTTTGAGGTCAGTCATCGTCCTGATCAACCGTTTGTTATTGAAGCAGGGAATGGCGCAGAAATAAAAGTATTGGGTACCCGGTTTGGTGTCCGGGCGGTACCGGGAGAACCAACGACGACGGTACTGGTTCGGGATGGCAGTGTGCGGTTTTCCCCAAATGTATCGCATGAAGGAGTGGTGCTGAAAGCAGCACAGAAAGCAGTTTGGGATCAGGAAAGCGCCCAGATCCGGTTGTCAAATGTCTCTACGTTCAATGATTTGTCCTGGCAAACCGGAGGTCTGGAGTTTGTGCGTACCCCGCTACATGAGGTACTCCGCGATCTGGAGCATTTTTATCATGTTTCCATTGAAATGCCAAACCCGGCCATGCGCAATTGCCTGCATACGGCACCATTAACGAATCAATCGATAGGGGAGGTGTTGGAGGGACTGTCCCTGACCTATCAGTTCGAGGTAACCCGGAAAGGGGCTGAAAGTTATGTTCTGGCTGGCGGGATTTGCCAGTAATCGACAGGGCTTGATTTTGGTATACATTTCGGAGCGATCGCCTTAACTTGTGCCCATACCGACAATTGGCATGGCGATTCGCATTTTTTTAATTTTTACTTTTTTCTTTCCGGGAGCTGTTTGTCTGCTGGTTGCTCAAAATCCGGTTCAACAGCCAATCGATTTCGTGTGCCAGAACTGTCTGCCTGCCGATGCCCTGGTGCAACTGAGCAGGGAAACCGGGATCAACATTGTTTTTAATGACCGGTTTTTCCAGGACTGCCCTTCCATAACTATTGCCGCCCGGCAGCAGCCTTTTTCAACTGTATTGGAACAGATCGCATCCTGTTCGCAGGCGAGCTACAAATGGGTGGCAGGCCAGGTGGTTTTTTACCGCAAGGCCCGCCGGTTTACCCTGAGCGGGTATGTACAGGATGCTGAAACAGGTGAACGATTGATCGGGGCAAGCGTCCGGATCATCTCGACTTCCACGAAGGGTACGATCACCAATGAATTTGGTTTTTACAGCATTCCACTGGACGAAGGTACGTACCAGGTGGCGGTGCACTATATCGGGTATCAGCAGGAAGTGCGGCAGATCAATATGGATCAAGTACAGCTCCTCACCTTCCGGCTCAAAGCGAATACGGCATTGCCGGAGGTAGTGATCACAGCCTTGCCGCTTTCGGAAAGCCTGGTGAGTAGTGAAGAAAACCGCCAGAATCTGCCGGCAGCGCTCTTGGAAGGCATTCCGATGCCCGGTGGAGAAGCAGATCTGATCCGGCTCGCAGCGCTGCAACCAGGAGTGCAGACAGGCGTGGACGGGTTGGGGGGCCTGCACGTGCGGGGTGGCAATGCCGATCAAAACCTGATCCTTCTGGATGATGTGCCGGTCTACAACCCCAATCATGCATTGGGCCTGTTTTCTGTATTCAATCCAGCCACCATAAAAAATGCCCGCTTATGGAAAGGGGACTTTCCGGCCCGGTATGGCGGCAGAGCCTCCTCGGTGCTGGATGTTCGTACCCGTGATGGTAATTTCCGGGAAAACCATTCCAGTCTGTCCGTCGGTCTTTTTGCCTCTTCAGCAACATTGGAAGGACCGATCAAGCGGGATACCAGCTCTTTTTTACTTAGTGGCCGTACTACGTATTTTGGCCCGTGGATCGACTTATTCAGCAAACGGGAAAACCTGCTGACCTTCTCCGGGGACCAGGTGACCTACCGGTTTTATGATGTAAACCTGAAACTGAATTATATTTTTTCGCCTAAAAACCGCTTGTATTTTAGCTATTATCAAGGCGGGGACGTTTTCCGAAACCAGTTTGAACAACGCTTTGACGATCCGGAAGGGTTGTATACTGATCAATATGGGCTAACTTCGGATTGGGGCAATGCGATTGCAGCCTTGCGCTGGAATCACCTGCTCCGGAAAAACCTCTTTACCAATACGACCCTCCGGTTCAGCAGGTTTTATTATCAGAGCCGCCTGACCCTGCTATCCACCTTTTTGTCTGCCTCGGGAAAAGAAAGCCTGCTGGCCAACTATGGGCAGATCTACCAAACCCTGATCCAGGACTGGTCGGGGAAAACGGATTTCAGTTATTTCCCCAAGAACTGGCTTACCTTACGCTGGGGCATTGCATATACATTGCACTCTTTTCAGCCGGGTGCTCTGTCGGTCAACTTTCTGGTTCCCGGGCAATCCCCCATTACGATCGACTCCTTGTCGCTTGCCCTGCTCAACGATGAGCGGCTGGGGGCCGACGAGGCTGAGATGTATGTGGATTCGGAATGGAAACTCTGGAAACACTGGAGGTTGGAAAGTGGCCTCAATTTTTCATCCTTTCAGATCCGGAACAGCCGCTTCAGTGCGTTACAGCCACGTATCCGGCTGCAACGCAGCGGCAAGAAGGGATGGCGGTTTTGGTGGGGGTATCACCGCAATGCGCAATACCTGCATCAAATAGGCTCTTTCAATATCAGTTTGCCATTTGAATTATGGGTGCCTACCACGTTGAAGGTGCCGCCTGAAAAGGCCTGGCAGGTATCTACGGGACTTGCACTTCTTCGAAATGGATGGCATTTTCAACTGGAAGGCTACTACAAACGGCTGGACCGGGTGCTGACGTTCCTGTCTTCCAATACAGCCTTGTTTACCGGAGGTGCGGAAGATGCCAGCGGGTGGGAAGACAGAATACTGAGTGGCAAAGGCAGGACATATGGCCTGGAAATGACCTTGCAAAAACGGACACGGACCAATACTGCAACGCTATCCTACACCTGGTCGGATGCCCAGCGGCAATTTCCTGATCTTAATACCGGGAAACCATTTCCATTCCGGTTTGATCGAAGGCATGATCTGAAGATTTCAGTGCAGCAGCGGATCGCCAGTTGGCTGAATGCAGAATTGATCTGGGCTTTTGCGACAGGCAACCCCATTACCCTTTCCGGCGTCAAGTTTCAACACCATACCCCCAATGGCGATACAGAGCGGAATGTATATGTATACACAGAAGTGAACGGGTACCGGTTACCAGCATATCATCGTTTGGATGCCGCGTTGAATGCTTATTTTGGCGGCGGGAACTGGAAACATGCGATCCACCTGGGTGTTTATAACGCTTATAACCGGGCGAATCCATTTTTTTTATATGTAGATAGTGGCAGTGGATCCAATGCAAAAGCGATACAGTATACGTTGTTGCCACTATTGCCTTCTTTCCGATATGAGTTGAAATTCTAGTGTTGATATTTTAACTAAGGAGGTACCCGGAAGCACAACATTACTTGTAAGTCCAGAATAGTGTTCTTTTTAATCAAACCTGAGAATCCCAATACGGTATTCCATGAATTGCAGACGTTGTATACTCCTTGTTCTTGCTATATTAGTATGTGCGTTGGCCTGCGTGCGGGAGGCGAACATCAACCTGCCGGATTTGCCTACCCGGATTGTTGCCCTCAGCCACTTCACTATTGGTCAACCGATACAGGTCGAGGTATCCCTGAGTCAGACGCTGACCGATGCCGGTGACCCCGTGATCCCGTTTGAAGCCAATGTGTCCATCGCAGTAGGCGGAAAGTTCCTGGATAAATTGTTCCGCGTCACAGATGACGGCGGGCGTATTTTCTGGCAAAGCCGGGATACGGTAGAGGCGGAAACCCAATATGCGGTTACCGTCCAGATTGGAGGCTATGATCCGGCCCAGTCTGAAAGTTATGCGCCGCAACCGAAGTTTCTAAGTCCATCGCAGATTGATACAGCCGGTATCCGGATACTTGATCTGGAGAATGGCAAACTGGCGCTCCAGTTGCCGCTGGTCATTTCGGTGGCAGACCTGCCTGCCGATAAGCGCTATTTTGCATTTGGGCTGAAACATGAGATCGAGATTTTTGAACTGATCAATGGAGAACCGGTGCCGGATGAATACTATGAAGCGTCTTCCAAATTCCTCGCAGACGGCCGGACCCTGGCCCTGGTTTACGATACCCCGGAAAATGTGGTGTTGATCAATGAGAACTTCTGGCAGGACGATTCGCAGCAGCTCTCCGTAGACGTCCTGATCCCATTTGATCCGGCGTATGAACGCCCGCGTCGGGTGTTTGTGGAGTGGCGCACCTTGTCGGAGGACTTTTACCGGTACCACCTGTCACTGGCCCGGCAGGGCAATAATATCCCGTTAAATGACCCGGATGCCCTGTACAACAATATCGAAGGAGGCTATGGAAATTTCTCTGGTTATTCTGCGACGGAAGATACAATTCGCATCCCGGAACTTTTTTAGATGGGCATCTGGTAAAAACCTGTAAATATTACCGGAATTACACTCCCCCTCACCCGCATTTCGCGGATATTTTACCTACTTTTGCGCGTCAGTCGACCGGGGTTGGTTTCGGACGCAGTACCAGTGGATGGCACGCCTCCGGAGCAAGCCGGAAGCAGCGTCGGCAACCATATCTTTTCATATATTCAAATTACCTAAACAGATGAGTAAAGTGACCATTGTAGGTGCGGGTAACGTAGGTGCTACCTGCGCTAATGTATTAGCCCACGAGGATATTTGTAATGAGGTCGTGTTGATCGATATTCAGGGTAACATGGCTAAAGGTAAAGCGCTGGATACCTGGCAGCAGGCGCCGGTAGACGGTTATTCTACCCGTGTAATTGGCGGTGATGATTACGCACTGACAGCCAATTCCGATATCGTTATCATTACTGCTGGTATACCGCGCAAACCGGGCATGAGCCGCGACGACCTGATCAGCACGAATGCAAAAATCGTGGTATCGGTTACGGAAAATATTCTGAAGTACTCCCGCAATCCGATCATCATTGTAGTTTCCAATCCCCTGGACGTGATGACCTATGCCTGCTGGAAAGCCTCAGGCCTGAGTGACAAGCGGGTCTTCGGTATGGCCGGAGTACTGGATACGGCACGTTACCGGGCCTTCCTCGCAGAGGAGATTGGCTGTTCTCCAAAAGACATTCAGGCAATCCTGATGGGGGGACACGGTGATACCATGGTACCGTTGCCGCGCTACACTACTGTAAGCGGGATTCCGGTTACAGAACTGGTAAAAAAAGATGCCCTGGAGGCTATCATCCAGCGTACAAAAGTTGGAGGCGGAGAACTGGTAAACCTTATGGGAACTTCTGCCTGGTATGCTCCTGGTGCTGCTGCCGCACAAATGGCCATTTCCATACTGAAAAATGAAAACCGGATTTATCCGTGCTGTGTTCGCTTAAACGGCCAGTATAAGCTAAAGGATATTTTTGTGGGTGCTCCGGTCCAACTTGGTAAGAAGGGCATTCAGAAAATTATTAAATTGCGTCTTCGTAAAGATGAAATGGCACTTCTTCACCAATCTGCCAGCGCAGTAACAGAAGTGATGGATGTGTTTAACAAGATGAAGCTAGTATAATTGCCTATGGCTGAAGTGTCCCCTGTCATGGAAACTCCCGCCCTGTGGAGTGAAATGGTAACCCAAAACTCTGGAGAAAGCTTGGCGCAGATTTCAGATGCATCACCCGTGTTGCTGGTTTTTTTGCGTCATTTCGGTTGCTCCTTTTGCCGGGAAGCAATTTCGGATATTGCCAAACGGCGAAAAAGCCTGGAATCATCCGGTGTTCGGGTCGTTTTAGTACATATGGCAGCGGATCGAAGCGTGGCAGAGAAGTTTTTTAAGAAATACAAACTGTTACCGGTTGATCATATTTCCGACCCAGACAAACGCTTTTACCGGGCATTTGGGCTGGGCAAGGGAACCCCTACACAACTCTTTGGCCTGATGAACTGGATCCGCGGTTTTCAGGCTGGGGTGGTGGAAGGACACGGATTTGCCTACCACAGCGAAGAGATCGGAGACGGGTTTCAGATGCCGGGTGTTTTTGTCCTCCATAAAGGGGAGGTAAAACATACCTTCATTCACGAACATGCCTGGGATCGCCCCGATTATGAGAAGATCGTGGAAGTTTGTGACTTGTAATGCCGCATTACATCCAGTGTGCCGGAACTAATTACGATCTGGCATCTAAATCTATAACTGCCTGGAGGTGAACCCTCCGGGCAGTTGTTTGTGTACAGTATAACTATGCCTTTACGTTCAGTTGGTTTTCAGGAAATCCGGGGTGTCGGCATTTTCATTTTGCTGGCTGCTTCTGTATCCGGCGCATATGCGCAAGGCCGGGCAGACGCCGACACAACGTTATCACTTCCTCTGCTGACTATAACAGATTTGCCAGGGGAACGCACTGGTTACAGTGTTTGGAGGGCTGATACACTGCCAGCGCAGTCTGTGATCAGTCTGTCGGAGCGCATGCAATGGGAAGTGCCGGTAGCCATACGGATAAATGCTCCCGGCGGACTCAGTACAGTTTCAGCGCGTGGTGCGGGCCCGGCCCGTACGGCGATATTTTGGGAAGGGATTAACCTGCAGAGTCCGATGAACGGCGTAGTGGATATCGCTCTTGTTCCGCTTTGGCCCGGGGATCAGGTGGAGGTCCGTTATGGTGGACAAAGTGCTGCCCAGAACAATGGCATCCTTGGAGGGCAGATCCGGCTCGTACGGGAGGAAGCGCCGGCTGGTGCCGGCTGGTCCTGGAGTGGCGGTGGCGAATTGGGTGGATTTGGACAAACTGTTGTTCAGGCCGGACTGGGATATGACAAAACGCGTTTCCAGTCGCACATACGGGCCGCCTGGCAGCAGGCCGAGAATGATTTTCCTTTTAAAAATACGGCACTGCTCGGTCAACCCAAGGTCCGACAACAGAATAATGCATTGCACCGAATGGATATTCAGCAGTTCAATCGCTTTATTCTAAATGAACAACACTCGATGTCGTCGGCTTTTTGGTATCAGCAGGCCTATCGGGAAATACCCCCTGCTATGACGTCGGCCCCGGAGGATACCTGGCAACAGGACCAGGCTTTTCGGGCGGTTATTGGCTGGAACAGTTTGCCGGATTCCATTCATGCCTGGCAACATCGCCTGGCCTTACAGGATGAATCTCTGGTCTTTGCTTTATCCGGAGATCGGGATACCAGCCGTTTCCGGAACTTAATTGCTCAAAGTTCATTTGCCACTCATCCTTCCGGCAGCCTTACCCTGCGTACGGGTTTACTTTCCCGCCTGAATCAGGCTGTTGCGGACGGGTATTCGGATTCGACAGGCTGGACAAATCAGTTCCGGATCGCCGGTTGGGCCTCGGCTGGATACCGCTGGCCTGCTTTCCATATAAATGTATTGCTTCGGCAGGAATGGGCCCAGGCCCAGGGCTTCCCTTTTACCTGGACGATCGGCGGATTGTGGAATCCCGGCAAACCTTTCGGTATCCGGGCACACTTATCCAGGAATTATAACCTGCCTACGTTCAATGACCGGTTTTGGCTAAACCTGGGTGATCCTGATCTTGAACCAGAGTCCGGATACAGCAGTGATCTGGGGATCCTGTGGGAAAAGAACGGGATGATGGCAGAACTGACCGGATTTTATCTGATGCTGGACGACTGGATCCTTTGGCAGCCCGGGACCGATGGCCTGTTCCGGCCCGGCAATCTGCGGGAGGTGCGATCAAGGGGCGTGGAGCTACAACTGCGTAAAAGTTTCCGTTTCCTGAAAAACCGATGGCAGTTTCGGATGCACTACCAATATTGCCATACTACCAATACCGCCGTATACGACAGTAATACAACAGCATTATTCAAAGTCTTGCCTTACACCCCAATGCATAATGCAGCTTTCTCAGTCCATTGGTCGAAAGACAGATTTTCCGCTTCCTACCTGCACCAGTTCACCGGGAAACAATTTACCACTTCCGATAATTCACGGGAGATCCCAGGCTTTTCCACGGGGAATCTGTTGGCTCAATTCCGCCTCCGGCTGAGTAGCCACACCCTTTTTCTTACCGGAAGGGTAGAGAATTGTTGGAACACCGCCTACCAGATCCTGGCATACCGGCCAATGCCCGGCCGGAATTGGCACCTGGGTCTTCATTGGTCCTTCAAATAACCCAACTAATTACCCGGTAGCGGTCTAATTAAAGATTTACGGAATATCGTTGGTCTGCCGGAGCACATGCTCCATCCACTGCTGGTGGGTTTTCTTATACATGCGAAATTCACTGAGTTCCTGGCGATAATCGAAATTAAAATACCTGTTTTCGTAATGGTTACTCCGTGCAGGGAAGACACCCAGGAAATATTCCTTCCAACGGATACGGCCATGCCCGCTGAGTTCTCTGATCGGTAATTCCAGAAATTCAGCATCCGGATAATACAAGAACAATCCTTTTAATTTTCGGATAATATCGATTGCCAGCCGCCGCTCAATTTGCCGGTTCTCCGAAGTAAATTCACTGATTTCCTGCAGGTACAAATGTTTCAGGTCAGAAAAACGGCGATGGGCAATACGCCGGCGCGCTTCCAATAGTCGAAAACGTTCGGGCGATATCCGGGCCAGTTGTTGTAAAATATCTACCGGATCAAAAGACGAAGTCATGTCAGGCAATACAGAGATGCCGGAGCCGTCTTCCGTTATATCAAGCCATTGATATTTTTGTTCCCGGGTAATTTCCTCGTACACAAACTCGAGGTATTCCGGCGCTTCGTGCAGATCGCGGAAATTATGCAAGGCTTGTAACAGGAGCGAGATCGCTTCCTGGCGTTTGGCGGGATCGCCTAGCGTAATTTTCTCAAAAGACGGCCTGATATGCCTGGTAAATAAATTATGCGCGAGAAACTGATAAGCCTGTTCCGGTTTGATGGATTCAGAATACCCCAGCATTTCTTTAAACTCCCGAAGCGCTAAATAACCCAGTCCAAGGCTTTCCGGTATCGTCGTCAGGCGGGGCGGTTCGAACCGTATCCAAAGTAATAAGCGGTTGCCGACCAATTCTTGCAAAATCTGTTGAATATAGCGATCACCTCGATCCGGGTCAGCGAAGTAGGCCTTCTTCCAGTTTTGCAAACATTGGATGATCTGAAAACGGGCATCTGTTTCATCCGGCCGCCGGATGTCCGTCCATTTCAACTCATTCCCGATGGCCTGATAGGCAGCATCGGTGTCGGCGACAAACTGAAGAAACACTTCTGCCTTAATGTTAGGCCTGACCTGCAGCCAGCCGGCTTGTCCGGTGTGGTCTTTAGTGATCTTTTCCACTACAGCCACGGGATCAAACCGGTAGGCTGCGCAATCCGGGTGCGCACTCACATTCCCGGATGCATCGAGGTGAAACCAGCGGAGGTCGCCGATCGATTGAGCCGGCGTGCCCGAGGCCCGGGGCAACAAAAGGCCCGGCAACAACTGTTCAACAGCCAGCCGTAACAAGGATTCTTCGTCCGGGTAATCCTGGTCACCGTAGATCTTATAACCTAGCAACATGGCCTGGATCAGTTCAACCACAGCATCGCGGAGATCGGTGAATTGCAGAAAACGCCGTTTCTCTTCGGCAAGTTGCACCTGCAGCCGGTGCCGTTTGGCCTTCAGGTTGAAAAACAGGTTTTCCCGCAATTGCCGGTTCATCAGCGCGTCGTCGTCATCCGGAGATATGGCCTCCAGCATTCCGATGATTTCGCGGATTTCACTTTCAATGCCAAAATCTTCATGCGATGCAAAACGGAATTCATCCTGAATAATCTCCACCTGCCGGATATAATCGTATTTACCGCCATTGCAGAGTTCATTTACCGCCAGTTCCAGGAAACCCCGATAGGGATGCACGGTTCTGTAGATCTCCATGGCCACCTGTACACAATTGGAAATTGCTGTCCGGTTGTCGGGCACCTCCTGCCCATAGCGACCTGTTTGCAGGATATAATCGTTATTAAATGAACTGTACAAGCGCAGCAATGCATTGGAAAGTGCTTCTGCTACGGCTTTGAGATTGTAGGTGCCTGCCTCGGAGGGACATTTGCTGTAGCGTTGGTATTCTGAAAAACGGCCAGCATATACGACCACGTGGTTGAGTTTGGTCGGCCTGCCGTCTATTGCTTCACTGATAATCCGGTCCGGGGTTTCCTTTTTCAGGTAACTGAGCAGAAGGAGCTCATATAATTGAGCAGACTGTGGATCGATGTGGGTTTGTACATGTTCGCAAAGTGCATGGGCGCGACTGAAATTTCCAATGCCCATGGCATCCTGTGCCAGCAACAGATTACGTTTGAACTCCTGTTGTTGCTGCGCAGAAAGCAGGGATGCCCCTGTTTGTTCATCGACTGGCGTATTGAGCGACATTGGAGCGTGGACTTCCCCCATTGGAAGGAAAATGCCGGATAACGGATCAGCCGGCACTTCAACTGGTGCCAAACCGTAATAGGTTTGTGCAAAAATGGAAGTCCAGTTTGGATTGAACTGCTCTTCTTTAAGCAGTCCGATCAGGTGTTGCAGATCGAGGCGAATGGCCTGGACCGTTTTTTGGAATATGTCAAAGGTTAATTTACTCCGCTGCGCCTGTTGCCGCCATTCAGCAAAAGCATCCTCCAATTGGAATACAGCATCAGGAGTGCTTTCAGGATGCAATAATCGCTTCAAGAAAAGAAAAAGCGGAGCCAGGTCATATTGCTCCGACCATACGATCAGTCGCTCGCGTACATCTTCAAACTGCATCTGGTAGGCCTTCCCTTGCATGATTACAGGGGTGCCGGCACTACTGCGGTCAATCTGCAGGAGCAGATCCCGGGCCCGTTGTGCCACCCTTCGAAGCTGTATGTCCCGGCTTAGTGAGAATCCCTCAATGGGTTGTTCGGGCTCCGGACTTAGTGGGAATCCGGTCAGTTGCTCCGGAACAAAAGCCGCTTGAGCCAAGGCTACAAGGATCTGGAAATCTTTCCGGCGCTTTTGTTCAGACAAGGCCTTTTCCAGCGCCCATCTGTTATTGGGCGTTTCCAGGTAGTGCGGGGATAAACAGGCGATGAACAGTTGTGTTTTTTCCAGAAAGTTGTTGGCCTGCTTGCGGAAATCCTCTTCCGCTACTTCAGAAGGGTTCCAGAATTTTAATTCATAACCGGTTAGTCCCTGTATGAGGTGTTGGTAAAGGCCATTCGCCGTATCCAGGTCAGCCGGATTGAACGCTGTAAAAATATGTAATACTTCCTTAGGCATTAGAGGCAGATCTTGGGTCGTTGGTACGGGTGTTTCGTCCCATAGAGTGTTATCCGGATAAAGACGAAGGTACCTATCCGGATGCATCTTTTGACAAATGTTTGATTTTCCGGTGATATTTTAAGTTTTAAGGGGCGCTGAAATAAATGCACTTGATGAAATTGTATGGGATTCAATATCCCCTGGAGGCATTTTCCGCGTATTATTTCAGCCCGGCTGGTCAGGATTAACTGCAGGACTCGCTACCTTTGCGGCGCGAAACACTCCTCACTAACAGATACAACATACTATGGTCACCGCAGAGCCGACGCCTACAGTTGAAACCGCTAAAAGTCTGGGCCTGACAGCCGATGAATTCGAGCATATAAACAAGATACTGGGGCGTACGCCGAACTTCACCGAACTTTCGGTGTATTCAGTCATGTGGAGTGAACATTGCTCCTATAAAAACTCGATCCTGCAGCTAAAAACATTGCCCCGCGACGGTAACCGCCTGTTAGTGGGCGCTGGGGAAGAAAATGCCGGTCTGGTTGATATTGGCGACGGATTGGCCTGCGCATTCAAGATCGAGAGCCATAATCACCCGTCTGCCATCGAGCCATACCAGGGTGCCGCAACAGGGGTAGGGGGGATCCACCGGGATATCTTCACAATGGGCGCCCGGCCGATCGCTTCGCTCAACTCGCTCCGGTTTGGTTTGCCTGACAACCCGCGGATGAAACGGTTGATCGCAGGCGTGGTGAAGGGTATTGGTGACTATGGCAACTGCTTTGGCGTTCCGACCGTTGGTGGTGAGGCGTATTTTTACGATTGTTACCACCACGATATTCTGGTTAATGCAATGTCGGTAGGGGTTGTGAAAGTTGGTGAGACAGTTAGCGCAACAGCCGGCGAGCCGGGTAATCCAGTATTTATAGTCGGTTCTGCGACCGGTAAGGACGGGATCCATGGCGCGACCTTTGCTTCTGCCGACCTGGACGAAGACAGCCATGAAGACCTGCCAGCCGTACAGGTTGGCGACCCGTTCCAGGAAAAACTACTGCTGGAAGCTTCGCTTGAAGTTATACAGACGGGAGCATTGGTTGGAATGCAGGATATGGGAGCTGCGGGGATTACCTGCTCCACCGCCGAAATGAGCGCAAAATCCGGTGTCGGTATGCGTATTGATCTTGATAAGGCACCGCAACGGCAGTCAAACATGAAAGCCTGGGAAATCCTGCTGTCTGAAAGCCAAGAGCGCATGCTGATCGTTTGTAAGCCAGGACGGGAGGCTGAGATCAAAGAAGTATTTGAGAAATGGGATCTTCCGTGTGAGCGAATCGGCGAAACTATTGAAGGAGGGCGGCTGGAATATTTCTGGCATGGTGAAAAAGTAGCCGATGTGCCGGCAGAGAGCCTGGTGCTTGGCGGTGGCGCCCCGGTGTATGTCCGGGAGCAAAAAGAACCGGAATACCTGAAAGCGATTGCGGCATTTGATCTGGATACGATTGTGCTGCCCACGGATTTCCGGAAGGTAGCGCAGCAACTTTGGCAATCACCTAATATTGCTTCTAAAAACTGGATCACCCGTCAATATGATTCGATGGTCCGAACCGGTACGATGACGACTAACCGGCATTGTGATTCTGCCGTTGTGGTAGTGAAAGGCACGAAAAAAGCCCTGGCCATGACAACGGATTGTAACTCGGCGTATGTGTATGCCGATCCGTACAAAGGAGGGATGATCGCAGTCAGTGAAGCTGCCCGAAATATTGTTTGTACCGGTGGTGAACCTGTTGCAATTACGAATTGTCTGAATTTTGGAAACCCCTACAACCCGGAGGTTTATTTCCAGTTTGCCCAGGCCATTAAGGGCATGGGTGAAGCCTGCCGGAAGTTTGAAACTCCTGTTACTGGCGGGAACGTCAGTTTTTACAATCAGTATACCGAAAACAAGCGGGTAATACCGGTATACCCAACGCCGACCATTGGAATGTTGGGTTTGCTTGAAGACCATACGCAAGTCATGACCCTCGATTTCAAGAAGGCTGGTGATCGCATTTACCTGCTGGGCAGCAGTCAGAATGACCTGGGCAGCAGCGAATACCTGCGTACGGTTTTGGGGATCGAACACAGTCCCTGCCCACACTTTGATCTGGATACTGAATTCCGGTTGCATCAGATCATTCGCCAGTTGATCCAACACGGACTGGTTGCTTCTGTACACGATGTTTCGGAAGGCGGGTTGTTCGTTTCGCTGATGGAAGCGGCGCTTCCGGGTGTATGGGGTTTTTCTGTAAAATCCAGCCCGGCCATACGAAAGGATGCCTGGCTGTTCGGCGAAGCACAAAGTAGGGTAATCGTCTCCGTGGCGACAGAACAAGAAGCCGCCTTTGAACGTTTCCTTCGGGAAAACGGACAGGAAGCGGAATTCCTGGGCGTCGTCAGCGGACAAGATGTAATTGTTGATGGTGAAAATTGGGGAGCGGTCGCATCCTGGAAACACACCTATGAGAATCTTCTGGCTGAAATGATGCAATAATTCCCGGCAAACAGCGGTTATCTGGCGTTGCCGGTAGAAATTATTCCTAAGGATTTTCAGGTTCCCTTATCCTTGAGGTTAAATGGGATATTGCTGTTGTATCAGTCTGTTTGATCAGTATGCATGTTTAAATTCACAATATGAAAAGGATTACATATCTATTGCTTTTATTACTGCCAGCCCTGGTTGGCATTCCGGCGTGTTCCGGCCTTTCTGGTAAATTCACGCTCAAAGGTGAGGTAACCAACGCAGCCAACCTTCAGGTACTGCTGGAGCAGCTGTTCTTTGACCAAAACACTGCCCCGACGGCTATTGCTCGGGTGAATTGCGACGCCAATGGTATTTTTACCATCGAACAGGAACAACCGTTCAACGCCGGATTGTACCGGTTGACTATCGGAGCCAAGCGTATGTTTTTTATGCTGGACGGGGAAGACAAAAATGTTTCTTTTAAAGGCGATTTGAATACGCTCGACCGTTTGGAAGTAGAAGTGACCGGTTCGGAGACATTTACCTGTTATGCCAAGATTGTACAGGAAATCGTAAAAGGCGGGCCGGTGACACCTGAAGTGGCTAAAAACTACATCGCCCAGGGATGCTCGCCACTGATGCAGGCCTTTTTTACCGCACAGCTGCTTGGGCGTAATGCCGGTGAACACCTGGATGACTTCAAAAATGCCAGCAAGGCATTGACAGAGGCGATGCCTGCATCTAAATATGCCTCTGAATTTGAAAATATGGTCGCTGGCCTGGAAAAGCAGATCCTGCAGCAACAATCCAATGCCGTGATCAAAGTGGGTTCGCCTGCGCCGGATATCAGTCTGCCGGGACCAGACGGAAAAGTGCGCTCGTTGTCCTCGCTGAAAGGTAAGGTTGTACTTCTGGACTTCTGGGCCAGCTGGTGCCGTCCTTGCCGTATGGCAAACCCGCATGTGGTAGAGGTGTATAAAAAATACAAGGATAAAGGTTTCGATGTGTTTAGCGTTTCTCTGGACCGGCCTGGACAAAAATCAGCCTGGGAAGCGGCTATTCAGCAAGATGGTCTGGTCTGGGATAACCACGTGAGCGATCTGCAATTCTGGAACAGCGCTCCGGCAGCTACCTATGGAGTACGCTCTATTCCCAGCACCTTCCTGATTGACCGGAATGGCAATATCGCTGCGATCAATCCACGGACCAACCTGGAAGAACAACTGCTGAAAGTGCTTTGAACCAATGGGGGGTAAGCCTCCCTTGGCCCGAAAAAAAAACGCCGTGCAGAATTTTCTGCACGGCGTTTTTTTTCGGGCCTGATAACATCAGGGTTGTAAGGTCGTCTGATCGGCGAAGCTGATCACGTTGTCATTTTGTTCATCTGATTCGACCAGGCCGTCCCGTAGACGAACGATCCGGTGTGCGTGCATGGCAATGTCTTGTTCGTGTGTCACCAGGATCACTGTGTTACCGGCTTTGTGGATCTCTTCGAATAAACTCATGATCTCATAGGAGGTTTTGGTATCCAGATTACCTGTCGGTTCATCTGCCAGGATGATCGCCGGATCATTGACCAGTGCCCGGGCAACTGCTACACGCTGGCGTTGCCCTCCGGAAAGTTCATTCGGTTTGTGCAGGACGCGGTCGCCAAGTCCGACGGACTCCAGTGTTTGCCGGGCCTTCTCCAGGCGATCTTCCCGGGAGTACCCGGAGTAGACGAGTGGCAGGGCAACATTTTCCAGGGCAGACAAACGGGGAAGCAGGTTAAAGGTCTGAAAAACGAAGCCGATTTGCTTGTTCCGGACTTCAGCCAGGTGGCTGTCATCCATGGTGCTGACTTCAATTCCGTTTAGCCAGTATTTGCCACTGGTGGGTGAATCCAGGCATCCCAGGAGATTCATGAGTGTGGACTTACCACTCCCGGACGGCCCCATTAAAGCCACGTATTCATTCTGATTGATATCCAGCGTTACGTCCTTGAGCGCTTCTACCTTTTCAGCGCCCATGATGTAGGTTTTATTCAGGTGTTGAATCGAGATCAGCATGTGTGTTTTTGCTTTTTATGCTTAGTCATTATTTTTTTCTGCGGAAAATCATCCCGGTGACAACCAGGAACAAGCCCGCGATCAGTCCCGTTAGCCTGGCAATCAGCTCGGGGAAGACCAGGTACAGGATGACCAACAGAACGCCGGCAGTACCGACTGCGATCAGAATCCAGGTCCAGAAGCGCGAAGTGTTGTTTTGGCTCATGTTATTGTAGTTTAAAATTAGCATTCAGCACTTTAATCTGCGTCAATTACTTTTGGGGTTAGAAAGTATTGTCCGTCCTGTTTGGGTGCATTGCCCAGCGCTTCGGATTGGCTCAACTGCTCCGTAACCTTGTCCTCCCGAAAGGTAGGTTGAATTTCAGTAGGGTAGGCCAGCGGTTGAATGTCATCTGTATCCAACTCTTGCAATCGGCCAACCATTCCAAATATTTTGGACAGGTCATCGGAAAAGCGTTCCATCTCCTGTTCCGTCAGATCAAGACGGGCCAGTTTTTCCAATCGTGAAATAAGGGTTTTATCCGTGTGCATAAAAAAAGCTTAGATGATTGGTAAGAGAACCTCGGCAAACAGTACGGTTCAGACGAATTACGTTAAACGTTTTTTCTACCTTCGCATCGCACAAAAGTAAAAGAATGAACGAAACCTTGCCATCAGACAAGACGCTAATCAAGCATGTCGCGATCGCCGGTAACATCGGCGCAGGAAAAACCACACTTAGTGAGATGCTCGGCCGGCATTTTGGCTGGGATGTCCAATATGAAGATGCAGAAAACAATCCGTACCTGGCCGATTTTTACCTCGATATGAAACGTTGGTCGTTCAACTTACAGGTGTTTTTTCTGTCCAGCCGCTATCAGCAGATGTTGCGCATCCAACAAGGTAACCGTACAGTTATTCAGGACCGGACTATCTACGAGGATGCCTACATTTTTGCGCCGAACCTGGCCGATATGGGGCTTATGGAACGGCGGGATTTTGAAAACTACACCACCTTGTTTCAGTCGATCATTTCGCAAATTAAGCCCCCGGACTTGATGATCTATCTGCGCTCAAGTATCCCGACCCTGGTTGAGCATATCCAAATGCGGGGACGCGACTATGAAGGCAGCATTAGTATCGATTACCTGAAACGACTCAACGAACGATACGAAAACTGGATCAATAACTATGGGGAAGGGCGTCTGCTGATCATCAACGTGGATAACCTGGACTTTCAAAACAGCCTGGAGGATTCTGGGAAAGTACTTGAAATGGTTCAGGGAGAACTACATGGGCTCTTTTAGCCCCCCAATCAAAGCACGGTACCTTACTTATGGATGTTGAACAATTCCGGGAATATTGCCTGGCCAAAAAGGGCACATCGGAGGACTTCCCTTTTGATGAGGTTACCCTTTGCCTGCGGGTCATGGGGAAAATATTCGCCATAACCGGTCTGGACAATGAACACTTTAAGGTCAATCTGAAATGTATGCCGGATTATGCCCTCGAACTGCGCGAACGATATATGGAAGTGCAACCTGGCTGGCACATGAATAAAACCAATTGGAATACGGTTGATTTTGAAGGCTCCCTGGATGAAAAACTGCTTCGCCAGTTAATCGACCATTCCTACGATGAGGTGGTCAAAACATTGAAAAAGGCTGACCGGGAAGCACTTGGTCAACTTTAGTGCTAAATTAGTCAGTGGCAATCAATATCCCGGCAATCCTCTGACTCAAACTCCGTTTCCAGCGTGGCATGGTGGATTTTTAAATGCTCCAGCGCATGTCGAAAGTCCTTTTTTATGTGTGAAACACGCTCCGGTGACAGCCCATCAGTAAGTACGAGGTGAGCGGTCATCGCGTTCTCCATCGTACTCATTGCCCAAATATGCAGGTGATGCACATCGATAACGCCCTTTATTTTCAAACCGGCTGTCCGGATAGATTCCGGATTGACTTGCGGGGGGACGCCGTCCAGCGCCAGCCGGAAGCTTTCCCGGAGTAACCCCCAGGTGCTCCAGATGATAACAGCGATTACCAGAAAACTGACTATAGGATCGATCCATTTCCAACCTGTCCATTGGATCAGCAACCCTGCCATGACTACGCCGGCAGAAACAGCAGCATCCGCTGCCAAATGGAGGTAGGCGCCCTTAATATTCAGGTCATTATCCTTATCCCGGTGAAACAACCAGGCTGAAGCAGTATTGACCACTATACCGATCCCGGCCACCCAGGCTACTGTAAGTCCGGGAATATCCAGAGGCTCGGACAGGCGATGAACGGCCTCATATCCAATGCTGCCAACGGCAACCAGTAGTATTAGCCCGTTGATCAGGGAAGCCCATATCGTGAACTTCCGGTAACCATACGAAAATGCCCGGGTAGGTTGCTTTTGTGCCAGACGGAAAGCAAAAAGTGCCAGAATCAGGCTGCCTACATCACTTAAATTATGTCCGGCATCCGTAAGCAGGGCGAGTGATCCGGTATAAAATCCGGCGGCTACCTCTACTACTACAAAAACCAGGTTTAGCCCGATCCCCCAGGCAAAAGCAGCGCTCAGCCGACCGTCTGGTGGCGGTCCGTGGTGATGATCGTGATGATGGTGCGAATGATCCATAAGTTGCTTTCGAAGCAGTTTGCTAAAATACAAGCCTTATTCCATCCAAAACAGGAGTAATCCGGAGAGGGCAAGCGTAATACCTGTGATGAGGCCTGCATTATGCTCCCAGGCATGCCAGTCCAGCCGCTTTAGCCCGGAAAATGCGAGGCTGATCCAGATTAGCATACCACTGATGGTGACCACCGCATAGGATACGGCTAACAATAGCACAAATGCCCAGCCATACTGGCCTGCAGCCAGAAAATAACCCTCGATTTCCAGACAGGGCGACATAAACATGGCTATTGCCAGTGTGCCAATGATCCCCCATCGGGTACTTTGCCGATGCAAATGAAAATGGTGATGACGGTAGTGCTGATAAATGTAAAAAATGCCCAGAGTAATTAACAGAACCGGTGCGAACCAATAGGTAAAGGCTGCTACACGCTCGGCGAGGTAATAGCCGGCCAAAGCCAGAACCCCACCTGCCAGGACCGTGCTTAATACGTGTGCCAACCCTGTAAGAAAGGTAATCCAGAGCGTCTGCCGGATCGACCACTGCTCCTGCCGGCTGATGGCCAGTACCGGTAACCAGTGGCTGGGTATCAGGGCGTGAAAAATACTTAATAACAGGCTTCCGATCAGGATTGGGCTCATTCCATACAGATTATCAGGTGCAGAGTAGTTCGCCTGGCTTATGCCAGTTCTTCAGCAGTATAACCGGCCTCTTTGAGGGCTTCTTTTACGACCATGGGTTGACTGCCATCCTCCAGGTCTACAGTTAAAACCCGGTTGGGATCCTGCAGGTCTACTTCCCAATGTTGAATACCGGCAGCCTGATTCAGAAAGGGGGTGACGGTATTCACACACCCCATACATTTGATATTTGTCTTGAATTTAACCTTTGTCATCTGTTGGATATATTGATTGTTAAAATCACAGTTGGGCTTTCCGCAGGCGGAGGCTGTTGCTTACCACTGAAACGGAACTCAGTGCCATTGCTGCTCCGGCGATCATGGGGTTCAGCAAAAAGCCGTTAACCGGATACAGGATGCCCGCTGCCAACGGAATGCCGATCACATTATATATAAACGCCCAGAACAGGTTCTGACGAATTGTACGTACTGTTTTTGAGGATAAGAGAAGTGCTTTCGGGACCTGCTGGAGGCTGGATGAAACCAGTGCCATATTTGCTGTCTCTATGGCAATATCAGAACCTTTTCCCATAGCAATGCTGACATCTGCCTGAGCCAGGGCTTCCGCATCATTGATGCCGTCACCGACCATTGCTACTACATGCCCTTGTTCCTGCAGGTTCCGAATAAATCCGGCTTTGTCAGCCGGTAGCAGGCCTCCTTTAGCTTCCCCAAGGTCCAATTGACTAGCAATCACCTCTACTGCCCTGGGGGCATCACCGCTAAGCAGATATACTGACCTGCCGCTTCTTTTCAGGGCTTGAACGGCATCCAGGCTATCCGGTTTTAGCGGATCATGGATTGAGAATAAGGCTGCAAGTGCCTGTTCTTCAGCTATCGCAATCACCGTACGGCCTTCTTCCGTCCAGGATGCTATTACCTGGTCGGCTTCAGCAGGACAGTTGACACCACTTTCGGTAATAAATCCCGGACTTCCGATCGAATAGTGTTTGCCATCAACAATGGCTTGAACGCCTTTTCCAGTAATGCTTTGGAATTGCTTGACCTGCATTTCTGTGTCGGCAGAGGAGGTAAAGGCCTCCGTGATCGCCAGCGCCAGGGGGTGCTCGGAATGACTTTCTATGGAATAGACTACACTTTTCAGGTATTCTGCTTTCTCTGTCCACCAGTGCTGGCCGCTTAATTGCGGTTGACCAACGGTTAAGGTCCCGGTTTTATCCAGTACCACGGCACTAACCCGATGTGCGGTTTCCAGGCTTTGGGCGTCCTTTATGAGAATGCCCAACTCAGCACCCCGGCCAACACCGGCAATGATAGCAGTTGGTGTAGCCAGTCCCAAAGCGCAGGGGCAGGCAATCACCAATACTGTTACACTGGTGAGAAGCGCATGGGTGAGTGCGGAGGCACCGCCTAACACCATCCAGGCCGTAA
Source organism: Bacteroidota bacterium (assembly GCA_006226345.1). Taxonomy (GTDB): domain Bacteria; phylum Bacteroidota; class Bacteroidia; order Chitinophagales; family Saprospiraceae; genus M3007. The sequence goes on along the minus strand of SBHD01000384.1, from coordinate 9,148 downwards.
AGGTCAGTACAGCAATTAATAATACGGCCGGAACAAATATGGCTGCGATCCGGTCTACTAATTTTTGGATCGGCGCTTTACTGCTTTGTGCTTGTTTGACCGCTTCAATGATTCGGGCCAGCAAGGTAGCGGCCCCTACTTTTTCGGCGATGAATTCAAAACTGCCCTTTTGGTTCAATGTGCCGGCGAAGACTATTGCTCCAGGTGTTTTCTGAACGGCCATAGGTTCGCCGGATACCATGCTTTCATCCACAAAGGATGCACCGGAGGCAACCTTACCGTCTACGGGTATTTTTGCGCCAGGCCGTACCAGTATCCGGTCGCCTACCCGGACTGCTGCAATAGGTGTCTCTGTTTTTTGCCCGTCCGGGTTTACCAGGATTACGGTATTGGGCTGGAGGCCCATGAGTTTTTTTATGGCGGAGGAGGTACTGGCTTTGGCCCGTTCTTCCAGCATTTTACCAAGGAGGATGAAAAATACTACTACTGCTGCTGCTTCGAAATAAACGTGGGCTTCCAGACCCCGGGTCTGCCAAAAGTCGGGGTTCAGCGTATTGAAGGTGCTGAACAAGAATGCAATTCCGGTACTGAGAGCAACCAGCGTATCCATATTTGCCTGCAGGTGTCGGGCTTGTTTCCAGGCATGGATGAAAAACCGGCGGCCAAACCCAAATACCACGGGAGCTGCAAGTGCCATCATAATAAGGTTGGCATTCGGAAAGTCCGGGAAGAACATACCGAGCAGAAAAACCGGAAGAGCAAGAATGCCAGCCCCGATAGTATCACGAAGGATCTGGTGGTAGTGTTCCTGTTGTTTAACGGCCTGTTCTTCCGAAGCGTTCTCCTCTGAAATGATCAGGTCATAACCAATGGACTGAACGGCTTGTTGAAGTGTTTCGGCATTGGTCTGGCTGTTGTCATAGGTAACAGTCAGCGATTGGTTGGCATAGTTCACACTTGCTTCGCTGACGCCCGGTTGGCCCGCTACGATACTTTCCACACTGACTGCACAGGCGGCACAGCTCATCTCCAATACCGGAAAGGTTTTATGCACTTGTCCCATGGTGATTTGCTTTATACCGGGGAAATCGGTGGTTTTTGACTGCAAATATCATTTTTAAAAGGATTACTTGTGGCTTTTCCGGCAGGAGCTTTGGAATCCTTGGTAAAGAAGCGGATTTTCGGCCTTCTTTTTCTCAGACACCAATCTGCAATTCCGAGAGCCTATGCTTACCAATTTCCTTTTGATCGCATTAGGGATTGTATTTGTTTCATTCGGCGCACGAATGGTGGTGAATGGATCTTCCTCACTCGCCAAACGTCTGAATGTATCCGATCTGGTGATAGGCCTGACCGTAGTCTCCTTCGGCACATCGGCCCCGGAACTGGTAGTTTCTGTAGTAGCCGCAAAGAACGGAACTGCCGAAGTCGCATTAGGCAATGTCATTGGCAGTAACATTATGAACATTTGTGTGATCCTGGGGCTTACTGCAATCTTGCAACCCTTGCGTATCCAACGCAATACCATCTGGAAGGAAATTCCTTTGAGTCTGCTCGGTGTGATCGTTGCTTTTTTTCTGGCTGGCGATGTTTGGCTGGACAGCGCATCAACTGCCGCAATCTCGCGCACAGATGGACTGGTCCTCCTGTGTTTTTTTTCGATTTATTTGTACTACATGTTTGAGGTCGCCCGGCAGAGTCCTTCCTATGCCGTTGCCACTCCTGAGTTGCGCGACACGCCGGTATGGCTTGCTTCTGGTATAACGGTAATTGGCTTAATTGGTTTGGTATACGGTGGTCAGCTGATCGTTGACTCGGCAGTTGAAGTAGCGCGGGTCTTTGGGATAAGTGAGGCGATCATCGGGCTTACCCTGGTATCGATCGGCACCTCGATCCCTGAATTGGCCACTTCTGTCGTTGCGGCCATAAACGGCAAGGCGGATTTGGCGGTCGGGAACGTAGTTGGATCAAATATTTTTAACGTGTTTTTTATTCTGGGGACAAGTGCTACAGTTGCGCCTCTGCCTGTTGGGCATATTACCCTGGTTGATTTCGGGGTTTGTGTATTGGCCACCTTGTTAATGTTTGGCGGCAGTTTTATCCTGACACCGCGGGTGTTGCATCGTTACGAAGGAGGTACCTTACTGCTTCTGTATGTGATCTATCTTTTCTGGCTTGCCAGTAATGTGATCTGAGCCCTATCCTTACAGGAATTGCCAGTTGTGCTTTCTGTCCAGGTTGTACCTCCCGATGAGTACTTAAGAAAGGGGGCTTACCGGGACGTATTCCGCCCGGTGTAGGCGCTGTAATCAGGCAGGATCACTTCGTAAATATCGTGAAACAAAGGCGACGTCAGGATGAAATCAGCAGTTGCCCGGTCACAGGCGATTGGCAGGTTCCATACTACACCAAGACGAAGAAGGGCTTTGATGTCCGGGTCGTGGGGCTGTGCTTCCATAGGATCCCAGAAAAAGATCAGCAGGTCGATTTTGCCTTCGGCGATGAGGGAACCGATTTGTTGGTCTCCACCCAGTGGGCCACTCAGAAATACATGGACGGGAAGGTCCAGTGCTTGGCTGACTAACCTGCCCGTAGTGCCGGTTGCATACAGTTCATGCCGGGCCAGGATTTTTTTATTGTAAACGGCCCAGTCAATCAGGTCTTCTTTTTTATGATCATGGGCTACAAGTGCAATGCGTTTTCGTTCGGGCAGGACGCGTGTTTTATGTGTGATCATGGAATCAGACGATTTTTTCAATTTCGTAAATGGAGTTCACTTTTCCGGCAAAAAGACAGTACAAGGCCGGTGTATCGTGCAATTTGGAAATTTCAGTGGGCCGGCCATCATCGATATAACTGGTTTTCAGTTTGGACTTGATTGTGTAGTACGAGAACAGGTACTGAAAATGCACTTGCTCGGAAAAATATTGCTCCATTTGCCGCAACATTTTGTACGCATTACTGGCAGGCCTGCGAGCACAGTCGGTGCAGATGCCCGGCATATCCGGTGTACAGCCCGGATCCTCCGGGACCTGGCAATCAAAATGCGGCAGGTTCTCATAGGAGATCTTATGGTGGGTGTAGGCTACCGAGGACATCGACAGCAACCCACTTAACCCATACGGCATGATCGAGCCAAAGGGGCCATCCATAACAGTAAGTCCTTTTTCCTGAAATTCCACGGAGGTAAGAAAGGCGATCTCGGAGATCTCATGGGTCAGACCGATCTCCCTTAATCCAAAGAGCCGGTTGACGGCATTGGTGGCTGCATAGGTCGCGTTGATGACCATTGGTGTATGAAACCTGCCGGCTGTTGTATCCAGTTCCCATTTGGAGCCAGCGGCCCCGGCCATTTGGATACGGATGCTTTTGAATACGGCGATGCCGGGATTTTCCTCAACCTGCCTGCAATAGTATTCCCGCAACAGAACCGGGTCGAAGGAGTACTCTTTGGTTTTATACAATGCTTCCAGCCTGTGGAAGTTAAAAAGCGGATGTTCGGTAATGCGTTCGCAGGGAATTTTCAGGTATGCGCAAAATCGTTCGAACTGCCCCGGATCGGTAAATGAACCAAAATGATCAATGGCATAGTACTTTTCAAAACTGAAATTGACAAACTGCCGGTGCTCAGTGGTAAACCGTTGTTTGTGCTCATCGCTCAATGCGGCAGTGGCGATACTGCGCGGATAATGATAACCACTGTGCAACCGGGCCTGGTTGACTAAAGATGCCTTGCGGAACAAACGTTGTTCTTTTTCCAGCAAGGCAACGCGCGCTCCTTTGCCTGCCAGATAAAGGGCCGCATAGCACCCGAAAATGCCTCCGCCTATCACAATTGCATCAAAGGAATCCGCTTGCATAGCCGGCTAAGATAGAGAGGTTTGGGACCCGTGCAGTCGGTTCAGTGCTTTAAATATATCGCTGTAATCAAATGTCTCCAGGTTTCGCCAGAAATCTGTGGTTTCCTGCAGTTGGTTTGGACTGGAGAAACCCAATACAAGACCGTCCAGTTCCGGGTGCAGGCCGCCGTAGATCAGTCCGATGTGATTCATCGTCCGGACGGGCGGACGAACAAATGCCAGGTTCCATTCGGGTACGGCCCGTTTCAGTTTTTCCAATCTGGAGGTCAGGCTGGAGGGGTCGCCTCCGCGCTGCAAAAAAGTACTGTCGGCAGGGTAGGGGCCTTCCAGTTTTACTCCTCCGGCATTGATCCCATAGGCATAAAAACGATGGCCGCACGCCTGGCGGGAATCCAGGATCGCCTGATAACGCGGCAGGTCGGACTGGAATATATTATGCTTCAACTGAATGTCTACACCAATGCCGGAACCGGCCAGAACATCTGCGTAAAATTCCGGGTGTTTGATGCCGGATAATCCCGGGCGGATCCTGGTGTTTTCCTGCAGCTGTTGAAGCGCTTGAACGGAAGCAGTGATCTCCGTTGTGGAAGACCGGTTGTCCCAATGGAGCATGACGGCATGTAGGTTTTTGCCGAACAACTGGAGGTATTCTTCCCCCATCATCAGTATAAAGGACGGTGATAGGTTGATGTCCGGCGTCCGCATGTTGTTCAGACTCCCGATTTTCATGGTGATTTCCAGGTCCTGTAATCCATGTGCTCGAATGTATTCCAGCAGGATATTTTCAGCCGCCCTAAACTGTTCCGGATTTTTGTTGATCGGGTAGTTAGTAGCAGCGTCAATACTCCGGTGCCCGGCCTTCAGCCAGGCGTCAAGGAGTTGGAAAGCTGCTGCGCGGGATACTGTCCAACCCCATTGGGCAGTGCCGAGCAATAGTGATTTCGATACGATATAATTCATTGGAGCGGGTTTGGGCATCCGGGCAAAAGTACCTTATCTGAAAACGGCTTTGGGTTTGCGTTTGTTCAACGCCACCATAGCATGGAGGTACTGGCGGGCCAGACGCGGGATGTTGACTTTGCTTCCGCTGGTATCGTCTGTCCAGATCACAGGGAGTTCGCAGATCCGTAATTTCTGCCATTCGGCTACGGCAAGGAGTTCGGTACTGAAAAACCAACCATTGCTGACAGCCCCGCCATTCATCAGTGCCTGCACATGTTCCCGTTTAAGCCACTTGAACCCACACATACCATCTGAAAACCGTGTCCGGAGATATAATTTCAGGATGAGATTGAAAACCCGGGAGGTAAGTTCTCTTTTAAGTGTGCGGCCGATCACGCGGGACCTTTTATGCAACCGGGTGCCGTAAACCAGATCATACCCTTCTGAGGCCAAGGCATGATAAGCTTGAATGAAATGCCGGAGATCCGTTGCCAGGTCGAGGTCCATATACCCTACGATGTCTGCGTCACTTTGTACCCAGGAGGTTTTAAGTGCCAGCCCAACCCCTTTTTCCGGAACGCGGACCAGCTGTACCTCCGGCATTGTTTCTGTCAGCTCCCGGGCCAGGGTGGGTGTTCGATCAGTACTGCCGTTATCTGCGATCACGATCCGCCAGTTCCGGTGATCCGGAAAATGGGTCTTAATAAAACCGTGCAGGGTACTTACCTGTTGGACCAGGGTTTCCTCTTCGTTTAGTACAGGGATCGTAATGTCAAAGGATAACATGGAAATAGCGGTAGTGGCAGACAGTAAAAAGAGAAGGCTGGCAGGCATCCCGTTTGGTTGCGCGGCGGGCAAAGGTACATATCCGTCCTGTACCTAAACGGCACAGGGAGACTTAAATTAATCCGGCATTTTACCTTACTTTGTCCGAAAATAACCGCTTATCGCCGACGAAACTGGCAAGGCTACCGGTTTTCGGGCAATTTTGACCCCGTTGGATATCCGGTTTTTTATCGGTGCGCCCAACTAACATAAGCGAACAAAACAATTTGCATGAACGATTTACTTAAGAACCCGATCTTTGCTTTCCTGGCAGGGCTGATCATATTGTGGCTGGCGTTCAAGGTATTGAATGTGGTCCTCAGTATGTTCTGGATTTTCGTACTGGCCTTTATTATCCTGTTCTTTATTAACGACCGTTTCCGCCGGGCAGTCCGGATGTTTCTGTCCAATATTTTTGGAAGGTGAGCGGGGCCGGAATACTCGTGTTTGAACCAGATCATTAAGCATTAAGACCTTATAATATAAATGAGCACAGAACTGCAACCGATTAAACCCAAAAGTTTCTGGCAACGCCCGGAGGGCATAACCGGAGGACTGTTTATGGCTGCCCTCGTTTTGGGTGGGGGCTACCTGCTTTACCAGATACTTCCTACACTGATCACCCTTGCCCAAAATACACTGTATCTGGCCGGATTGCTGGCGGCCCTTGCCGGTATTATTTATGTGGTGTTGGATCCTAAAATGCGGAACCTGGTTTGGTATGTCTATAAGTCAGTCATGCGCTGGATAACCGGGATCTTTGTGCAGCTCGACCCGATCGGTATCCTGAAAAGCTACATTGAAGACCTGAAAGACAATCTGGGCAGCATGAACACCCAGATCAGCAAGCTTAAAGGCCAGATGTACAAGCTATCGGAAATGATCCGGCAGAATCAGCGGGAGATCAAAACCAACCTGGGGATGGCCAGTAAGGCAAAGGAAACCGGGAAGGAGTCCATAATGGTGCTAAAAGCCCGGAAAGCCGGCCGGCTTCAGGAGTCGAACATGAAACTGGAAGATCTCTACAAGCGTATGGAGGTGCTATACCGTGTGTTGGTCAAAATGTATGAAAATTCGGAGATCATGCTGGAAGACTTGCAGGACCAGGTAGTGGTTAAGGAGCAGGAGTATAAAGCTATAAAAGCCAGCCACTCTGCCATTCGTTCGGCTATGAACATCCTGAGTGGTAGTAGTGATAAGAAATACATGTATGATATGGCCCTGGAAGCCATGGCTGAAGATGTCGGTCAGAAGGTAGGCGAGATGGAACGTTTCATGGATATGTCCAAGAATTTCATGGAGTCGATTGATCTCCAAAATGGCGTGTTTGAAGAGGAGGGACTTGAAATGCTGGAAAAATGGGAGAAAGAAGGTGTCTCCTTCCTGCTTGGCAAGGAGAAGCAAACACTCATTGCAAAAGCGGAAAGTCCAACGGAAGTGCTGGATCTGAATGCACCGGTGCAGGCGCCTTCTAAATCAGAGCGGGGCGGCAACCAATACGATTCCTTTTTTGAATCCTGATCTCCGGGAGTTCAGGTTGTGGGGCGCCTGCTTCATCTGCCAGTATTGCGGATGAAGCAGGCGTTATTTTTGGGTCAGCATTTGCCAGATATCTTCGTAGGGTACTACCTCAACGGCAAAAGATTGTCCGGCTACCTGTGGCGGCTCCTGCTGAAGCAGCGCCCACTCCTTTTCCATTTTGCGTTCCGCACGGGCGCCATCGAAGTCTTTCTTGGTGAGTGCCAGGATCATTTTCAGAAAAATGGCGCTGCGCCGGTTCGTGTCATTCTCCAGGTATCGTTTCCGGTATTTGTCCAGCGCTTCTACCGAACGGCCAAAATTCTCTTCGTTATGTTCCCCTTTGGCGATACTGTACAGAATGGGTAGTAACACCAACGGGATGTTCATCCCCTCTTTTTCCTTGTCAAAAACTTCAAAATCATTGCTGTACCGGGTAGTGTTCGGATTGTAGTATCCGGCAATGGTTTCCACAACTTTTGCATCCAGTTTTCCTAAAGCGGCCAGCAGGTGCAGATAGCCGCCATGGAGTGTCCACATGTCCCGGGTGCTGCCGCTTAGAATTTCATACCGGGGGTGCTGGATGACCTGCTCGAACACTTTAAGGGCTTTTTCATAGTTGCGGGCATACAGGTTGTAATAGAAGATGGTCTCCTGTACACGAAACCAGTTGAAGCCGCCTTCTTCTACCAGGCTCAGGCAATAATTTACTGTGGCATCGTCCGGCTCAAACAGGCGTAGTTGAGTCATGCAGGCCAGTTTCTGGATGGCAATAGACGCCAACGCACCCCGGTTGGAGATTTTCCGGTTTTGAATAATCTGCAGTGCTTCATCGCAGATCTGGATGGTTTCAGCGCAGTTGTTGGCAGAGAGGTGCATGATCACCCCCACATTATAGGTGAACAGGTAATACTGCATGGTATCCACCTCCTTTGCCTTCGGCAGCAACTCCTCAAAGTACCGGGCGGCCAATTGGTGTACTTCGTTGCTGGTGGAGCGGCCTGCAATGTAGTGGTGGATCAGATTTTCATGGTAGTCGAATGCCTTAACCTCCCAATAGCGCTTATCCTCATACAGGCGGTGCAGCGCGCTGAATTTTTCATGATTGGACTGATCACCCGGTGTTAGGGCATATTGCGTGCGGAGTTCCCTGCAAATATCGGCCGAGAGTGAGGTGAACTCAAATTTGACAGTTTGCTCCAGTACCTGATGTAGCAGGTATACACTGGCCTGGTGGGCTTCACGGGTAGCAAGGATGTAGGCCGCTGCGTAATCCCGGTAACAATTGTACATTGCCTTCCCACGATCACTGAACATGGGTTGCTGGACGTCGATGAAAAAGGAAGTATTAATCAATTGCCGTATCAGGCGGTTGCGCAGTTTTCGGTATTTGGGATCCTTTTCATCGGATTCAAAAAAGTAGGCGGCTGCATCCGCATCTGAAAGGAACTCGCCCTTTTGAATCCCGTCATACAGTTCTTCTGTACGACTGCTCTCCTGTCCCGGATTGCCTAAAACCTCTATTTGCTTGACCTTGTTTCTGGTGATTGTGCGGACCAGGTCTTTAAGCACATCGAATTCCATGCCGATCGGTTGTTATTAGTTTTGAAGCGATTAGTAAAAACACATGCGAAGTAATCTGCATGGATTGAATTCTGCAATTCTGTCCTGTTTTATAAAAGGAGGAGAAGTGAAATTTGCAGTACAAATGCAAACAACACCAAACAAGGAGAAGCAAATAGCCTGCGTGTTGGTCTCCGGTGTAACCGGTCATGGCAATAACCGGGTCAAAAATAAGTAGGCGCAGCTTATTTTGATTCCGAAAAATGTCATCCGGAATGCCGGAATGCAATATCTGAAAAATTCATGAATACCGGAGTCTTTGTCCTGACAGAATTAAGCTCGATTGGTATATAAAAGAGAAAAGCCCAATACTTAAGCATGTAATAGACAATTCATTATATAGATTGCCGTAAGGCAAATGGATAAATTATCGAAGAAAA
>SBHD01000401.1 GCA_006226345.1 Bacteroidota bacterium | reverse complement strand
GTCGCGTACGCGACTTGCCTTTTGTTTTTCGTCTGCAGGTAGGTTATGGTTCCTGTACGAGATCTTCCCAATGGCGCACCGGGACCCGCGGGTGTGAGGTCCAGACCTCCGATTTCCAGTCCATTGCCTCGAGGTGGTGGAAATTGAGTTTGTAATCAAACTGGGAAGGCACGTCGTAGCAATAACCGTGGTAATAGTATTTCTTACCCATTTTCCGGGCCAGCTCCAGTTCCAGGAGCATGGTAAATGTTCCCAGGCTACGTTTTTCATATGCAGGGTCGAAAAAGCAATAGGTGCCCGACAGGGCATCCTGTCCGATATGGAAAAAACTGGAGGCGATCAGTTTGTCGTCGTCAAATACCGAAAATTCCATGCCCTGGACCGGAATTTCGTAGGCCCGGGGATGCAGGAAAGAATATACCGATAAAGGCTGCCGGTCGCGAAAGCGCCGGGTATGACGCTGGAAAAGCGCTTCTTTTTCCGGGGTCAGTTTAATAGGAGCATAGCGGACCTCCAGGTCGGCGTTGCGTCGGAGGACTTGCCGCTGGCTTTTTGAAAACTTCAGACCATCATCGATCCGGATGCGCAGCGGTATTGTCCGGCAGATCCGGCCACGGCATACGGCAAAATTATGCCGGATGATCGAATAGCCCAGCAGCCGCCAGCCTTGCTGAAGCAGTCCATCGAAAGCATCGGCCTCAATGGCCTGCAGTTCGGTACTGTCGTCTATTATGTCTTCCAGAAAGGAACGGTGCGTTTGCATACTGCTCAATAGAACGAAGGCGGCGTCTATAAAAGTTCCGGACAATTTTACGGAATTTTCTGCGGCGGTCAGCTGACAACCCCTGATCTTTGTCAACTGATCTGCGGTTCGTTTTATTTCGGCACCCTTATCCTATTTTCCTTCCGGCATGAACATTTATGCGGGGAACGAATTACATAATCAGACCCGGTCCGGAACGCTCCTCGTTGCTGTGTGCAACAGTGTGCTGCCGTTCTGTCATTCGGGTCTTACCTTTAAATCAACGATTTGTTCGCTATGCGTTTTGATTCGCCTGTTGCCCTGCCATACCATACCTATAATAGTCTTTTTTTGAGTCTGCCCTTTCGGGGAATAGAATATACGGGTACCCATCTGGCCCTGTTTGCCCAGGCCTGCCAGGCCGGGTTTACATCTGGCAAGTCACCTCAACAGATCATCGAAGGGTACTGGAGTGAATATTTTGAGCAGGCTTCCGAAAAGGAAAAGCTGGATATGCTTTTTCATTTTGTCCAATACATCGAGCGGCAGGTTGTACTGTTTGATTCGGTAGAGGATGCCTTGTTCGAAGATATCCACCCGGAGAATAGTACCGGCTCGATAAACCACATGCTTTTACGGCTCAACAAAGAAACGGAGCGGGGAAAACTGCTGGAGAAGATCCGGACCTTCCAGTTGCGTCTGGTGCTGACGGCACACCCGACCCAATTCTACCCGGGAAAGGTATTGGGTATTATCAATGACCTGGGGGAGGAGATCCGGAAGAACGACCTGTCGCGCATCCGGCTTTTACTCATGCAACTGGGTAAAACCACTTTTCTGAACCGGCAAAAGCCTACACCCCTGGATGAAGCGATCAGCCTCGGCTGGTATCTGGAAAATGTATTTTATCCGACCATGCCCGATACCTTGTTCCGGCTGTTGCGTGCGCTCGGACAGGATGTCACAACATTCGAGAACCCGCGCCTGCTGGCATTGGGTTTCTGGCCGGGCGGCGACCGGGACGGCAACCCGTTTGTGACGGCGGAGATCACGCTCGAAGTGGCGGCCCGGATGCGCAAGGCTATTCTGCGCCGGTATTTTTATGACATCCGACAGCTGCGCCGCCGCCTCACCTTTCGCGGTACGGAAGACTGGATTGCAAAGGCGGAGCAGAAAATCAACAATACCCTGTACGCCCCTGAAGGAGACACGTACCACACCTGTGATGAATTGCTGGAGGATCTGCTGGAGGCCAGGCGTATTCTGACGGAGGAACATGATGCACTTTTTCTGGATGATCTAGACCGGCTCATTTTGAAAGTCCGGGTGTTCGGTTTTTATTTTGCCAGCCTGGATATCCGGCAGGATAGTCGCAAGCATGGTGCGGTCTGGAATGCTATCCTCGAAAACTGGAGCGCCAAGTTTCCATGGTTCAGCCTGGAAGAGTTCAAACAGGCTGATGAGGAGACCCGCATCAACCGGCTGCTGACCACAAATTTCCAGCTGGACGAAAATGATTACGCCGACCCGTTTGTGAAGGAGACCATCCGGTCGTTCCGGGCGATCTCGGCAATCCAGCGGGAGAACGGCGAACTGGGGTGCCACCGGTATATCATCAGCAACTGCCAGTCGGCGCTTAATGTGGCTGAAGTACTGGCACTGGCACGACTGACCTTGCCGGGACTTTCCACCAATCCGGAGGACGGCAACAAGGCCACCGCAGGGGCTGATCCGATCCCGCTGGATATCGTCCCGCTTTTTGAGACCATTGACGACCTGAAGGAGGCCCCGGATGTGATGATCCGCCTGTACACGAATGAGCACTATGGCCGCCACCTGGCTGCGCGCGGAAACGTGCAAACTGTAATGCTGGGCTTCTCAGACGGTACCAAAGACGGTGGCTACCTGCAGGCCAACTGGAGTATCTACCGGGCGAAGGAAGAACTGACGCGGGTAAGTCGTGAACACGGTATATCGATCATCTTTTTCGATGGGCGCGGCGGCCCTCCCGGCCGGGGAGGTGGAAACAACGCCAACTACTATGCCGCTCAGGGTGCGGCTATTGAGAACAGGGAAATCCATGTGACGGTACAGGGACAAACGGTCAGCAGTACCTACGGCACCCTTCCTTCTGCGCGCTTTAATTTGGAACTTTTGTTGAGTTCGGGGCTGGAAAACCATCTTTTCGGTACGCATGCCCAGGAACTGACAGCAGCCGACAGAAAGTTGATGGACGAACTGGCAGAAGCCTCTTACCAGGCATATCTTGACCTGAAAAACCATCCCAGGTTTGTACCCTACCTGGAGCAGATCACACCGCTGAAATGGTATGGCGACACCAATATTGCAAGCCGGCCCACCAAGCGGGGTAGCGCTGCAGCGCTGCGGTTTGAAGATCTGCGCGCCATCCCGTTTGTGGGTGCGTGGGCACAGATGAAACAGAATGTGCCGGGCTATTTCGGTTTCGGTACGGCCCTGGCAAAAATGAAAAAGTCAAAACGGTGGTCTGAACTCAAACGATTGTATCAACACTCCATGTTTTTACAAACGTTGATTGAAAATTCCATGCAGTCGCTTAGCAAATCCAATTTTCAACTCTCCCGTTATTTATCCGAACATCCGGAGTTTGGTGCATTCTGGAATATGCTCCATCAGGAATACGAGTCCACACAATCCGGGCTGTTGCAGCTGACAGGGCAGAGCGAATTGCTGGCAGACAATCCGGCATCCCGGACCAGCATTGCCTTGCGGGAGGGGATCGTGGAACCGCTTATTGCGATCCAGCAATACGCGTTGCAGCACCTGCAATCCGGAAAATTACCGGCAGGACAGCAGGAAGTGTACCGAAAACTGGTCCTGCGCGCCATGTTTGGTATTATCAACGCTGCCCGGAATGCGGCCTGATGCTGGCTGGCAGATAAAAAAAGCCCTGCTCCGGATTCCGGAGCAGGGCTTTTTTGCAAAAGCAGGAAAGTTTATTCCCCGCCTTTCAGTTCACGTTCTACCTCTTCCATCTTTACATAATCCACGGCCTCGCTTACAGTCGGCAGCAGGACAAGGATGGTGTCCAGTCGGGAGATCTCGATCAATTTGGTGACCATCGGCTGTAATTTGCCTGCAATGACAAATGAGCCGCTGCCTTTCCACAGGCGGTGTGCTGTCAATATGGCACTTAAACCGCTGGAGTCTACAAACTTGACCTGCGTCAGATCGAGGATGAGGTTGCGGATACCTTCCTGGTGAAAGATAATAAAATCGCTTTTCAGCCCCGGCGCCAGTACTGAATTGAGGTTCTCTTCTTCCAGGGTCAGTACCGCGTAGTTCTCCTGTTTATCGATGTTGTATTTCATAATAGTCTGATTTTCAGAAAAAAGAGATGCGATCTTTGCAACCTTTTTTCCATATTACCGGTCAAAGGCAATCGCAAATGTAGGTAATGCCCGGCGGATTTTTAAAACAAATCCGGCCGCTTTTTTACGCCGGCCTGCAACTGACAGAGCGTCAGGAATTTCAAGTTGGCACTATTTTCCCCGTGCCAGAAGGAACTCTGAATTATTACCTGCTCGTCCGGAACTCCCGCAAGTTCGGGTAGCCGCTAAACCAGCACACGTATTTTTTTGTTAAAAGGAGACCGGATTCGGTAAGAAAAAATTGAAATTTACCCATTAATAAGGTTAAACTTGTCCCATCATTTAACTTGGTGGCAATAAGTGGGCCTTGTTGCACCTTAATAGCTTTTAACCATATCATTGTCCATGAATAAAAAGTTCTCTCCGATTGTAAAGCAGATCATACACCAGAGCGGCCAGGAAGCACGGCGGCTGGGGCATGATTATATTGGTGCTGAACATTTGCTGCTGGGGATCATCGCGGAGCGGGACAGCCTGCCGGTACGTGTGTTGGATGCCTTGTTGGTGGATGTCCAGGAGTTGAAAAAAAGGCTGGAGCGCTCCATTCCGCGTTTCAGTGCATATCCGCCAGCTGAAAACCTGTTCGTGGGCGAATTCCAGGTGACCACACAGGTGCAGCGTGTCCTGAAAGTGACGTTCCTGGAAGCCAAACTCATGAAAAGCGAAGAGATCTTTCCGGAGCACCTCATGCTTTCGCTCCTGAAACACACGGATACCTTTGCGACCAAACTTTTAAACGAATACGACGTGGATTACGAAAACTTCAAGAAAGAACTCGAATACGTACGGTCGGAACAAGATCTTGCCCATCCCAACCTCTTCTCCCAGGCTTCCAGCGAAGGTTCCGGGGAATATGAAGAGGAGGAGGAGCGTAATTACCGCTCCGGCCAGAAAGGACAGCAAAAGAGCCGAACCCCGGTGCTGGATAACTTCGGTCGTGATATTACCAAACTGGCCGAGGAAGACAAACTGGATCCCATTATCGGCCGCGAGACCGAGATTGAGCGTGTCAGTCAGATCCTGAGCCGCCGTAAAAAGAACAACCCGATCCTGATCGGTGAGCCAGGTGTGGGTAAAACTGCCATTGTGGAGGGCCTGGCCCTGCGGATCATCCAGAAAAAGGTAAGCCGTACGCTGTTCAACAAACGCATTGTGATGCTCGACCTGGCAGCCCTCGTTGCCGGTACCAAGTACCGTGGGCAGTTTGAAGAGCGGATCAAGGCCATTATGAACGAACTGGAAAAAAGCCGGGATGTGATCCTGTTCATCGACGAAATCCACACCATTGTAGGGGCTGGCGGTGCAACCGGTTCGCTAGATGCCTCCAATATCTTCAAGCCGGCGCTTGCCCGGGGTGAACTGCAGTGCATCGGTGCCAGCACGCTGGATGAATACCGGCAGTATATCGAAAAAGATGGTGCGCTTGACCGTCGTTTCCAAAAGGTCATGGTAGACCCGCCAAGCCAGGAGGACACGATCAACATCCTGAAAAATATCCAACCCAAGTACGAGGAGTTTCACAATGTGGAATACTCTGGCGAGGCCGTGACCGCTTGCGTTAAACTGAGCGACCGCTACATCACCGACCGCTTCCTTCCGGATAAGGCTATTGATGTATTGGATGAGGTAGGTGCTCGCGTGCACCTGAAGAACATCACTGTTCCGAAGCATATTGAAGATCTGGAAAAGAAGATAGAGGAGCTGAAAGAGCAGAAAAACCAGGCAGTCAAAAATCAGCAATACGAAGACGCTGCCAACCTGCGCGACCAGGAAAGCAAGCTGATGCGGCAGCTGGAGTTTGCCAAAGTAGAGTGGGAAGAAGAGAGTAAGACCAAGCGCTATCCGGTAGAAGAGGACGATATTGCTGAAGTCGTAGCCATGATGACCGGGATTCCGGTGAAAAAGGTCGCTACCAGCGAAAGCAATAAACTTGTCCACATGGCGGATGATCTGCGCAAAATGGTCATCGGTCAGGATGAGGCCATCACCAAGATCGCCAAAGCGATCCAGCGTAACCGCGTAGGCCTGAAAGACCCGAAGAAGCCGATCGGCTCCTTTATTTTCCTGGGTCCGACAGGGGTGGGTAAAACCGAATTAGCAAAAGCCCTGGCGCGTTACCTGTTTGACAGTGAAGACTCGCTCGTTCGTATCGACATGTCGGAATATATGGAGAAATTCTCCGTCAGCCGCCTCATCGGTGCGCCTCCGGGATATGTCGGCTACGAAGAAGGTGGCCAGCTGACCGAGCGGGTACGCCGCAAGCCGTATTCGGTGGTGTTGCTCGATGAGATCGAAAAAGCTCACCCGGATGTATACAACATTCTCCTGCAGGTGCTGGATGATGGTCAGCTGACCGACGGTCTGGGTCGCAAGGTCGACTTTAAGAATACGCTCATCATCATGACCTCGAATATCGGGGTGCGGCAGTTGAAGGACTTTGGTCAGGGGGTTGGTTTTGCCACCAAGGCCCGCCAGGAAGCTGCAGAGGAGCATACCAAGACGGTTATTCAGAATGCACTCAAGCGGACATTCTCGCCGGAATTCCTCAACCGTATTGACGATGTGATGGTGTTCAACGCTCTGGGCCGCGAACAGATCTTCAAGATCATCGATAACGCGCTGTCCGGCCTGATGACCCGTCTGCAGAACATGAAACTCGCTCTGGCGCTTACGGATGAAGCCAAGGACTTCGTTGCCGAGAAAGGCTATGACCCGCAATTTGGTGCGCGTCCGTTGCACCGGGCCATTCAGAAATACATTGAGGATCCGCTGGCGGAGTTTATCCTGAGTGAAAATCCGGGCGAAGGCGCTTCGCTGCTGGCATCGCTCAACGAGGAAAAAGAAGGGCTGGTGATCAGTTATGCCGAGGAAAAGAAGAAGAAAACTTCCAAGTCAAAAGGTAAGGATAACCAAAACGATGAAGAGGAGAATGAAGAAGAGAGCAATAAAATGAGCTCCAAGCCGGAGTAACCCCGGTTATAAAGGTGCTTTTCCCCACAGCGGCTTTTGGTTGCTGTGGGGATTTTTATTTAAATGCATTAGACCCTTGGATTTTGAAAAACGGTCAGGGAGGGCTTTTGATTGACGATTAATAGGTTACATGATTACATGATTGTTGAAGGAATTTTATAAGGATGATTGCGGATTGACAATAGCCCCTCGCAGAAAAATCAGCCCTTTACCATCCTCCATCACTTCTGCAATCATGTAATCATGTAATCATGTAATCAATTATTTGTCAATCCCAAAACACAGCGTTTCTCCTTCCGGAAAGCAAAACTGAAATATCCCATCTAGCCCTCCTGCAGGCCAGTAGTGATTATCACCAGCATTATCGTACCACAAACTGCCGGGCGCCCAGGTCCACCCCGGAAAGTGCCGTGTCCCACAGCCGCAGGATGTACACGCCGGCGGGCACCCCAGCCAGGGGGATCCGGTTCTCCCCTGGAGAAAGGCCGTCTATGCGGATCACCTCCCGGCCGGAAATGTCATAAAGCACCGCCTGCGCTGCAATAATGCCAGCGGGTAGCCGGACAAAGGCTACATCCTGTTGTGCCGGGTTGGGATAAAGAGCCCAACGCACCAGGGCCGGTTCTGCCGGATGGATACCGGTGGTGATTTCAGGCAGCGTGTCGGTAAAGCAGGTCAGAAATTCCAGTAGTGCGGTGGTGCGTTTCCAGTAATCATAGACGGTGGTGGCGTATGCCGGCTCACTGTAGAGGTCGGAGTGACCGGCACCAGGTACTTTTTTCAGGTAACTCCAAGTACCCACGTCCTGTGCCCGGATGTGGAGCAGGGAACTGCCTTCCAGGTAGACCGTGTTGGCGGCATAGCCGGAAGTGAAATATACGGTTCCGTCTTCCGTCCCGTGGATGCTGCTAACCGGCAAGTCACCGTCATTGATCCAGGCGCTGCGATACAGGCCGCCGGACATATTGATCACAGCATGTACCTCGGAGGAATACGCTTTGTTGGCCGGGCCGCTGTTTCCTTTGATCCCGCCATTGGCAATGATGCGGGATTGAATAAAGGATGGAATATTATCATTTTCATCCAGGTAGGCTGCATGCAGTGCAGTAATGGCGCCAGCAGAATAACCGCCGATAAAAATATGGTTGGTGTCGGCCCGGAACTGGTTGGCAGTGGTGGCATCGTTCCGGAAAAAGCGCACGGCTGACTTCATGTCGCCGACTGCTTTTACCGCAGCATCCATCAGTCCGATGGAGTCCGGAAAACCCAGAAGAAAGATCGGAAAAAGCCGGTACTGGATCGACGCGGCAACATACCCGCGTTTGGCCAGCAGTTCGCATTGGGGGGCCATATCTGACTTGTTACCGAAGACAAAACTGCCGCCATGCGCCAGGATGATCACCGGGCGTTTGGATGTGGTGTCGCCATCCGGTTCGTATACGTCCATCGACAGGTTCATCGCCACCCCCACGGCATTGGTTGCTAAAGAATACTGCAGCGTGGTCTTTTTTACGCTGGAGGTGATATCCTGTTTATACCGGATACCATTGCAACCAGGATTTTGGGCAGAGAGGACAGGGTGAAAAAACAGGGCAAGTGCAAGTACTGACAGGTAGAGAACCGGACGCATGGCAGAAGATCTTTTAGCAAATATAATCAATAAGGATACTGGCGGGATGGCAGTGGCCGGGAATAAAAAACGGGCGGCTCCAGTTTTGGAGCTGCCCGTTTTCATATCGATAAGCAATATCGACCCGGCTTACATTTTCTTCTTCCATTCGGCGATCGACTCGGCGTTCATGCGCGGATAGTCGGTATTGCCGTCGGCTTTAGCCAGTTCGGTGCTTTTGTTTGCCGTCGTGATGGCGTCCTTGTACATACCCAGGTCAGCCTGGATATTGGCTTTCAGGCGCAGTACCCAGAACTTCTCACCGTCCAGTTCCAGGCTTTTATTTACCCAATCGAGGGCTTTCTTCATATCTTTTTTCTGTTCCTGGTAGTAGCGGGCAGCTACGTAATAGTCACGGCCTTTCGGACCTGCCATAGTCGACTCGATGGAAGCCGTCACTTTGGCATCCGTGTCCACGACGACCGGAATGGAAACCATGGTGTTTTCCCACATCAGCTCGAGGCTTGCCCCGCTATTGTGCAGGTTGCCGATGTTCATCGTGAAGGTTTCAACCGGGGCGCTGAGGGTTTGTGCCGGCACTTTAAAGCGGGCTGCAACTTCCTCTTCTTTGAAGTCTTTCGGGCCCGGTGTTCCCCAGTAGGAGGTGTTCGTGTAGAAAATGATCGTCCATTCCGCTTCACCCGGAATAGTGTACAGCGCATAGGTGCCTTTATCCAGGGACACGTTGTTTGCCTGGACGGCATCGCTGAATGTAACCTTGGTGGAGGCGTTGGCGCCGGTACGCCACATTTCACCGTAAGGTACCAGGCTGCCGAAGATCTTCCGGCCTTTCATGCTTGGGCGGGAGTATTCGACGTCAACATTGATCAGACCTACAGCCTGGCTGATCTTACCGGTCGGGCTAGGCGCCGGAGTAGTGATCTGGGCAAAGCCGGTAGTCAGGGTGAAAAGTAGAGCAAGAGCAGTTAAGTAATTTGATTTAGTCATGTTTAGATAGTTTATGCGATAAACAACCGTTTTGGCGAATGGTTGACAAAGGTAAAAATGCAGGTGCAGGAATTGCACGGGCGGAGCGCTTTTTACTGCATTTTCAGACGAAATAGCCAATTCAGGCAGGAACCAGTACATTTGACCGAACAAAACCCGAACGCGATGCTTCATTACGCCTGCCTGCCGTTTTATGACCTTACCCTGGACGAATTATACGCCATCATGGCGCTCCGGCAGGAGGTGTTTGTGGTGGAGCAGACGTGTCCGTTCCTGGATGCGGACGGCCTGGACCAGCCCGCCTGGCACTTGCTGGGCCGGGATGCTGCGGGGCGTCTGGCGGCCTACACCCGGTTACTGCCCCGGGGGACATCCTACCCGGAGTATACCTCCATCGGCCGGGTGGTGAGCGCGCCGTTTGCCCGCAACACAGGTGCCGGCCGGGCCATCATGCAGACCAGCATTACCATGTGCAGGCATTTGTTCGGCCCGACGGATATCAAGATCGGTGCGCAGACCTATCTGCTCCGGTTTTATGAAAGCCTGGGTTTTGTTTCCACCGGCGAGGAGTACCTGGAAGACGGAATCCCACATACGAAAATGGTTTTTTCGTTTTCTTGAATTCACCGACAAGGCGCCAGGACGCAAAGAGTTTTACTCCGCGTTCTGGCATCTCCGTGGTGAAAAATTGTCGAACCGGGTGTTGGATTTTACCCGGCTTTTTAAAAACTAAACTGGTCGTGCATTACCATGTTCCGGAAGAAGGCACAAATACTATCCCCTGAGTAAAATATCTGTCTCTCCGGCGACCTCCAGACCGGCGGTCCGGGCGGTTCCCTCGAAGATACGCCGGCCGTTTTCCAGGAGTTCGGCCTGAATGGTAGCCTGCAGGCTTTCATTGACCTTGCCGGTCATTTCGCCGGAGATTGGGGAGTGCAGGGCCGTACCGGCAGCCTGGTGGGCCTGTATACGCAGTTCGGCCCTGGGTGTTTGGAAAACCAGGGTCAGGGATTCATCCTGTATCCGGAGGTGCTGGCGGGCCCCGGTATAGGTAGCGAAGCGGAACAAACGGCCGTCGAGCCAGAACCCGCTGATGAAGCCAATAAATGCACTTTGCAGCCACGGAATGTGGGCTACGGACGCCATCATGGATGCCGGCGTGTCCTGATCAAAATGATTGGTTTGCATCCAGACATACGCGCGCGGAAATGAACGCCCCCAGTCTTTTTCCGTATAGCCCCGGCCTCCGCTGAAATCAAGGTCCTGATCATTAGCATGGAGTTTTCCTTCCAGGGTATGCTGAAGGCTAACCACTCCGTGAAAACATTCCATGAAAGGCACGAACGAATACCAGCCCATGATGCCGGGCGCTCCGAGCATTTTCGGCCAGGGCTGTGGCTCGTGAAAATGCAGGGTGCCCGATAGTCCGGGCAGGTGCAGGTGGAGCTCCGAAGCGGAAAAATAGTTGTCCCCGATCTGCACGGCAAAATGCTTTTTGGAAGCGCGGAAAGCAGCTGCATCGAACCGGTGATACCGGGACGTGCAGGCTTTACCGTCCATCACCTGGATAAAAGCATGCTTTCGCCCCTCGGCATCCATGGAAATGCCCGGGATGACCGCCAGTGCGGCATCTTCATTGACGCTGACCAGTTTGAAATACCAGCCTTCGAAGTAGTTCCGGGTACGCCCCCAGCCGTGGTACATATCCGGATTCCAGAGGGCGCGCCAACGCGGGAGTAAAAACATTTTTTTAATGATGAATGGTTAATGATGAATGATGAATGGGTTCACCTTTGGGGGATGTGTAGTCATTCATCATTCATCATTAACCATTCATCATTCACATGCTGTCGTAACAGGTGGTCGGCCAGTACCAGCGCGGCCATGGCCTCCACGATGGGTACTGCCCGGGGCACCACGCAGGGGTCGTGCCGGCCTTTCCCTTTTATGGTTACGGGATTGCCTGCTTCGTCTACGGATGCCTGATCCTGCATGATGGTGGCCACCGGTTTGAAGGCCACCCGGAAATAGATATCCATGCCGTTGGAAATGCCGCCCTGGATGCCGCCGGAAAAATTGGTGGAAGTCCGGAGTCGCCCGGCGGTTGCTTCCGTGAAACGGTCGTTGTGTTCCGAGCCGTGCATGCCTGCGCCTGCGAATCCAGAGCCGTATTCAAAACCTTTGACGGCGTTGATGCTGAGCATGGCTTTGCCCAGGTCGGCATGTAACTTGTCGAAGACCGGCTCGCCGAGTCCGGGTGGGCAGCCGGTGACCACGGCTGTGATCACGCCGCCGAGGGTGTTGCCGGCTTTCCGGGTGGTTTCGATCAGCCGGATCATCTGTTGGGCCGTTTCCGGGTCCGGGCAGCGGACGGGCGTGTTTTCCGTCTGGGACAGATCGAGTTCGGTATAGGGTGTTTCCAGGGCAAGCGCGCCGACCTGGCTGACATAGGCTTGTACCTGTATGCCAGCCTTGCGCAGCAGTATTTTGGCAATGGCACCGGCTGCCACACGAGCGGCGGTTTCCCGGGCGCTGCTGCGGCCGCCGCCCCGGTGGTCGCGGTGCCCGAATTTGGCCTGCCAGGTATAGTCGGCGTGGCTGGGGCGGTAGGCGGTTTTAAGGTGGTTGTAATCTTTGGGGCGCTGGTCTTCGTTGGGGATCAGGAGTGCGATAGGAGTGCCGGTGGTTTTACCTTCGAATATGCCGCTGAGCACCTGTACCGTATCGCTTTCCTTGCGCTGGGTGACCAGGCTGCTTTGTCCGGGGCGCCGCCGGTCGAGTTCCTGCTGGATAAGATGCGGGTCGACCTCCAGTCCGGCGGGGCAGCCGTCGATAACACAGCCGATAGCCGGCCCGTGGGACTCGCCAAAGGTGGTGATGCGGAATAGTGTACCGAAAGAGTTGCCTGCCACGTCAACCAGGTTTAGTTACCCGGGACCCACTTTTCCAATTTCAAATTTTTCTTTTCCAATTTCAAATGAAAAAGCGGTTGCCCGGTCCGTAAAATAACGGCTTTTCAGCCGATTGGTTGCGGGCAAAAAGAAAACGGGGCATCCGGACAATCCGGAAGCCCCGTTTTACACATTGGGGAGGGGTTACCGTTGGTTCTCCGAGAATTTGCGTTCGTATGTTTCCCAGGGCGTTGTTTTATGGCTGTCGGTGCCGAAGTAGTTCAGGATCGTTTCCAGTTTCTGGGCTTCCAGGTAGCCGGGGATCGGCTGGATGACGTGCATGTTTTCATCCAGGAACACCACGGTCGGGAAGCTCAGGCGGTTGTTGAGCAGTTCGGCGGCGAGTTCATGGTAGCCGCGGGCGCCATTTTTGCGGAAGCGGTAGGTCTTGTTGTTAAAGGATATCTCGTCCTGCTGTTCGGCGTCAAACTTCACAGGGTAGTAGTTCTCGTTCAGGTATTGGGCAACGGACGGATCCACGAATGTGGACTGGTCCATGCGTTTGCACCAGCCGCACCATTCGGTGAAGACATCGATAAAGATCTTCCGTTTTTCTGTCTTGGAGCGTTCCAGGGCTTCCTCAATGGTCATCCATTCGATCTCTACGGCCGGATCATCCTGTTTCAGCTGGGGGGCATCCGGCATCTGGGACGGTACAGTTTTCGGGGTGGTGGTGCCGGGCGCTTGTGCCGGGCGGGTGGTCGTGCGCTGGGTAGGGGTATTGGGCGTCTCGGTACGCGATTTGGCAGAAGCGTCCAATCCGGCCTTGGGCGTCAGTTCGGTGCGGGTCTTGGTCGTCGTGGTACGCGTCGGGGGGCTTGATTTGGAGCCGCTACGCTGCGTGTTCTGCGCCGAAAGGGCGGCAGAGGTACCCGCGATCAGGAGCAATATGAGAAGTTTGCGCATAGCAAGTTTGTTGGATTCAAATGAAAGAAGCGGTTCGTTGGCAGCCTTTAGACTGATTATGCAAACAAAAGTAGCACCGATATAACCGAAAAACAAAGATAGGGCATTTGCGGGTGGGGGACTTTAAAGAAAGTTTAAC
>SBHD01000395.1 GCA_006226345.1 Bacteroidota bacterium | reverse complement strand
GCACTATCGCCGGCCATAAACATATCCAGTCGGACACTGCCATAATCAGGGTCTGACATATTCTCAAACCCGGTAGTATTGAAACATTTCACCACCTGTGCTTTGGTTAGCGCCGCAAAAGCATGATAGGCCGTTGGATAGGGCCCCGGCCGGTTGCGAATGGCGTTAGTGGCATCCACGATGACCTTTCCCGTTACATCACCAAACACTTCCGTCAATTCCGGAGCCAACTCAGGTGGGGTAGCTACCAGGATCACATCGGACAACTGGACAGCCTGCCGGGTCAGATGCAGACTGGTATTGGGGTTTTCCAACAAATGGTTCCCTTTGAACTGCCCGATGTCCCGTACCCCCAGGTGAATGGTGTGTCCTGCACGGGCCCATTGTGTAGCCAGAGCTCCGCCGACTTTGCCGGTACCGATGATCGCGATTTGCATATATCAGGATTTAATAAAACTATTATTTACAAGTCTACTTAACCTAATAAAACAGTATTTGGTTGTCAGGTCGGGGTAATTCCGTAACCGGCCCCTGTTGGCGTCCTTATTTTCACCCCCTGTAGCAACCTGATGATTTTAAAGTAGTTTTGTACCGGCATATTTTTTGCCCATGTATTACCATTCGGTCCGACCGTATCCGAAGGGCCGGACTGGCCAGGCTGCGAGGATTGACCCGATCACATCCGGGCATCAGGCCCGGATACCAAATACCTTAACTATCCTCTAAACAGCGCACCCGTTATGATTGCGGTCACCAAACCATTCCTCCCGCCCCAAGAAGAGTACGAAGCATATATCAAAGGCATCTGGCAGCGGAACTGGCTGACCAATAACGGTCCGTTGGTCAATGAACTGGAACTGGAGCTCAAGGAGTATCTCGACCTGAAACACCTGCTGTACGTCAATAACGGGACAATTGCCCTGCAACTGGCCTTCAAAGCACTGGACCTGCGCGGTGAGGTGATCACTACGCCGTTCAGCTATGTGGCCACGGTCAGTTCGCTGGTCTGGGAAGGGTTGACACCCGTGTTCGTGGATATAAACCCAAAAAGCCTGAACATCGATCCCGGCAAGATCGAAGCAGCCATAACACCACAGACCTCCGCGATCCTGGCCACCCATGTGTACGGCAATCCATGTGAGGTAGACAAGATCCAGAAAATAGCCGATAAACACGGGCTGAAGGTGATCTACGACGCAGCCCATTGCTTCGGAACCCGGTACAAGGGTAAAAGTATTTTTGCCTATGGCGATATTTCCACTACCAGTTTTCATGCAACCAAACTCTTTCATACCATCGAAGGTGGAGCATTGTTTACCCAGAACCCTGAAGTGCTGAAACGGATTGCGCTGATGCGCAACTTCGGCCACACCGGTACCAATACCTTTGATGAATTGGGAATAAATGGAAAGAACTCTGAATTCCATGCGGCCATGGGCCTTGTCAATCTCCGGCATATAGAGGCGATCCTGAATTCCCGGAAAGAGCAATGGCTGTTATATCGCGACCTGTTGCATAACCTGGATTATCAGCCTTTGCGGCTTACCGATCCACAGGGCTATAACTTTTCATACTATCCCATGGTGCTGCCGGATGAAGCCTCCCTTGAAAAATACATGGAGATCCTCAACGTGAACTATATCTTCCCGCGCCGGTACTTCTATCCTTCACTCAACCTGCTCCCCTATTTGGGTGCGCAATCTATGCCGGTAAGCGAAGACATCAGTACCCGGGTGCTTTGCCTGCCCATGTACCACGATCTTTCGCCGGAAACCCAACAGATGATCGCCCGGTTTCTGCTACGGGTCCAAAACAACTGAATCCATGAAGATTGCGATCATGCAACCCTATTTCTTCCCGTACATCGGGTATTTTCAGCTGATCCATGCTGTAGATAAGTTTGTGGTATTTGACGATGTAAACTTCATCAAAAAAGGCTGGATCAACCGAAACCGGATCCTGGTACAACAACAGCCGGCCATGTTCACCATTCCGGTAAAGAATGTCAGCCAGCACCGTACGATCCGCGACACAGCGCTGGCAGACGACCCGAAATGGAAAGTTAAGTTCCTCCGGACCCTGGAAATGGCCTACAAAAAAGCACCCTGCTTTGGCACCATATTTCCAATGCTGGAAAACCTGCTGGCCGGGCAGTACACCTCCATTGCGGAACTGAACCTGGCCGGTATCCGGCTGGTCTGCTCCTACCTGCATATTGATACAGCGCTGATCGACTCCTCTTCCCGGTACAACAACGCCCAACTGAAGGCACAACACCGCATTCTGGACATCTGCCGGCAGGAAGGGGCAGGTACTTATGTGAATGCGATCGGCGGACAGGAACTTTATGACCTGCACTATTTTGCACAGCATCAGGTTCAGTTATTTTTTCTCAGCCCGGAAGTCACTTCCTATACGCAAGGCGGAACGGAATTCCATCCTTACCTTTCCATGCTGGATACCCTGATGCATCTGGAGGCCCCGGCAATCAGACAGAAACTTGGAGAATTCCAATTGATCACGGGCAAAACTAGCTGAACTTGTACTCCTGCAAAAAAATTATCATCCACAATGGAAGGTACTGGCAAGGAAATTGCCAATTGTATTTTTTAATTACC
>SBHD01000225.1 GCA_006226345.1 Bacteroidota bacterium | reverse complement strand
GACCGAGGAAGGATTCACTTTATCCTGGCCGGCATATTTAGGAGCAGTACCGTGAGTTGCTTCAAAAATAGCGTGTCCGGAAGTATAATTAATGTTGGCACCCGGAGCAATACCGATACCACCAACCTGTGCTGCCAGGGCATCAGAGAGATAATCACCGTTCAGGTTGAGCGTGGCGACTACATCATATTCAGCCGGACGCAGCAGGATCTGCTGCAGGAAGGCGTCGGCAATTACGTCCTTAATCAACAATTTGCCGGCAGCCAGGGCTTCGCTTTGTGCCTGATTGGCAGCCGCTTCGCCTTTGGTTTCTTTAATCTTGTCGTATTGTGCCCAGGTGAATACCCGGTCGGCATATTCCCGCTCGGCAAGCGCATACCCCCAATCCTTAAACTTACCTTCGGTAAATTTCATAATGTTACCCTTGTGCACCAGCGTAACCGATTTGCGATTGTACTGCAGCGCATATTCAATAGCACCGCGTACAAGGCGCTCCGTGCCTTCAATGGATACCGGTTTGATACCCAGTGAGGAGGTTTCCGGGAACCGGATCTTGGTTACGCCCATTTCATTTTGGAGGAACCGCAGCAGTTTGTCGCATTCTTCCGTGCCGGCCATATATTCGATCCCGGCATAAATATCTTCTGTGTTTTCCCGGAAGATGACCATGTCAACCAGACCCGGTTGCTTGACCGGGCTCGGTACACCGCGGAACCAACGAACCGGGCGAACACAGGCATACAGGTCAAGTTGTTGGCGCAAGGCTACATTGAGCGACCGGATCCCACCGCCAACGGGCGTGGTCAGGGGGCCCTTGATAGCGACCTTGTGTTCTTTAATGATATCCAGGGTTTCCTGCGGGAGCCAGCTGCCTGTCTTATTGAAGGCTTTTTCTCCTGCAAGCACCTCCCGCCAAACTATTTTCTTCTTCCCTTTAAAGGTTTTTTCGACAGCGGCGTCAAAAACCCGGACAGAGGCAGCCCAGATATCCGGCCCAATGCCGTCACCTTCAATGTATGGGATAATGGGATCGTTAGGGACTTTCAGCTTCCCTTTCTTAATGGTAATGCTAGAGCCTTGCATGTACTGGAATGTATTTTATGGATGATTTTTGTAAAAAGCGCCGCGAAGGTAGGAATTCCATGGCGAAAATGCTCGTGTTTGCCCAAAATCAACACCCAGGTGTCTGAAAAAAAACTCAGGCTGAAATGCGGGTGGTCAAATATCCAATGACACGCCCGGTGCCCCCCCGGTTTTCATTCAGAAACTGCAATACTGCGTTTGAAGCCTTTTGGTGCCGGTCCGGGTTTGTTAATTGCGCCAATGCCTTTTTCAGATCATCCGCATTGGTAACAGGGAAGGCGCCTCCACGGGCCACAAACTGCTGGGCTTCCTCAAATTTGTGATACCGGGGGCCAAACAAGATCGGCAGACCGAATGCTGCAGGTTCCAGGGTATTGTGTATTCCCTTTCCCAGACCCCCACCTATGTATGCTGCCCAACCATACCGGTACAGCGTATTCAGCATACCAATATTGTCGATCACCAGGACACGGGATTCCTGCAACCGTTGCACCTGGTCGGGCCTCAGGACATCAGTCTGGACAAATTCTGAATACCGGACGGCTGCAGACAACCGGGGCATCAACTGAGCCAGATGCTTGTCGGATGGCTCATGTGGTGCAATGACCATCCGGATTCCCCGCCCTTCAGCGGAATCCAGCATAGCCAAAAGCAGGTCTTCATCGGCTTTCCAGGTACTGCCGGCAATCAGTACATGCCCGCCGGTGGCGAATGCCTGGACAACGGGATTGGGGACCGCTTGTTCCGCCAGCTGTAACACTCGGTCGATCCGGGTATCGCCGGCCACTGTGACCGCCCGGATATTCAATTGTGCGAGTAAGCCGGAAGCGGCTTCGTTTTGTATAAAAAAGTGATCAAAACAGGACAACATCCTGCGCCATAGTCCCCCGTAAAACCGGAAGAAAGGCTGATCCTGCCGGAATACCGCAGAGATCAATATCACTGGCACTGCGCGGTTTTGTAACTCGAACAGATAATTGGCCCAAAACTCATATTTGATAAAGATGGCCAGGTCCGGTTGAAAGATGTCCAAAAATTCCCGGGCGTTTTCCGGGGTGTCAGCCGGGAGATATACCACCTGGTCGGCATGGGGGTATTGACGGCGCATTTCATAGCCGGACGGGGAGAAAAAACTGAGCAGGACCTGCCATTCGGGAAACTGTTTCCGAAAGGCTTCGATAACCGGACGACCCTGTTCGAACTCTCCCAGGGAAGCCGCATGAATCCACAGGAGAGCCCCCTTCTTTTCGAAGGAGGCCCGGTAGCGTGTCTGCCATGCCTGACGTCCGGCCACCCATTTGGCCGCTTTGGGGTCAAACACCGCCGCTAACCGGATAAGTAATGTATACAGTCGTATCAGACTGTTGTATATAATATGCATGCAGTCCTTGTCAATGAAGTGATTTAAACTTTTCTGGTGAGCCGGAATGTAAGTACATGGTTCGGAAGACAAGACTCATTTTGAGTTGCGTACTGAACCAGGTACGGAACGAAAAATAGGCGAAGTATTCAGGATCAATGGCTTGCATTACGGCCAGCA
>SBHD01000388.1 GCA_006226345.1 Bacteroidota bacterium | reverse complement strand
TGCAGGGTGATGCCGTCAGTCGTCATCTCAATTTTATTGCCGGTAACGTCGTGCAGGGTAATGACTTCCGATCGGTCGGACAGCACAATGGTATTGCCAGCGGGAGTCCGGATGGTCAGGGCCTGGTACGCGGGGTCGTAGCCGATCTGGAGGTTACGCTGTTGGAAGCCTGCCAGGTGAGCCGTGGCGGGGTCGTCCTGCTGCTGCAGGTCCGGCAGTCCAAGAGTGACGGCAGTGCGCCATTCCCCGGCTTCGATCCGGTGCTGTACGCCCGACACCAATGCGTCGCCGTTGTAGCGGTCGCCAAAGCCGGTGAGCCGGATACGGCTGTTCACCCGGGGGCCTGCATGGCCTAAGAAGGAGAGGTGGCCGTGGAGCGGCGCTGCAACGGGCCGGACTTGTGTCGGTGATTTTTGCCGAAGCCGGAGGCGGCCAGCCGGGATTTTATCCGGCACAGCGGCAGACGGCGGAGCGGTTGTTTCCAGGTCAAAATCGAGCACATCCAGGCTAAAATCGATCTGCAACACAGGCGCACTGCCGGTCGCGGGCTTTTGCGCATACACTTTTCCGTCTTCAGCATACAGCAGCAGGCCGTTGGCAGCAGCCCGGCGCAGGATGAAATCCCAGTCCGTGCTGTTGTACTGTACAAGTTGATCGTGAGTGGTAGTGGTAGCCTCCACGTCGCTTTGCAGGCCGTGCTCCAGGATGTGGTTGCTGATCAGGGCGCTGTCTTTGATATCGTGGTAAGAGACCGTTTGCCGGTCCTGCATAAGCGCTTCGGCTTTGTCGCTGCAGTACACCGTCAGTACAATGCCTTTGCCCTCCAGGGTTCGTATCGACTGGCCGGTAATGATTCCTTTGAAGATGGTTTGGTTTTCGTTATCGTATCCGGCCCGGAGTTCGATCTCCTGCCCCGGGCGGAGCAGGTCCGAGGAGCTAAGCGCGAACATTTTGGCTTCCTCTGCTTCAAACGGCAGGTAGACCCCGACCTCTGCGGTGGGCACCCGGCCCAGGGTGCGGTGCACCTGGATGGCGATTATTTGGACCGTATCGAGTATCGGTTTTCCGGCGATCCGGATGTCGGCATTCACAACAGTGCCGGCTGCTTTTGCGGGTGATTCAGGCATGGTCAAGGATTTGGTGTATGGCGAAGTTTCGTTTGTCAGGACGAAAAATACAGAATAGCCCGATGGGAACGGACCTTTTTGGGCAGGATAATACACCGTTTGTCGTCCCCCTGCCCCGTTCAAATGGGGAATCTGTCCGGCTACGCCCTCCAGTACGCGGCGGATATGCGGAGCGGAGCGGAGCATATTTCCCCCTTTGAAGGAGGCAGGGGGATGAATACCGGACGCCAGGACCTGTGAGGAAGTTGATATCAGAATGAGCCTCCCTGTCCAGGAATCCAATCGCACCGCTTTTTCCTTAGCTGTTCCGGCATATCCTAACACATTAAATTGAAAAAAATGTAATCCCGCTCCTTCCCCGGCTTCCCGGTCCAACAGGCTTTTCCCATTTTTGTATCAACCCCTTGCCTAAAACGCCTGATCAATCACTGAACAAAAACCTGTATATTTGTATGCGATCCATACATATGCCAGAGCTACATTTCACCGGATTCAAACGCATTATTGCGGACCCTGAGCACTGCGACGGGCAGCCCAGGATTGCCGGCACCCGAATAACGGTTGCGGCAATACTCTCTTATCTGGCCGGTGGCATGACTGTCGAACAGATAGCAGCAGAATACCCCGTCCTCTCCACCAAGGATGTATATGAAGCACTTGCTTTTGCTGCTGCTCAATTCCAGGATCGTTTTCTGCCACTCCGGCTGGCTTCCGAATAGCACATGGATCTTCTGCTCGACGAAAACATGTTGCCTTCCTTCTGTGCTATTTTACAGGAGTATGGGCATCATGCCCGGCATGTATATTCGGTTGGCCTGGGTAATGCACCGGATGAAGCGATCCTTGATTTTGCCCGGCAGGCCGGAGATACGATTTTGACTAATGACCTGGATTTCTCCAGGATCATGGCCCTGTCCCAGGCAGAATTACCCTCCGTAATTACTTTCCGGCTTGGAGCGCTTAACCGCGAACTATTCCGGAATATCGTGTTGTTGAATTTTACCAGCCTGGAAGAGGCCGTTCGGGAAGGTAGCCTGATCACTATTGATGAAGGCGGTATCCGGATACGAAAACTACCAGTGTGTTAAAACCAGCCCTGTTCCACCACCGTTAAAACCCGTTAAACCCCGTTAAAAGCGGTTAAACCCGCACCCGCCGGGTTTCGCCATATGCCTGCCGCGCCTATCTTTGGCCGTGGGTGCAAGCCCGACTATCCTTCACCATTTTACCTGTCTGCCACATGAAAAAGATCAGCCTCTTTTTAAGCCTTTTTTGTATCCTGACCCTTCAACTGACCGCCCAAACCGCCTCCACTACCCCACCCGACCTGTTTGCCCTGAAAACCCTCCACAGCCCGGAACTTAGCACCGCCCAATCCGCCGACGCTCCGTTTGCCTTCCCCGGCTCGGAATACGAGGACTACGGCGGCAGTATGGGTATCGGCATTACGATCCTCAACGGCTTCGGCGTACCGGCGCGCATATATTTTAACCCGAAAAACGTCCTGGAAGCC
>SBHD01000075.1 GCA_006226345.1 Bacteroidota bacterium | reverse complement strand
TGCAGTCGTAGCCGGTAGCTCCGGCGAAAATTTTAACGAAGAGTGAAATGAAATTGGCTGTTTGCAGCCCAAAGTCAAATTCCCAAACACACTCTTAAACGACAGTATGAGATTAGGGCATGATCCGGATCAAACGTGCCTTTACCCTGTCGCTACCGTTTATTTATCGTTTATGTTTATGCTGTTGCTCTGCCAACGCACGTTCTAAAATACTCATGATGTTGCTCAAACAGCTCGCCTTCCCTGTTCTGCTTCTGCTTGCCGGTACGCCGGTCGCCTATGCCGGCGGGCCGGCGGTGGATAAATCCCAGGCCGGTCCTGACGGTCCGCATGTATTTTACCGGGGTAAAAATATTGTGGTGAAAACGATTGAAGCTCTGGATGATACTTCTAATATTGTCCGGGTAAAATATTACACCAAACGCGAAGAGGTCCAGCTGACCTGTACGCTGCCTAAATCCGGCGACTCCTTTACCTTCCCGCTGCAGAAAAAGCTCAAAGTTGAAAAGGATAAATATCAGATGCCCGATCGCATGCTTGTCCTCTCCGATATCGAAGGGAATTTCGAAGCCTTCAAGATCATGCTACAGGGGGCAAAAGTGATCGACGAGGACTTCAATTGGATCTATGGCGACGGGCATCTGATGCTGGTCGGCGATTTTTTTGACCGTGGCCTCAATGTTACCGAAGTGCTCTGGTTGATCTATAAACTCGAGCCCGAAGCAGAAGAAGCCGGCGGCCAGGTCCATTTTGTCCTGGGCAACCATGAAGTGATGAACCTCTGCGGTGAGTACTCGTATGTGCGGAATAAATACATGGAAAATGCCAAATTGATCGGTGAAGACTACAGCCTGTGGTTTGACGATCATTCCGAACTCGGGCTATGGCTCCGCACTAAAAATGCCGTGGAAAAAGTCGGTGACTATGTCTTCTGCCATGCCGGGATCAGCCCGGCCCTGGCCCGGACCACACTCACCTTTCGCGATATCAATGTGATCGCCCGGAAAAGTCTCGGCCGCACCTACAGCGACATTGCCGATTCCGTCACCCTGCTCGTATACAATACCCGTACCGGCATTTTCTGGTTCCGCGATGCGGCCAAGCACAAGATCTCCCAGGAAGAGATGGATGAAGTGTTGCACTACGCTGGCGCCAAGCACATCGTGGTCGGCCATACCCTGGTGCCCGATGTGCTGGCCATGTACGACGGTGCCCTGATCTGTGTGGACCTGTTCCACGACGAGAACCTGCGCCAGGGGCTGTTAAAAACCCTTTATATCGAAGACGGCCGAAGTTATATCCTCGACAGCAAAGGCGTCAAGTCCAGCGTTTATGTGATCGGCTTTAATACTACCTCCCAGGCGCTGGACGGCGGGCCCTGAGAAATGTAAAATGTAAAATTTAAAATGTAAAGGGGAAAAGGTTCTTCTACTCGTACTGGACCTGCGGTTCATTAATGATTCACAGATACAGTACAAATGGAAGAACCTTTTCCCCTTTACATTTTAAATTTTGAATTTTACATTTCACTGTTATCCAGGAAAAACTGGATCAAATCGGTCGTTGTAGCGATACCTACGATCCGGTTGCCTTCCATTACCGGTACGGCGTGGAATTCATGCTCGGCAAATACATGGGCCAGTTCACGGATCGGATCGTTGGCTTGTACGCTGACCGGGTCGCGGCTCATAGCGTCGGCGACGATCTGGCGGCCGTCAAACCGGTCGTCGTAGCCGGAGCCCAGTTTGTCCAGGACTTCCGCTGCAGGCACCCTTTTCAGGTCAATCCAGCTAAGCATGCCAACCAGTTTCCCCTGTGATACCACCGGGGCGTGGCGGATGTTGTGATCGTTGAAAGTTGATGCGGCCTCCCGCAGGGGATCGCCGGCGCCCAGGATAAATACGTCCCGGGTCATTATCGTCGAAATAGGAGTGTCGAGTACCATAATTATAGGTTTACAGGTTGGGTAATTGAATTGCGATCTTGTTCCAAAAGGGTTCATCGAGCAGCCGGGCACTGCCCAACAGGGCTGCCCGCTCCCACAGGACCGACGGTGTTATTTTTACAGTCCCCCCCGCAGCCTGAAGGCCGGTTTCCAGGGCCGGACCAAAACGGGACAGTGTATGGGCGATATTTCCCCCGATGATCAGCACTTCCGCCCGGAAGTTCCGGAGCCAAGGAGCCAGGCACTCCGCGAGATTGGTGCCAAATTGTTCGAACATTTGATCAACCCGAGGGTCTGAATCGGCCAGTTCGACCAGTTCCCGGACACCTGTAACGGCCCGGCCGGTCAGCCGGGAATACGTTTGGGTAAACCACCGGGTGGAGAAATAGTCGTCGGCGATTCCGTCCCGGAAAGGTACGTGCCACAGGCAGCCCTCCGGGGGTACGGTATTGCCGCGCACTACCGGCACGTCCGCCTCCAGGAAAGCCGAGCCAAAGCCCGTGCCCAGGGTGATCACCACTACCCGGCTGTATGGCCGGCCTTGTCCCATCCAGGATTCGCCGACGGCAAAAGCCGTGGCGTCGTTGACAAACCGCATAGGCAATTCCTGGCCGCCGGTGTGCAGCAACGGATGCAGGGCTGTCGGAATATGCACGTCGTACAGGCTTTTGAACTTGTGCTCCATTTTGGAAATACCATTGCGGTAGTCGAACGGACCCGGAATGGCAAAGCCTATCCCGGCCAATGTCCGGCCGGTGGCCGCCAGGGTGTCATTTAACCCTGTTGCCCACTGTTGCAGGATGGTATCTGCCGGCGCCTCATGGCTGAAAGTGGCCCTTGCCAGCGTCGCTTCCTCCAGCTGGCCGGTCGACAGTTCCACCACCGCACTGCTGAGGTGCGTGCCGCCGATGTCTACACCTATGGACCACCGTTTGTTTGCCATATCCCTGTTCTTTTAAAGGCCTGGTATTTATACGTTTGTTATGTCCCGGATAGTGCTTCTTTAGTCGTTTTTTCCGGGTTTTGGCCCGGACGTTTGCCCAGGATCAGTTCCAGGTCGTCCTGGAGCAGTGTTTCCTTGCGTAACAACAGATCCGCCAGTTGGTGCAGCCGGGTCAGGTGGCTGGTGAGGATATCCGTCGACTGCTCAAAGGCATCGGCGATCAGCCGCCGCACCTCGGCATCGATCAGCCGGGCTGTTTCCTC
Organism: Bacteroidota bacterium; assembly: GCA_006226345.1. Taxonomy (GTDB): domain Bacteria; phylum Bacteroidota; class Bacteroidia; order Chitinophagales; family Saprospiraceae; genus M3007. The sequence goes on along the minus strand of SBHD01000075.1, from coordinate 10,693 downwards.
GCTGTAGGGTTTGTACAGTTGGGCCTCGCGCAGGCCGGATGAATCATGGAAACTGATATGGGCAATTTTATCGCTCATGCCGAGTTCGCCGATCATCATATAAGCCTGTTTGGTGGCTTTTTCAAGGTCGTCGAGCGCGCCGGACGAAGTCTCGTGGAAGATCAGCATTTCTGCGGCCCGTCCGCCGAGCATGACGCTGAGGTGCTCATACAACTGGCTGTACGACAGAATGTGCCGTTCTTCCGGCAGGTACCAGGCGCTGCCCAGCGATTTGCCCCGCGGAATGATCGAAACCTTGACCAACGGATCCACATGCTCCAGCATCCAGCTTACGATGGCGTGCCCGGACTCATGGTAACTGATCACCTTTTTCTCTTCAGGTGTAATGATCCGGGTCTTCTTCTCCAGGCCGCCGACGACCCGGTCAATGGCACTGTGAAAGTCTGCCATGCCGATGGCGGCTTTTTTGCTGCGGGCGGCGATCAGGGCAGCCTCGTTGCAGACATTGGCGATATCGGCGCCTGAAAAGCCGGGCGTCTGGCCGGCCAGGTATTCCACATCGATGTTTTTATCCAATGTCAGCGGGCGGAGGTGTACCCGGAAAATGGCTTCCCGCTCATGGCGGTTAGGCAGCTCCAGGTAAATATGCCGGTCGAAACGCCCGGGGCGCAGCAGCGCCGGATCGAGGATGTCAGCCCGGTTGGTAGCGGCCATGACGATCACGCCGGTATTGGGTTCGAAGCCGTCCATCTCACTCAGCAACTGATTGAGCGTGCTTTCCCGCTCGTCGTTGACCTGAAAAGAAGCCGCTCTGCCGCGGACCCGTCCGATGGTATCGATCTCGTCGATAAAAATGATACAGGGTGTTTTGCTTTTGGCCTGGTCAAACAGGTCGCGTACCCGGGACGCCCCGACTCCGACGAACATTTCGACAAACTCCGAGCCCGAGAGGGAGAAGAACGGTACACCGGCTTCCCCGGCTACGGCCTTCGCCAGGAGGGTCTTGCCGGTGCCGGATGGCCCGACCAGCAGCACCCCTTTCGGGATCTTGGCACCAAGCCGGGTGAAATGCTGAGGCTTTTTCAGGAAATCGACGATCTCCATGATCTCCGTTTTGGCTTCTTCATACCCGGCCACGTCCTCAAAGGTGACCGGACTGATGTTGCCTTTGTCGAACAAGACGGCCTTGGATTTTCCAAAGGAAAAGATCGAGCTGCCCGGTGTGCCGGCCGATCCGGCGACGCGCCGAAGGATGTAAAGCCAAAAGAATGCCAGCAAAGCCAGCGGTACCAGCCACATCAGGAGCCCCGACAGCCAGTTTTCACTTTTGGAGTACACGACCCCGACCTTGTCTTTCGGTGCGAAATCCTGCTGGGCATCCTGTAGTTGCTGGTTGAACACCTCCACCGAGCCGATGCGAAAATGGTAGTGCGGCCCTGGGTGTGGCCGGCCGATCAGGTTGGTGGATACCGGTTTGTATTGCTCCTTGGAAAGTTTGTCCGGCTTGATGAATACGTACACTTCCTCGTTGTTTACGATCTCCAGTTTGTCCACGTCATGTTGCTGGAGCATATTGGCATTGAAGTCGCCCCAGGTCGTTTCTTCAGCCCGCTGGCTGCTGTTCCAGAGGTACATACCCAGGAACACGAAAAACAGCAGGTAAAACCAACGCCGCACATTCTTCCCCCCAAAACCGCCAGACGGCGTATTTATATTTTTTTGATCCAACATCTTGTGCAGGTTTAAATTGGTTCAGAGGCTGTTTGAGGGTGGTAATACCCAAAACACAGCACGAATATGTCGATTACTCCTCCAAAAATAAATTACAGGGGTCGCGTGCCGGGGTGATACACGTCATTGAATTTGTATGTCAGTCCCCGATAGCTTGGTTTCGTTTTAACTGACCGTACCATGAAACTCAAAGCCGCTCAACTGCGTAGAACCTATAAACCGGAAACCCTTCCCCTGCCGGAAAAAGAACAAAAAGGGGCGCCGAAGGCCATTATTGGCCAGGAACGCGCCGTAAAGGCCCTGCAGTTTGGCCTGGGAAATAAAAGCCAGGGCTTCAATGTGTATGTAGCGGGTGTGCCGGGTACCGGTAAACAGACGGCCGTCCGGCATTTCCTCAAAGAGATCGCCGGGCAGGAAAACCCACCCGGCGACTGGTGTTATGTCAACAACTTCGCTGATCCCTACCAGCCATGCCGGCTCAGCCTGCCTAAAGGTATGGCGCCGGTTTTCCGTTCGGATGTATACCAGTTCGTCAACAACAGTTGGGCAGCCCTGCTGCGGGTGTTTGAAAGTGAAGAATACGGCAACAAGCGCGAAACGATCCTGCAGAAACTCCGCGACGACGAAGCGGTTATTCTGGGCACTCTGGGTAAAAAAGCCTTTGACAATAAATTTATCATCCAACGCACGCCGCTTGAACTCATTGCCGTGCCCGAAGTAGAGGGCCGGCCAATGACTGACAAGGAATTCATGGCACTGGATGAAGCCAAACAGGAAAAGATCCTAGAACAGCAGGATGCGTTCAAGGAAGAACTCCGGGTGGCGGCCCGGCAGATGAAGGAACTGGAGCAGGGTACCGACCGGCAGATGTATGAACTGGAACAAAATGTGGCACTGGCCACCCTGGACGATCAGCTCCACCCTGTCGCCGGTAAATACACGGCGGAAAGCGGCGCCCACCGGTTCCTGGAAGATATGAAGGCGGATATCCTGGCCCACCTGCCGGAATTTCTCCAACTCAAGCCGGATGATAAACCGGATGAGCCGGCCGGCAGTACCGTACAGCGGATCCACCGCGGGCGGGCCATCCCGCGCCGGTACGAAGTCAATGTATTTGTAGATAATACCAATACGGAGGGCGCACCCATCATACTCGAACTGAATCCTACCTATACCAACCTGTTCGGGAAGATCGAAAAAGAGTCGGTCATGGGTAACTGGGTAACCGATTTTACCCTGATCCGGAGCGGTGCCCTGCATGCCAGCAATGGCGGTTACCTTATCCTTCCGGTCATTGAAGTGCTCCGCAATCCCCTGAGCTGGGACAGCCTCAAGCGGGCCCTCCGGAATGAGGAGATCGTGATCGAAGAACCGGGCGAACAACTCGGCTTCCTCACCACCAAAAGCCTGAAGCCCGAACCGGTGCCGCTGAAAGTGCAGATCATCCTGATCGGTAGCCCCATGCTGTACTTTTTACTGTACAAGTACGATGAGGATTTCAGGGAACTCTTCAAGGTAAAGGCCGATTTCGATACCGAAATGGATAATACCCCCGGAAATGTGGCTGATTTCTGCCGGTTTATTCAGCACGTTTGCCGGGAAGAAAAACTGTTGCTCCCGGATCAGGCGGGCATGGCCCGGCTGCTGGAGTACAGCCACCGGAAAGCGGAAGACCAGGATAAACTTTCCATCCGCTTCGGTGCGATCATCGACCTGGTCAAAGAGGCCGATCAGTATGCCCGGGAAGACAAAGCGAAAGCGATCGGACAGGTACATATGCAACGGGCCGTTTCCGAGCAGCTGCACCGTTCGGACCTCTGGCAGGAAAAAGTGCAGGAAATGCTGGAAAAAGAGATCCTGTTCATTGATGTCACCGGTGCCGAGACCGGCCAGGTCAACGGGATCTCGGTGATCGGCCTGGGCGATGTGTCCTTCGGGCGGCCAACGCGCATCACAGCCAGTGTCAGCGCCGGCAGGGGCGGAATTATCGACCTCGAACGGGAAGCCAAACTGGGCGGACCGATCCACACCAAGGGGGTGCTTATCCTGTCCGGCTATCTCGCCGAATTGTTCGGACAGGACAAGGTGATCAGTCTTTCAGCCCAGCTGGTATTCGAACAAAGCTATTCGGAGGTGGAAGGCGACAGTGCCTCCAGTGCCGAACTCTATGCTTTGTTATCCGGCCTCTCCGGCCTGCCGATCCGCCAGGATATCGGTGTCACCGGTTCGGTCAACCAGAAGGGCGAGATCCAGGCTGTCGGCGGGATCAATGAAAAGATCGAGGGCTTCTTCGATACCTGCAACCTGAATGGCCTGACCGGCGACCAGGGCGTAATGATCCCGTTCAGTAATCTCAAAAACCTGATGGTAAAAGACGAAGTGCTCAAAGCCGTACGGACCGGCAAATTCCATATCTGGGCTATCCGGACTATCGAAGAAGGGGTCGAATTGCTGACCGGTGTTCCTGCCGGCAAACAACCGGATAACACACGGTTGCGCTTCGAACCGGATTCCGTTTTTGACCGGGTCAATAAACGCCTGATCGAATTCGCTGATATTTTACAGGAAAGCGCACTGCCGCGGCTGAATACCAGACGGCGCCGGTCCTATCCGCGAAAAGCAGTAGTTTGAATGATGAGTTATGAACCCATTCATCATTCATCATTCATCATTTATCATTGATAAGCCTTTCTATCGTACTTAACTGCTCCAGGACAGTACGGAACAGGGCCAGCTGGTTGCGTGCGCGGACGAGGTTGTGCTCCTCGTGCCGGATTTTGTAGTATACATCGCCGGCCAGGTAATCGGTCAGGAACCGGAGGGCCTGCTCGCCAATGATCCAGGCGGCGCCGAGGGCCAGGTGGTTACGCTCTTCTGCTGACAAAAGGTCGGCTGTTTCATTCAGAAAGCCGCTGCAAAGGGCCTGGAGCACATCCTTTCGGAGTTGGGGGGTGTCCGGACTGTCCTCAGCGGTATCCGGAACGAATGTCCGCACCATATCACCAAAGTCGGAAAGCACGGTACCGGGCATGATCGTATCCCAGTCAATAACGGCAATAGCCTGGTTGGTACGGCTATCGAGCAGCACATTGCCGGCCTTGGTGTCGTTGTGGGTAATCCGTTGCGGAAGCCTGCCCGTTTTTTTCAGCTTTTGAATGGTATCGAAAACCGGGCGGGCGGTATGCATCTGTCCGATCTCTGCCTGTGTGGCGGCGACCCTGCGGGCAGGGTCTTTTTCCAGTACATCCTGGAAGGCCACCCAACGTTTGTTGGTATCGTGAAATCCCGGAATGGTTTCGCGGATCGTGGCTGCCGGACAACTGTGCAGGGCCTGCAGAAAGATCCCGTAGGCCCGGGCGGCTTCGAAGGCCACTTCCGGGTCCGGACGGTTTTCGGGCACATAACTGTGGTCGAAGTACGGAAACATGCGCCAGAAGTTACCGGCAGTATCGCGTTGGAGCAGCTGGCTGTCCAGTCCGGGCACCGGTACGAGCAGCTGCAGAGGAAAGTTATCCTGCCGGCTCAGGTGATCGGCCACCAGTTGGATATTATGCATGACTGCATACGGGTCGGTGAACACCTGATGGTTGAGCCGTTGCAGAAGCCAGGACTGGCTTCCCTGAGGCGTTTTGAAGTCGACCCGGAAGGTATCATTGATATTTCCGGACGCCAGTGGGGTAGCCTTGAACGGTGGCTTGACGGCAAAAAAACAGCGGACGATGGATTGCAGGTCTTGGTCAGTAGGCATACGGGCGAATTTCGACTAAAATTCAGAGATTTGTTGCCTGTAGTCCAAACAAACATGGCTTCTGTCACACTCATGCGCAAAAGACTCGTCTATCTGCTGTTTTGCTCCGTTTTACTGGCATTCCGGTTGCCGGCGCAACCAAATCCGTTGCCCGGAAACTTTGATACCTACATTTTTGCCAGCCAGTCAAACGTCCGTGCTCAGCCAGACACGCGGGCGCCGGTGGTGGCCCGGCTGGATGCCGGGACTCCCGTGACCGTACTGCTGGTCACAGAAACTACCAGCACCATTAACCAAATGACCCTCCCCTGGTATTATATCCGCCTGGAGGATAACCGTACCGGCTACATTTGGGGAGGCCTGCTTTCGTTCGGAGGTGTCCGGCAGTTGGGTGATGTCCGCTTCGTGCTGGGGCTGACCGCACTCGGGCCGGTTGTTTCTGAAGAAATGGAAGGCACCCGGCACACCGGCCTGGAGGTGCGGGCACTGCGGGCCGGTGCGGTACTTGACCGGTGTACTGTCGGGCTTGAACTGACAGGTGGACATAGCCTGTATGCCCGGGAGATCGAATCCGGCGCACGCGGGCTGAAAGGCTTTTCCGCCCTCCTGGTGTGTACGGCCGGATATGAAGCCTGCGGGTATCCTTGGTACGACTGGTACCTGCTCTGGGATGGCTCCCGCCTGAGTTGTCTTCCGCCCTGCGAGTCCGTAGCCGATGCCGGGGTGTTTGCGCACGTCGAGTCCTACGTCTTTCCGCAAGGGGCTACACCGGACGAGCAGGGACATTTTGGTGCTCCCGGCGACATATATTTTCAGATCGAACACCACGAAGAGGATGAAACGGAGCAAGGCTGGAACAAGGATAACTGGACCCGTGCCCGCCGGATGGTACGGGACGGCAAGGCCTTCCGGCGGCCTGCGGACATGGGCGTGCCGGATTAAGGCGTGGGTCGACCAGTAGACGGCCAATTTAGTTTTTGAAAGCAGTTAAAATCCGGGACTGAGCATCTCACTCCTACGGTTTCAATTCATACATCGAAAACAATTGCATCCGGATGTCGACCGAAGGGAGACATCTGAACAGACAACGGAATATTAAGTATATATGTGAAGCCGTAAAAGCGAAACGCTCAGTCCCGGATTTTAACCGCACCGTCCTTTAGTAATATTTTCAGAGACTAAATTGGTTAACCACCAGATCTGATGTAACTGCAACGATGTCTGCCGCAGAATTGTCTAATTCACTGCTAAGGCGCCAGGACGCGGAGTTTGATGCTTTGTGTCCCGGCGTCTTTGCATTGAACTTTATACGTTTCAGCATCTTCGGGGGCTCAATCCACCCAATCGGCCACAAAGACATTGGTGTCGCGGGTACCGTTGTTGTCGCGGTTGCTGCTCCAGGCGATCTTTTTGCCGTCGGGAGAGAACATCGGGAAGGAGTTGAAAATACTTCGCGTGGTGATCTGCTCCAGTCCGGTGCCATCCAGGTTGATCATGTAGATCTGGAAGTCATATCCACGTTCGGAGGCGTGGTTGCTGGAGAAGAGGATCTTTTTCCCGGACGGGTGGAAATACGGCGCCCAGTTGGCCTTGCCGAGGTGGGTGATCTGCTGCAGGTCTGTGCCGTCAGCGTTGCACACGAAGATCTCCATGTTGGTGGGCGCCACCAAGCCCTGCTTGAGCAGGTTGCGGTATTCTTCGATCTCTTCATCTGTTTTGGGCCGGCTGGCGCGGAAAACGATCTTGGAGCCATCAGGGCTGAAAAAGGCGCCGCCGTCATAACCCAGGTCGAAGGTGATCTGCTTAAGGTTGGAGCCGTCGAGGTCCATGGTCCAGAGTTCCAGGTCGCCGCTGCGCGTGCTGGTGAACAGGATCTTGTCACCTTTAGGGCTCAGTACTGCTTCGGCGTCGTAACCCGGGTCGTCGGTCAGGCGTTTTACCACCTTGCCGTTCAGGTCGGCCACATAGAGGTCGTAGGAAGGGTAGATCGGCCAAAGGTACTTGCCGTCGCGGCGCAGGTTGGGTACCGGCGGACAGGTATCGGCGCCGGCAACCGTGCTGGCATAGATGATCTGTTTGTTACCCGGCATGAAGTACGAGCAGGTAGTACGCCCCAGCCCTCCGCTGATCGGTTTTGGCCGGTACGTTTCGTTGTTGGCGGCTTTTTCCACCTCCATGGCAAATATCTGGTCGCACTGCAGGCCCCAGGCCGGATTGTTGGACTGAAAGGTCAGCCATTCGCCATTGGGGCTCCAGTAGGCTTCTGCGTTATCGCCGCCGAACGTCAGCTGGCGTATGTTGCGCAGGTGTGTTTCGGGTTTTGCCGGGGCCTCTTCCGCCGTCGTATGAGGATGTTGGGCGGCGAGGAAGGTCAGGGCCAGGAAAAAAAACAGGACAGACAAGGTATGTTTTAGCATGGATCGTTTGATTTTGGGAGCAAGAATAGGGTGATTAATGAGAATTCCGGTCAGAAGTACGTCAAATTTGGCATTTTAAACTGAATTCACAGACAACAAAGCGCAGACTTAGAAATTCCGGCAGAATACTGCTGTTTTAGCGGATTATGTCGATTGATATTAAAACACATACTTCCTTTTCACGTTATTAGCAGTGCTTATGAAAAAAACACTTCTCCTCTGCATGCTGGCGGGTTGGGCCTTTACGCTGACCGCGCAGGACATTCCGTTCATAAAGGCCGATCAGCTCACCGCCTGGAAAAACAGCGAATCCGATACGGTTTTCGTCCTCAATTTCTGGGCGACCTGGTGTGCGCCCTGTGTTGCAGAACTGCCGGAATTCGAACGTCTGACTCAGGCATACGCCGACCAAAAGGTCAAGGTTATCCTGGTCAATGCGGATTTCCGCAGCGATGTCTACACTAAACTCAGGTCGTTCCTCGAGCGCAAACAGCTGCAAAGCCAGGTGGTATACATCGACGAGCGAACCCCCAACAAGTGGATCGACCTGGTGAGCCCGGAATGGTCGGGTGCTATCCCGGCGACTCTTGTTGTGCGCAAAAGCCATGATTTTGAGCAGTTTTTTGAAAAAAGGCTGCACTATGACGACCTGGAAAAAGCCGTAAAGGCGGCCCTGGAAAAGTCCTGAACCATTGAACAAGCAACCAAACTGTCTGATACAATATGAAAAAAGTACTTTCACTCCTCACACTGGCGATCGCCCTGGTGGCCTGGTCGTTTACTACTGCCGACCACAGCGGGTACCATATCGGTGATACCGCCCGCGACTTCAACCTGAAAAATGTAGACGGTAAATCATATTCTCTGGCCGGCATTGAAAACGCCAAGGGGTATATCGTCATCTTTACCTGTAACCACTGTCCGTTTGCGATCAAGTACCAGGACCGCATCATCGAACTGCATAACAAATATGCATCGTTGGGCTACCCGGTCGTAGCGATCAATCCGAACGACAAGGACCGTCAGCCGGAAGACAGCTTTGGAAAAATGCAGGAGCGTGCCAAGGAAAAAGGGTTTCCGTTCCTCTACCTGTATGATGAAACGCAGGAGGTTGCTAAAGCCTTTGGCGCTACCCGTACGCCCCACGTTTTCCTGCTCGACAACAAGCGCACGGTGCGCTACATCGGCGCGATCGACGATAACCATGATGACGCTACGGCGGTAGAAGAAAAATACCTGGAGAATGCGATCGATGCCCTGCGCGCAGGCAAGGATATTGACCTGAAGGAAACGAAAGCACTGGGCTGCACGATCAAGTGGAGAGCCACCGAGTGAGAAATTTAAAATGTAAAATGTAAGATGTAAAAGTGAAAAGGTTCTTCTACTCGTACTGGACCTGCGGTTCATTAATGATTCACAGATGCAGTACGCGTAGAAGAACCTTTTCACTTTTACATTTTACATTTTACATTTTTCATTTAACCCGGATTTCCACGCGCCGGTTCTGCTCCTGTTCCGCTTCGCTGGCGCCCCGGTTGGGGAAGAGCATCTCTGTATTCCCGTAGCCCTTATAACTCAGGCGTTCGGCGGAGATCCCGTTTTTGATCAGAAAATCGTAGACCAGTTTGGCGCGGTTAACGGACAGGTTCCATTCCCAGCGCTCCAGGGCTTCAGGCGCTACACCGGGATGGTTGATGTGCCCGGCAATTTCCACCTCAATTTCTGGATTTACCCGCATAAACCGCAGCACCTTGGGGAGCTCCGGCTCGGAGGATTTGAGCAGGACAGCCTGGTTCCCGACGAAAAACAGGTTGTTGATCGCGGCTTTTTCACCGGTAGTTGCCGGCGCCAGGGTGAGTTCCATGGGTTGCTCCCGCATACGCTGGAGCATTTCCGGTGTGCCGTAGATGCGCTGCATGACCGACTTGAAAAAATGGTCTTTGGCGTAGGCCTCGATCTTGACCACCGAGTCTCGGGGGAGCTGGACCAGGTATCGCCCGATCGTATCGGTTTCTACGGAATCGCGGCGGGTTCGGGTGGAAAAGTGTACGGTGGCCGGAATGCCGGCGCCGGTGGTCTTGTCCTTTACCTGACCGGAATACGGCACCATGGGGACATGGAAATATGCCTCCAGCGTTGCGCGCCGGTTCTGCTGGCGTCCGGCTTCCGTGGCATTGGGGGCTGCCGGCTTCCGTTCGCCCCAAAACGTGATGCCCAGTTGTGAAGCAGGCACCCCCCGCCGCAATAAGGCCGTTTTCACGGCATTTGCCCGCCGTTCGGACAGGGCGAGGTTGTTGGTCAGGCTGCCTACCGAGTCGGTATGGGCAGTGATCCGGATCTTCATGGGCGGCTGCAGGTCTCCCCACTGGTTGAAAAAGGAGTCCAGGGCGTGTTGCGCTTCCTGGTCCAGGGTATGCGCACCGAAAGGAAAGTATACCTCGGTCCGGACCGCGATACGGGTGGAATCAAAAACCGACTGGCTGAAAGCCGAACAGACCCAAAAGCCGGCAAAAAGAAGCAACAAAAGAGTGCGAAAGGTTGTTTTCTGCATAGATTTTCTGTTATAGCAGGCTGATTACCTTAAAAAATGGTAACGCCCGGCAAGCCGGGTAAATTGGCGGCAAGACCTTGCTTTTATATTGTTGGTGCTTCAACGGCCAGTTTCGCTGCACGATAAAACAAGGAAAGTTAAAATGTAAAATGAAAAATGTAAAGGTGAAAAGGTTGTTCTTCTCAGACTGAACCATGGGTGCCTTAAATGGACCTGATGCAGTACGCAGCCAAGAACCTTTTCACC